>WFQE01000205.1 GCA_015487165.1 Paracoccaceae bacterium | reverse complement strand
GCCGCCGCCCAGGCCCAGAAGCATGTTACCGTGAACGAGGCGCTCTCCCGGCTCGACGGGCTGGTGCAGCTTGTCGTGAGGGACCGGGACTTGACCACGCCGCCGGTCAGCCCGGTCGACGGCGAGCGCCACATCGTCGCCGCCGGCGCCACAGGGGCCTGGGCTGGCTGGGACGGCGACGTGGTGCTGTTCTCGGGTGGGGCGTGGTTGCGACTGCCGCCATCGGAAGGCTGGCGCGTCTGGGTCGAGGACGAAAGCGTTCTGGTCGTGCGCATGGGCGGGGCGTGGCTGACGCTCGAGGCAGCGCTGAGCCTGCTGGTGCGCAGCCCGGCCGTCGAGGTGGCCCGGGGACCGAGCGGATCGTCCATCGGGCTGCATGTGGACGAAGAGCTGCTCTCGGGTCTCTCCGGCGCCTCGGTCCCCTCCACCATCGCCATTCCCGACCGGGCCATCGTGCTGGCGGTCTCAACCCGCACGGTGACGGCCGTTACCGGTGCGACAAGCTACGACTGCGGCATCGCCGGCGAGCCCGCCAAGTTCGGCGGCTCGCTCGGCGTGGCGGCCGGCAGCACCAATGTCGGCGTGATCGGGCCGCAGGCCTTCTATGCCGAGACGCCGATTGTCCTGACCGCAAACGGCGGGAGTTTCACCGGAGGGGATGTGCGCATCGCCATCCAGTACCTGCTGCCGATGGCGCCGTCAGCGTGATCTCGAGCAACAACAAGGGAATAACCATGACCCCACCGTCGAAGGACGCGGGATTCGTCCGGATGCCCGAAGAGGACTTCGAGGCCATCCTAGGCGCCCCCTTGGGCGTGCATGGCAGGATTTCTGCTACTCTCCAATATGACCGAGTACAGTAACGGTTCTACCGGCACGCCTTGATGCGCGCGGTGTCGTGGGAGGTGGCTAGCTTGGTGTCCGCGGCCTTGCTGTATTGCTCGGCCTCGTCCGGGCTGCCAGAGGTCAGATCCGTTGCTGGAAAATGTCAGTGGTTCCATGGAATCTGTATTTGGATTTTCTCCTTAATAAACCGGCTTCCCAAGCCATATGAGCAGCTTGACATGTGCTCAGATCATGCAGAATGAAACCGCTCAGGCCAAGCGTCATCTACGCCGTTTCAATGGTATCCCGCGGCAGCATTTTGGTCTGTTTCTGAAGGAGTGTGAGTGGCGCTTCTACTGCAGTGATCCGCGGGAGAAGTTACGGCAATTGAAACAGTGGGTTAAACGGTATATGGGGGAGTTGGCTAGGACAGCACCAAGTGTAATTGCACGTTTTTCGAGAACTTTCAGCGTAGTATATTTCCAGATCGAAGTATTTTTCTTGATAAATTACTGGTAAATCGTAAGTGTGAGGTATGGAAAATAAGGCTTCACAACGAAAGATCGTTTCTTCGCGCCATCTGGCAACCGAAGGAGGCTGGCAGCTCTCGGAGTTCGAATTTGGTCTGATTGTTGCCTATAATGGTTTCAGCCGCTGGGTGACCCGATGCATGACCGCCTCCGGCAATGCCGATCTCGGCACGCTGGATATACTGGTGCTGCACAACATCTTTCATCGTGGTCGGGCGAAGCGGCTCTCCGATATCTGTTTTATGCTGAATATCGAGGATACGCATACGGTCAATTACGCGGTGAAAAAGCTGCTCAAACAGGGCCTCGTCAGTGGTGAGAAAAGCGGCAAGGAAATGTTCTACTCGACCACTGACAAAGGCGCGGCGCTGTGTGAAAGATATCGCGAATTACGCGAGCAATGTCTGATCGAAAGCCTGAGTCGCGTTGGTACCAGCAATGATGAGTTGCGCGAGATTGCTGCGACTCTTAGGACGCTGTCAGGGCTTTACGACCAGGCTTCGCGGGCTGCGTCTTCCCTGTAATCCAAGGGGATCAGCCCCCAAATCCCCGCGCCCCAGGGTTTCAGGTGAGCTTGGGGCGCGGGTGTCTTGTTCCTCAGCCGCCCATCATGCCTGGCATGAAGGTCACGAGCTGTGGGAAGGCGATGATGATGGCCACTGCGGCGAGCAGGAGCAGGAAGAAGGGCAGGGCGGCGCGTGCGATGGCGAGGATGTTGATGCCTGTCAGCCCCTGGATGACGAAGAGGTTGAAGCCGACCGGCGGGGTGATCTGGCTCATCTCGACG
>WFQE01000204.1 GCA_015487165.1 Paracoccaceae bacterium | reverse complement strand
CCTATTATGTGATCGCCCCGGCCGAGGCATCATCCAACCTGGCCCGCTATGACGGTGTGCGTTACGGCCACCGCGCCAGGCTGGACGCGGGCGACGGCATCACCGAGATGTACGAAAAGACCCGCGCCGAGGGCTTTGGCGCCGAAGTCAAGCGCCGGGTGATGATCGGCACCTATGTCCTGTCGGCGGGCTTTTACGACGCCTATTACAACCGCGCCCGCAAGGTGCGTGCCCTGATCAAGAAGGATTTCGACGACGTGTTCGCAACCGGCGTCGATGCAATCCTGACGCCGGCCACGCCGTCGGCCGCCTTCGGTCTGGGCGAGATGGCCGATCAGGATCCGGTCAAGATGTATCTGAACGACGTGTTCACGGTCACGGTCAACCTGGCCGGGTTGCCGGGGATTTCGGTTCCGACGGGGTTGAACCATGAAGGGCTGCCGCTGGGGCTGCAATTGATCGGGCGCCCCTGGGAAGAGGCTGACCTGCTGAATTCCGCCTACTCACTGGAACGTGCAGCCGGCTTTGTTTCAAAACCCGGAAAATGGTGGTAAAGCTCTGTTTCAGACGGATTTCCCGACCAAGGAACAAACATGCGTTCGATCATATCCCTGATTGCCCTGTTGGCCTTGTCGGCCTGCGTGACACCCGCCCCTGACGACGGGGCAATGGTGCCCAAACAGTCTGCAACGCCGGCGGCCCAGACCACCCAGACCGCAGCGGCAGACACGGCAGCCAAGGACAAGGCAGCCGCGGCGACCGATCAGGCCAAGCCCAAGGATCAGATCGTCATCACCAACGACAACCCGAATATCTCGGACACGCAGGATTTCGCGGCGGTGACCGCCCGCGTGACCCCCGAAGAGGATGCCGCGCGGCTGAAAGCGCTGCGCAAGGAATACAAGTTCATCGATACCTCGCAGGTCAAACTGCCCAAGACGCAAGACGGCGTGAACGTCGCCAAATATGCGCTGGAGACCACCAACAAGGTGGGCGAAAAGCTGTATCGGCGGTTCAACCCGCTGGGGGTGATGTCATCGCAGCGTTGCCGCAGCTATTCGGTGCCGGACGAGGCGCAGGCGGCCTTTCTAAAGGCGGGTGGCCCCAAGCGTGACCCGCTGGGGCTCGATCCCGACGGCGATGGCTTTGCCTGCGATTGGTCACCGGAATTCTATCGCAAGATGCTCAGGAAATAGGGGCGCGCGGTGCGGGGCCTGAACATCTTCCTGCACCCTTCGCCAAATTTCGGCAGGCGCCGCCACGGGCGTGGCCCGGATATGGTTGTCTTGCATCATACCGCAATGCGTGACGCCGCAAGCGCGCTGGCAAGGTTATGCGATCCTGCGGCCGAGGTGTCCTGCCACTACCTGATTGACGAGCGCGGCCACATCTTTCGGCTGGTTGACGAGGCCCTGCGCGCCTGGCACGCCGGCGCCGGCCGCTGGGGCAGGGTCGAGGACGTCAATTCCCATTCCATCGGGATCGAACTGGCCAATCCTGGCCCGTTGAAAGGGCATCCGCCCTATGCTGCCGCCCAGATGGATGCGCTGGAATTGCTGCTTGACGATATCCTGAAACGCCACCGGATTGCCCCACAGGCGGTCATTGCACATTCCGACATGGCACCGGGGCGAAAGGCCGATCCGGGGGCGGGTTTCGACTGGCGCCGGCTGGCGTTGCGGGGGCTTTCGGTTTGGTGCGCACCAGGTGAGCAACATAAGCCGGATGAGGCCGCGTTTCTGGAACAGGCGGCCGCGTTCGGCTATCCGGTGGGCGAGGATATTCCGACCCACGCCATCCTCGACGCATTCCGTCTGCGCTTTCGGCCCCGCCATCAGGGCCCGCTGGACGGTGACGACATGGCGATCATCATGGCGCTTGCGCAAACTTACCCGTGCCGACTCGGGCCTTGACCCTGTGGCCTGCTGCGCCTAACTCGGACCTGCGCGGATGGCTGGATGGCCGCGTGCGTCGCAAGGCGCGCGAGGAAAGTCCGGACTCCACGAGGAAAGGGCGCCGGGTAACGCCCGGCCGGGGAAACCCGAGGGAAAGCGCCACAGAAAACAGACGGCCCTGCATGCAGGGTCACGGTGAAAAGGTGGGGCAAGAGCCCACCGCACCCCCGGCAACGGGGGTGGCATGGCAAGCCCCGCCCGGAGCAATGCCAAATAGGGGTCTCGGGGGCTGCAACGCCCAGGGCATCCTCGGCCCAGAGACCCGGGTCGGCAGCTAGAACCCGCCGGTAACGACGGGGCCAGATGAATGGTCATCCAGGGGGGAAACCCCCGGACAGAATCCGGCTTACAGGCCATCCGCGCGCCAAAACTGCCCTTGACTGCCACTGCAAGGCGTTTAAAAGGCAGGTTCCAGATTTCAGCTGGCCGGACGAGTCGGCCGCAACGCGCAGGGCCGCAGATGGACGTGGCCGCGACAGGAGACGAGCAAAATGGCGAAACCGACCACAATCAAGATCCGTCTGAATTCGACGGCGGATACCGGCCACTTTTACGTGACCAAGAAAAATGCACGCACCATGACCGAAAAGATGGTTGTCCGCAAATACGACCCGGTCGTGCGCAAGCATGTCGAATACAAGGAAGGCAAGATCAAGTAGATCCTGCCCGACCGAAAGATGAACAAGGTCGCGCCACCCGCGCGACCTTTTCTATTGTGCCTTTGCGATTGCCATGAAAAAGCCGCCAGACCATTCCGGTCGGGCGGCTTTCGCGTGAAAACGATCAGCATATGAGGCGGATCGTCTGACCGGCGCCGAGGCAGGGCGCCGGGAAAGTCATGTCAGGCAGCGCGGGACACCAGAACACTGTCAACGCGCTGCTGGGCGCTGACCTCGTCAACACCGTCAACGGCGGCGACTTCGCGGGTCAGGCGTTCAAGAGCAGCTTCGTAAAGCT
>WFQE01000203.1 GCA_015487165.1 Paracoccaceae bacterium | reverse complement strand
GCCCGCGAAGGAGCCGATCGCGCCGCCGATGGTGGCAGCCGACACGCCAAGGATGGCCCAGCCGATGCTGCCGCCGATCGCGGCACCGGCCGAGGCGAGAAGAATGGAAGCCATGGTTTACCTCACAGGAAAACGAAAGGCGAAGGCGATCCGGCGCTGCCAGGCGGGCGTCAGATGTTCCTCGATTACGCCAGTGCGTTCATAGGCATGAATAAAGCGGGGACGCCCGCTGCGGTGCGAGCGCACACTTCTGTCGGTGCCGGACAGAATACCGACATGCTTGGCAATCGCGCCCGCACGCATACGAAACAGGATGACGTCGCCGGTGCGGGCCTCCGCAACATTTAGCTCCACCATTGCGGCCCGCGCCGCCTCGGCCAGAACTTCGACCGGTCCTGCTTCACCCCAGTCACGGGAATAAGGCGGAACCGGCATTGGTTCCGGCCCCACAATGTCGCGCCAGACGCCACGAAGAAGCCCGAGACAATCACAGCCCACACCGCAAACCGAGGCCTGATCGTGATACGGCGTGCCGATCCAGCGGCGGGCGGCCTTGACGATGCGCGCGGAGGCTGTGTTTCGTACGTCCGTCATAACACCGACCCCGCGTTGGCATCGCCCTTGGCCGCGTAGCGGATAATGGTGTCCTGCCCCGGGATATGGGGGAAGCCACGGAAATTGGCCGCGTTGGCGAACTTGTTCTGACAGGTCTCGAACCGCTTGTCGCAACCGGCGAAGATGTTGAAGGTATTGCTAACCTCGATCGGACGCACAGGGGCCTCAAGCAAAGTGATGATTACGTCAGCACCCGTAACAGCATGGCCCAGAACCTCGGCCTTGCGCCCCGTATTAGCACCGCTCAGCCAGTGCAGGGTGCCGAGCGCAAACCAGCCTTCGGCAAAGCCCGAAAGGCCGGAGACCGCAAAGCCGCGATCGCCCGACAGTGACACCACGGCGCCAGTCGCCTTGAAAGCGGCCGCATTCAGATCAACCCCGCAGCGGGCATCCCCCAATGCCGCATCGCAACCCGCCTGGAATGTCCGCCCGATTGTTTGCCCCAGCACATGGGCCAGCGAGCGCATCTCGGCCACAAAATGCAGCCGCCCACGCCGGACCTGACCGATGGCCCCGCGCCGCAGCAGGGCACGGCTGGCGGTGTCGGTCCAGTTGACGCGCCAGATCTCCACCGTGGCATTGTCCCAGCGGCCATCGAGAATATCGGTCTCGGTGATGGTGGTGGAGGTCAGCACGCCCTCTGCCTCCTGCGCATCGACAGACAGGTCGGAACCGGGGCGGATTTCCGATGCGGTGAAACCGGATTCCGACTCGAATGTGGTGCCGTCAAACGTCAGCGGCCGGTCATGATCGGTGAAGCCGAACACCGCCCCGTCATTGCGGGTGAGCCGCCAGCACCAGGCGAGTGTGGTCGTGCCGCTGTCGAGATGAAATTGAAGGGATTGGGGAAATTGCTTTGCCATTATGCGGCCTCTTGATTTGTGTATCTATTGTATTTACATTGCAAGTATCACACCCTAGGAGATTCCAATGCTGACACCGCAACCTGTTGCCCAAACGCCAAGCAAATCGCTAATCAACCTGCGTGTCACCCGACGCGACCGGGATCTGATCGATCGTGCGGCGGATGCTCTGGGTAAGAACCGCACCGAATTCATGCTCGAAGCAACGCGCCGCGCGGCGGAAGATGCGTTGCTTGACCGCAGTCTGTTCCGGCTGGACCCCGAGCGGTTCAATGCGTTTCAGGCGGCCCTTGATGCGCCGGCCAAACCGTCGGAGGCCTTGCGCAAGCTAATGGCAACCAAGGCCCCGTGGGAGGGATGAGTGCGGCTATAGCGCCCCTGCGGGTGCCCGAACTTCTTGATGAAACCCATGAATTGGAGGCATTTGACTGTGGCGCGCCAAGCCTTGACCTGTGGCTGAAACGCCGTGCGCGGGGCAATCAGGCCTCGGGGGCCTCGCGGGTTTATGTTGTTTGTCGCGGTCACACCGTGGTCGGCTATTACGCCTTGGCCGCCGGTGCGGTCGAGCGGGACGAAGCCCCGAGCAAGGTCCGCCGCAACATGCCGTCGCCCGTTCCCGTCATCATCCTCGGCCGTCTGGCGGTGGACAATC
>WFQE01000202.1 GCA_015487165.1 Paracoccaceae bacterium | reverse complement strand
GTGGCGGCCTACGCGGTGATGCAGGTGCGCAAGGAGATCGGCGCAGAAGACTACGACATCCACGCCCTGCGCCACACCACCGCGTCAGAACTGGCCGCGCTGGGCCTGTCGGACGAGCTGATCATGGCTGTGACCGGCCACACCAGCCGTGCGATGGTGGTGCGCTATGCCGGCGCCGCGCGGCAGAAGGCGCGGGCGATGATGGCGCAGAAGGCGCGGACTAAAACGCGTCCTTGACCGGCTTTCCGGTCTTGTAGACGTGCTTGGGCAACACGGCGATCCGGTCATCGGTCCGGCTGGTGAGCGCTGCTATCCCCTTCAGATCGGCATCGAAGAGTTTCACCCCGACAATGGCGGCGGCCTCGAACACCAACCCGATCTCGACCCTGGGGTCGCCTTTCTCGATCCGCTGCAGGGTGCTGCGGGCTATGCCGAGGCGCTCGGCCAGTTCCCGCTCCGTCATCTTGCGCTGCTTGCGGCCGAAACGGGTCAACTTGCCCAACAGGACGAGACTTTCGAGCGTGTAGCGCGCATATGCTCTTTTCCGTTTGGCGGGCACGATAGATCCCTTGATGACCTATATATGAGGCAAATTGGCATGATTTGCCTCATATATGGGTCATTTTTCCGCTGGTGGCAACACGAGCTTCCTACCGTGGATCTTGCTGGGTGGGCCTTCAGAACAGCGTTAAGCTGAAATCAGGACAGTTTGTGCGCATCGCTTACGTTGCGGGTGTGAAATCAGTACTGCAATTACGCTACAGCACAAATTATTGAATTTTACGTTGCAGCGTAATATGCTCCGATTTGCGCTACACCGCAAAAGGAGCCCCATGTGGACCTTACAGCACGAACCGCCGACCAGCTCGGTGAAGCGCTCCGCCGAGCGCGCAAAGCACGCGGGTGGACCCAAAGCGATATCAGCGCGCGCACCAATCTACGCGTTGCAACGATTTCGTCGCTCGAGAATGGCGGTGCGGGGACCAAGCTTGCCACGGTGATGGCCATCATGGCCGTGCTCAAGCTCGAATTCCGGTTGGTCACACGCGGCAGCTCGGTCGACATCGAGGATATCTTCTGACGGTTGGCTGGCCACACCACCCGAACGACGGTGGTACGCCATGCCGGCGCCGCGCGGCAGAAGGCACGGATGGCCTGCGCGGAAAGACCCGACCAATTGAAAGCGCGAGCCCGACCGATTGAAAGTCAAACGGCGTCTGATTGAAACGCTGGCCCGGTTGATGGCACCACCGACGGTTGGCACGCCATTCCGACCGGACGGCCTTCTTTGCGGCAGAGACCTGGTGGCGCTGGGCCTGTCGGACGAGCTGATCATGGCCGTCACCGGCCACACCAGCCGGGCGATGGTTATGCGTTAAGGGGGCGACCGTTCCTCAGGAAATCGACGTCTCGAATGCGGGTTCAAGAATCCGCATTTCGCGCTCTGGTGCGCCGCGTTGGCGTGCGAATTCAGGCCACCGATCAACAACCGAAGCCACCTCGGCGATGATATCGTTGGCCGTGGCGTCCTCAATCATGTAGCCCGCCGCCGACTCTTTCAGCAGCGCCAAGCTCCCGTCTGGATTATCCTCGGAAACATAGCTGCTCAGAACCCGCGGAGCATTGGGCGCCGGATTGATGTCGTATGCCGGAGACAGTCGCCAACCGCCTTTGGCGCGCAGAAAGCCATGATTGCGCATGTGATCGTCTGTGTTGTTCACCATGATTGAGAATGCCACGCGGCGGAATAATTCTTGTCGATCCGCCTCGGGCTGCGCGCTCTCAGAAGCAATCACATCTGCAAGGTCGATGTAGCTGAACCTGTCACCGTCTTTGCCGTCCAGCATCGCCATCGCCGAGATGAACGGGATGCGTTCGTCGCCATCGCGGTCAAAGCGGTGCGACAGCATCACCGTGGAATTCCCAACGGTCTCAAGTGTGTGATCGGCAGCGTTGATGCCCGCAGCCTTCGCCATATCGAGCGTTATGGCCTCCCAGCGCTCCAGAGAATATTCGTCGTCGTCCTTCGGAAACTTTGCAACCGACAGGCGGTTATGTTGGTCGAAAACACTGGCCTTCGGACGCGCGCCGCCAAGCGAAGAGCCCGGCGCGAAAAGCATTTGGAGGTCCTCCTCGGTTTCTTCGCCGCGCAAGAGGCGCTGGGCCGCGGCCAGAAGATCGCCCAGTGCGAGCAACGTGGGCACTCCTATGCCTTGCGGAGCCTGAAACACACCATCAGTCGAAAACCTGAGAGCACCAAGACGAGTCTCGTCATTGACGCCGAGCAGATAGTCCGTCTCCTGGAACACCTTGGACCTTCGGCCATCAACGCGCGCCGCACGCCCTTCGTAGCGGCGCATGACGGTTCTACCCCAGCGATCCGGTGCGGAGTCGCCGAGCGGTGCGAGAATATCGTGCCCTGGGGGCGGGACGAACGCACCCGCGGTGAGGGGGTATTCTGGTGAAATAGGGAATGCGTCTCGGTCTGCGATCCAATCGTCGGCATATTGGAAGGACACGCGCTCTCGCCCACGACCGGGTATGCGGCGCAGAACACCGATCTGGCGCAGGCCATGCCAATCGAGCCAGACTTTTACATCATCCGCCATCTCTCAGCCTCGCGCGCTGCGGCGTGTCGTCGATTGAGATGCGCTCACCTTCGGGATCATTGATTGAACCCCAGCCCTGTATCAAGCCCAGCGCCTGCAGGACGGCAGCATAACTGCCGATCTTGACGGCAGGATCTCCTGCTTCGATCTTTTGGAGAGTTCTGGCACTGATCGCTGCCCGTTCGGCTACCAAGGTTGCTGGCAAACGCCTACGGAGCCGGGCGAGCTTTAGGCGGCTGCCCAATTCAGATAGTTCGCGTTTCGCGCCCCTGCCGACTCTGACTTTTGTTGCCATTACCGGAACTCCTTTGCTTTTTAAGCATCTTAATAAGTAACTTAGTTCCGGTTATAAAGTTTCAATGCGCCGAACGAAGAAAAGGGAAAGACGGCCCAACGCAAGATGAATCGTCTCCAGGAAAAATAGCTCGACCTGACCGATCAGGAAACCGACGCTTGCCCCGAGGATCGGCAGACTCGTAACGCCCGCGAACAACTGTGCATCGGTCGTCAGATCTGCCGGTGCCACCTGCCAAAAAGCTCGCGCACAGGATGCTGAGGACACCCGGAACAGAACAAAAACAAAACGGGAAACGTGAAAACGGATGTGAAAACATCGGCCAATTTCTCGCCGCCTATCCGCTAAGTCTTTGATTTTATTGGAGGCGAGTACCGGAATCGAACCGGTGTACACGGATTTGCAATCCGCTGCGTCACCACTCCGCCAACTCGCCTTCTGTGGTGTGGGATGGGCCTGGACCTGATCCCCGCGTTCAGAGCAGGTTTCAGAG
>WFQE01000201.1 GCA_015487165.1 Paracoccaceae bacterium | reverse complement strand
TGAAAATCCACATCATGGTAGCTCAGCCCGTCCTTTTGGCGGGTAATGCCAAGGCTGGTCACCACAAGGTCCACCCCGTCCATTATGCCGGCCAAATCAGCAGGGCGCGTCGCCTCGCCCTCGATCATGGCATCCGCCTCCAGCCCCGCTTGGCGCGCGCGGCTTTCCGAACGCACCAGCACCAGCACATACCAGCCATTGGCCCTGAATTCTTTTACGAGATGCCGGCCCAGATAGCCGGTTGCCCCCGCGATCAATACTCGTTTCATAGCGTGTCCTTTCCGGCGCTAGCCCACAACATTGTGGCCGCGCCCGATCATGCAGTTGATGACGATTTCCTGGCGTTTTTCGGCAGCCGAAACCGTGCCCACGGCGGCGCCGCCAAGCGCCCCGCCAATGGCCCCTTCACCGCCATTGCTGCCCGGATCGGCCCAGCCCAATAAAGCACCAAGACCCGCCCCGAGCACCACCGCCGCGCCGGTTTCAGCGTCAAGCTGGCCTTGCTGGCGCGCAAGGTTGCGGCATGCGGCCAGATCGGAGTCAAAACTGGCGGATTTGGGCCCGTCCACCACAAGGGTCTCGTTGGTGCCCAACCCCGAACAGGCCCCGAGCACAGCGATCAAGGGAAATAGAGATAAAGAAGATATACGCATCGTTTGTTCCATAAGTTTGTTTGGTGGAACAGACCTAGGGCCGACAGGCGCATTTGGGCATGACCGCAGGTAACAGGGTTTGGACAATGGGTTGCAATTATGGGCGCGGCTAGGGGGTTTTGCCCAACTCCTCGGCCAGCAGGTCGAACACGCGGCGTATGCGGCGGCTGGTGGTCAGGTCGCGGTGCGAGACCAGCCAGATCGGGAAGGACAGCGGCTCGAGGTTGGGCAGGGCGCGCACCACGGCGGGCTCTGCATCGCCGATATGCCCGTCCAGGATCCCTATGCCCAGACCCTGCTTCACATATTCCCACATCACCAGATAATTGTCGGTAAAGACCGGAAAGTTCTTTTCGGTCAGGTTCAGCCCCATGGCGTTGAGCCCGTCGAGTAGTGCGCCCGAGCGGTCGATAGAGATGAACTCGCCCCGCGAAAGATCGTGCGGTGTGGCCGGATTGCCGATGCGGGCCAGATAGGCGGGTGTGGCGTAAAGACGGGCGGGGGCGTCGCGCAGTTTGCGAGCGATCAGGTCCGGCTCGGTCGGGCGGAAATTGCGCACGGCGATATCGGCCTCACGGCGGCGGAGGTCGCGGGTGGTCGAAGTGGCGATCACGTCGATCTCGATCCCCGGTTCCTCGCGCCTGAGCCGTGCCAGAATTGGTGGGAAGACCAGCGCGGCATAGACCTCCGACGTGGTGATGGAAACCTTGCCTTCCAGTTTTTGTGTCTGGCCTGCGGCGGCAATGGAAAACCGCGTGGCGGCCTCGCCCATTGTTCGGACATGTTCGAGCAGATCGAGCCCCGAAGGGGTCAGGATCAATCCGCGCCCCGCACGCTCGAACAACGCCACACCAAGTTCGGCTTCCAATGCCTCGACCTGGCGGCCAAGGGTTGGCTGGGTCATGCCCAGCGCACGGGCGGCCGCCGAAAGCGAGCCTTCCTCGGCGGTGACAAGGAAGGCGCGGGCGCGGTTCCAGTCGAAAGTGACAGAGGTCCAATCCATACAAAAACGCATATCATAAATGAAAATATAGTCAATTTGCATATTGAAGGTGGGCCTGTAGCAACAGAGGCGAAACGAACAGAAGGAATTTTACCATGAAAGCCGCAACCTACAGCCGCTATGGTGGCCCCGAGGTGGTCTCGATCACCGAGCAGCCCCGCCCCGAACCAAAAGAAAACGAAGTGTTGATCCGTGTCCACGCCAGCACCGTCAGCGCCGGCGACTGGCGTATGCGCTCGCTCGAGGTGCCGCGCGGGCTGGGCCTTGCCATCCGCGCCTTTGCCGGCTGGACCCGCCCGCGCCGAGCTGTGCTGGGCGGTGACGCGGCGGGGATCATCGTGGACATGGGCGCCAAGGTCACGGGGTGGAGCATTGGCGATGCGGTGGTGGCCTATCCGGGCGCGGCCATGGGCGGGCATGCCGATTACCTGACTATGCCCGCTGATGGTGTCATGACACAGAAGCCCTCGGGCCTGAGCTTTGCCGAAGCCGCGGCAATCGCTTTTGGCGGCCTGACGGCGCTGGAATTCCTGCGCGACAAGGGCG
>WFQE01000200.1 GCA_015487165.1 Paracoccaceae bacterium | reverse complement strand
GGTCACCTTATTACGCTCTCTATCCCCCGTTTCTCTCTATTCGACCGAACCTCGCGGCGATTTGGTTCGCTCGACGAAAGACCAATAAAACAAGGGTTTTTCGTGAATTTCGCGTCCGACCGGTTGCCGCGCCATCAAATCCTCTCACGTGATCAGAGAAAACAGAAATGGACGTGGTGGGGCGAAAAGTTGCATGCCTGAAGGCCCAGATATAACAGCGCCACACCAAAGAGTGTGGCAGAATCAAGTGAGGCCCATGATTGTGGAAAGAGTGGGAGCAAGGGCGGCAGGAGCGCTGCCGCTACCGGTCTGGATTGCTCGCGGTCTTTCCAATTCCAAAATCTGGCAAGAATTCAAGGCAAAGACACAAACACGGCCGTCGCCCGGCCTTCGTGTCGTGCTGAGCCTTGGCCCGGAAACGGCACTGCCTGCCACTCCGGTTTCCAGTCATGAGATCGCTGCCATTGAATCTGTCGCGAACACCGGAACAGGATTTCTCGTTGAAGCCAACGTGCTCGCGGCCCGCGTTTCTTTTGGTGCCGGAGGTGACGAGGCTCCGGTTGTCATGGCTGCTGATGGAGGCGTCATTACTGTTCGGGGGAAACGTTACACATTCAGAGGCTTGAAACAGAGGGCGGTGATCCGGCATCTGTTTGAAGCCTGGAATTCAGGGCAACCTGAATGCTTGACTGCAGCCGTGTTGGAAGGTGCTGAGTATAGCGACAGCGTAAATAGGCTGGAAAAAGCCTTTTCCGGGCGCAAAGATTGGCGCGAGTTCATCGAAGAAAAAACGGTACCTGCCGGATTTACATTTAAGCGAATTCCGAACCTGCTGACCCATAGAAATCCGCCCGTCGTGGCGGGTTTTTTCGTTTCAGGCCCGAAAAACTCGATTCCTACCTTCACTCCTACCTCGCTCCTTCCCGGCTCCTACCTGCCGCAGTGCCATTCTCATCCTCAGGTTTTCGCACAAATCCCAAGGAGATGACGATGGCGACAAGACACCTCAACCAAATCGAGCTTGCGGCTCGATGGAACATTTCACCGCGCACACTGGAGCGGTGGCGTTGGGCCGGTGAAGGCCCACAATTCATCAAGCTTGGCGGGCGGGTCGTTTACCGGCTCGAGGATGTGGAGGCTTTCGAGGCCGAGCAGATCCGTCAGGCGACACCGAACGTCCCTCGGGCGATGGCGTGAGGGGGATGGACATGAACATTCCCAATCACATCACGCTCGAGGTGCTCAAACACATGCCCGTGGGCGAAATCGCGGCTTTGCCGGCGGCAGAGCTGGCGCGCCTGCAGCAGGAAACCACCAAGGCGCTGCGCTCGGCCAAGATGGCCTGCGAGTGGCTCGATGGGGCGCTGGCTCTGAAATACGCCGATCAGGCCGATGATCTGCGCCGGTCTGCACAAAAAAATACCGGAACGGTTCGGTTTGCGGATGGCGAGATCATGGTCAAAGCCGATCTGCCAAAGCGGGTTGCCTGGGATCAGGCGCAACTGGCCCGCATGATTGAGCGCATCCGCGCGGCGGGTGATGACCCCGCCGAGATCATCGACATCAGCTACAAGGTTGCCGAGCGCAAATTCGCAGCCTGGCCCACATCGATGCAGGAGGCGTTTCGCAATGCCCGCACGGTTCATCCCGGCAAGCTGAAAATCACCTTGTCAGATGAGGGGGGCGCGCAATGAGCCTCCCTATCATAAGCGCCGACGAGCGTTTGGCCGAGCAACGCGGCATCAAGGGCTGCATCTTCGGGAAATCCGGAATTGGGAAAACATCCCTTCTCTGGACCCTCGATCCAGCCACCACCCTGTTCATGGATCTCGAGGCGGGCGACCTCGCGATCGAGGGCTGGCAGGGTGATACGATCCGGCCGCGCACCTGGGCCGAGTGTCGGGATTTCGCGGTCTTTATCGGCGGGCCCAATCCGGCGCTGCGCGATGACCAGCCCTATGGTCCGGCGCATTTTACCGCCGTCTGTGAGCAGTTCGGCGATCCCGCCGTGCTTGAGAAATACCAGACCATCTTCATTGACTCGATCACTGTGGCCGGGAGGCTGTGTTTCGGCTGGTGCAAGGGCCAGCCCGAGGCGTTCTCGGAAAAGACCGGCAAGCCGGATGTGCGCGGGGCCTATGGGCTGCACGGGCGCGAGATGATCGGCTGGCTGACGCATCTGCAGCACACGCGGGCGAAAAATGTCTGGTTCGTCGGCATCCTCGACGAGAAGCTGAACGACTTCAACCGCAAGGTTTTCTCGCCGCAGATCGACGGTTCCAAGACCGGACTCGAGCTGCCGGGCATCGTCGACGAGGTCATCACCATGGCCGAGCTGCCGGGTGATGACGGCGCGCCTTACCGTGCCTTCGTCTGCCAGACCATTAACCCGTGGGGCTTTCCGGCCAAGGATCGCTCGGGCCGTCTGGCACAGGTCGAGGAGCCGCATCTGGGCCGCCTGATGAACAAGATCAGAACCCCCGGC
>WFQE01000199.1 GCA_015487165.1 Paracoccaceae bacterium | reverse complement strand
GCGCATGCCCGGGGCGCGTGCGTCCCGGGCATGCGCCCGCCCGCCCCTCTGGCGGGCGCATCCGCGCCCACCCGGGCGGCCGCATGCCCTCGCGTTGCGACCTTGAAAATACCGATCAAAAGCGACATGTTCTGAACGCCACCGGCAAGTCACGGCAAGGACAAAAAAGCCCCCGATCCAGGGGGCTTTTGCGTATGGGGCACGTCGGCGTGACCCACGCCCCCTGACCGCATGTTCCCGGTCAGTGCGACGCCATGCTCATCCCGAAGGTGATACCCGCGGCAAGGGCGCCAAAGGATATGGTGGCGATGGCCAGCATCCGTGTGGTTGAAGGTTTGGTACCGGCAGGGCCCTGATCGTCGGGCTTGTGATTTTCCGAATGTTTGGTGTGCTCTTGCGCAGATGCTGGCTGTGTGCCTGCCTGATGCGGGGCCGTATCCATGGGCGCGCCGGTATCCATTCCGACCATGCTTTCATGCGGGCGCACTGTCATCATGCCATGTTTCAGACCACGCGACACCAGCCACCAGTTGATCGGATAGGCTGCAATGAACCCCACCAGCAGCGACATCGACATCACGAACCAGAACCGGTGAGAGGTCGGGTCTTCCGCCCCTTCGATAGTGCGCATCAGGATCATCATTGTCGGCATCATGCCCGCCATCAGCCAGTTCATTGAAACCAGCTCGGCGTAAAAGGTTTTTGCCA
The DNA here is from genome assembly GCA_015487165.1 of Paracoccaceae bacterium. Taxonomy (GTDB): domain Bacteria; phylum Pseudomonadota; class Alphaproteobacteria; order Rhodobacterales; family Rhodobacteraceae; genus UBA5972. The sequence goes on along the minus strand of WFQE01000199.1, from coordinate 5,334 downwards.
GCGCCTGTTTGTAGGAACCAAGCATCGCCTTCATTGCAAGGGCCTGAAAAATCGCCCAGCCAAAACCGAAGCCGAGCACATATTCCAGCAGGATTTCCGACAGCCCGCTCAGCTGGATGACGGCACCGATGATGGCACCGGCCAGAATTCCTATCCCGTCGCCTGCAACGCAGTGCATGGTCGAGCCCAGAACCTGCCGCCAGCGGGTCGCGATATATTTTTCGTGCAACCCCGGAAGCGGCTCGCGACAGCCGAATACATAAAGGAACACGCCGAACGGCCCGATATAGGCTGTAAGCAGGATAAAGCCCCATTTGAGTACGGGGTCTTCGGGAGTGTTCCAGATATCGATTGCAACGAACAGAACCGACAGCGCGGTCAGGGAAAACCACATCAGTATGATGCCGTCAACGAACTCCAGGCCGTCCATCAGAAAACCTACCTTTCGCGCAGGCGTTTGTCGCCTGCGTTTCCTGACAGTATTGCCGGAGTGTTGCTGCGTCCAGCCTGTTGATCCTGTGGTCGGGCCGAGGGGGCCAGTTCACCCGCGCCGTCGCTCAGAGATCGTAGATCGCGCTGAATTTCTCCTCCAGATAGGCCAGCAGGGGCTTTTCGCTGATGGCCTGGCCCGCGGCCTGGCTGATGACCTTGGCCGGCTCATACAGCCCGCCGTGGCGCTGGACCCGGTCTTTCAGCCAGGCGGTTGCGCCTGACGTGTCGCCACGGGCCAGCGCGCTGTCGAGATCCGGCACATCGCGCTTCAGCGCCTTGAACAGCATGCCCGCATAGATATTGCCCAGGCTGTAGGTCGGGAAATAGCCGAACAGGCCGACCGACCAGTGCACGTCCTGCAGAACCCCGTTTGCGGGCCGGTCCACGGCAAAGCCGAAATCGCGTTCAAAGCGGCTGTTCCAGGCCTCTTCCAGATCGTCCACTTCAAGGCGGCCAAGGATCATTTCGCGTTCAAGCTCATAGCGCAGGAGGATATGCAGGTTGTACTGCACCTCATCGGCCTCGGTGCGGATATGGCCCTGGCCGACGGCGTTGACGACGGCGTGGAAATCATCCTCGTTCGCAATGCCGAAATCCCCGAAATGGTCGCGCATGCGGCCGAACAGATAGCCGGTGAAGGCGCGCGAGCGGCCCAGCTGGTTTTCGTAGATGCGGCTCTGGCTTTCATGCACACCCATCGACACACCGCGCCCCAGCGGGGTCAGCAGGTAATCGGGGTCGATATTCTGCTCGTAACAGGCATGGCCGACCTCGTGGATGGTCGAATAGAAACAGTTGAAGGGGTTGTCGGCCTCGACCCGCGTCGTGATGCGGCAGTCGTTGCCCGAGCCGGACGAGAACGGGTGTACCGCCTTGTCCAGTCGCCCGCGGTTCCAGTCATAGCCAAAACTTGTGGCCAGCTCGTGCGACAGCTTCATTTGCAGATCATGGTCGAAATCGCGGTCCAGCTGCGGGACCACGCGCCCGCTGCCCCGGATCCGGTCGCGCAGCCGCACAAGCCCTCCGCGCAGATTGCCCAGCAGCTGGTCAAGACGTGCGCCGGTCATGCCGGGTTCATAATCGTCAAGCAGCGCATCATAGGGGTCATCCCCGTCGCTGAGCGCGGTGGCCTCCTGGCGGCGCAGCTCCAGCACCTGTTTCAGGGTCGGGGCGAAGGCGGCGAAATCGTCGTTGCGCCGCGCCTCGGCCCAGATACCCTGTGCGACCGATGTGACACGCGCGATCTCGGCCGCCAGATCGGCCGGCACCTTGGTGTTGCGGTCGTATGAGCGGCGGATATGGCGCAGATTGGCGCGCGCGACCTCGTCAAGATCGGTGCCCTCAAGGGCTGCCAGCCAGTCGCCGATGCGCGGGTCGGTGCGGCGTTCGTGGATCACGGATTCAAGGGCGCCCGACCATTCGCCTCGCTGGGTGGCGGCCCCGCGCGGCATCATGGTTTCCTGGTCCCAGCCGATCAGGCCCGAGATCTGCGAAAGAGCCACGGTCTGGCGCACATGCGCCATCAGGGCGGCATAGGTTTCATTTTTCATCTGGTGCTCCTCAGCGCAGCGATTGGGCTGTCGGGTAAAGGGTGGCAAAACGGGCGCGCAGAACCATCGCCATGACGATGATCGCCCCGATCTGGTGGGTTATGGCGAGGTGCGGTTGGGCGGCCGTCATCACCGTGGCGATGCCAAGGCTGACCTGCAGCAGCACGATGGCCATGACCCAGTCGAACGCATGACGCGTCGCCCGCAGGGCACTGGCACGGCTTTTCCACCACGAAAACGCTGCAAACAGGAACACGAGATAGCCCACCATCCGGTGATTGAACTGCACCAGCGCCGGGTTTTCAAAGAAATTGGCCCATAGCGGAGTGTAGTCAAAGCTTTCCGAAGGCAGGAATTCGCCGTTCATCAGCGGCCAGTCGATATAGCCGCGCCCGGCATCGATTCCGGCCACCAGCGCGCCCAGCAGGACCTGAAAAAAGACCAGCGCCAACAGAATGGTTGCCAGCCGCGCCAGCGTTTCCTCGCGCGTCCGCCGCGCCTGCAGCAGCTCGCGCTCGTCCCGGCCCAGCCGCATCAGATACCACAGGATCAGCCCCATGATGATGAATCCCAACCCCAGATGGGTCGCCAGCCGATAGCTTGCCACATCGACCATGCGGCCCGTCAGGCCCGACGACACCATCCACCAGCCGATTGCGCCCTGAAGCCCGCCAAGCACGCCAAGGCCGAACAGGCGGCCTGTCCAGCCGGGCGGGATCTTGCGGGCCAGCAGAAAGCCGAAGAACCCCAGCGCCCAGACCAGCCCGATGGCGCGGCCCAGATTGCGGTGGCCCCATTCCCACCAGAAGATCGACTTGAACTGTTCGATCGTCATGCCCTTGTTCTGGATCTGGTATTCGGGGCTTTTCTGATATTTCGAAAACTCGGTCTGCCAGTCGGCATCATTCATGGGTGGCAGGGCGCCGGTCACGGGTTTCCATTCGGTGATGGACAGCCCGCTGTCGGTCAGCCTTGTCCAGCCGCCAACCGCGATCATCAGGGCCACCATCAACAACAGGATTGTCAGCCAGATGCGGATGCCCCGGCGCGCGCCCTTGCGCCCGGCGTCGATCAACCCGCCCTGCGGTGGCGGGGTGTCATCGGGGGCAGGTGCGTCCACCTCTTGAAAGATGCTGCGCTTTTCGCTCATGTCGTTCTCCTGCGGCATGCGGAACCGTTTCTCGGGGCGAGCCTATGTTGATGGTCCGGCGGGGTCAATCGGCGCTGCTGTCGCCTTTTGGCGCCTTCTCGGCAAGGGTGCGGATGACGCCGTGCAATGTGCGGATATCGGTGTCGGTCAGGGGCAGTCGCGACAGCATGTTGCGCAGCGCCAGCTGCATGCTGGCGGCCTTGTGGTCGGGCCAGAAAAAGCCGCGGGCGTCCAGCTCGCGCTGCATGCGGGCATACAGCTTTTCGACCTCGACTGCCGAGGCTTGGCGCGCGCCGGCCATCTCGACGGTGCTGGCGGGGGTCTCGTCAACGGCGCGGCGCCATTCATAGGCACACAGCAACACGGCCTGCGCGAGATTGAGTGACCCGAAAGCAGGGTTCACCGGGATCGAGATGATCGCATTGGCCCGCACCACATCGGCATTTTCCAGCCCCGCGCGTTCGGGGCCGAACATGATGCCGACCTGCTGGCCCTCCTTGATGCGGGCGCGGGCCTCGATCATCGCCTGTTCGGGGGTGACGATGGGTTTCGTCAGGTCGCGGCCGCGCGCGGTGGTGGCGTAAACATAGTTGAGATCGGCCAGTGCTGCCGGGGTGTCGTCAAATACCCGCACCCGGTCGATCACCCGGGCCGCGCCGCTGGACATGGCCACCGCGCGCGGGTTGGGCCAGCCGTCGCGCGGGTTGATCAGGCGCATGCGCTCCAGCCCGAAATTCCACATGGCGCGGGCCGCGGCGCCGATGTTTTCGCCCATTTGCGGGGCGACAAGGACGATGGCCGGTTGCGGCCCGCCCCAGCCCTCTTCCTGTCCGTGATTGGTGCCTGACATGGGTGCCTCTGATCTTGCGCGTCTGCGCCGGGTGATAGCCCCCGCCGCCGCAACAGGCAAGCGCGGGGCTTGCCCGGCTGCGGGTGGGGGGCTATGTGACGTGTTACACAGACGAGCAGGAAAGAGCGATGACCGAGCAGGAACAGCCGCAGATCTATCTGATTTCACCCCCGCAGCCGGACGAGGGGTTCGGGGAAACCCTTGCCTCGATCCTTGACGCACGCCCCATCGCCTGTTTCCGCCTTGCCCTGGCCGAGAATGACGAAGATCTGGTGCTGCGCGCGGCCGATGCCCTGCGCGAGATCTGCCATGCGCGCGACGTGCCCATCGTGATCGAGCGCCACACCCTGCTGGTCGAACGCCTTGGTCTTGACGGGGTGCATCTGCCCGATGCCTCGGTCAAGCTGCGCGATCTGCGCAAGGATCTGGGCGAGGACGCCATCATCGGGGCCTTTTGCGGCACCACCCGCCATACCGGCATGACCGCGGCCGAGGCGGGTGCCGATTATGTCAGCTTCGGCCCGGTCTCGGCCGGTGTTCTGGGGGACGGCAATATTGCGCCCCTTGATCTGTTTGAATGGTGGTCCGAGATGATCGAGGTGCCTGTCGTGGCCGAGGGCGGTATCACCGTCGAGATGGTCGAAAAGCTGGCCCCGATCACCGATTTCCTTGCCGTGGGCGGCGAGATCTGGCGCCAGGATGACCCGCTGAAGGCGCTGGCCGATCTGCTGGCGCCGTTGGGTGGGGCGGCCGTCTAGTGGGTCGGGGTTGCGACCCATATCATTGAAAGCTTTGTGCAAGCCCAGGTTCGCGCCCGACCCCGAGGGGGGCGCATTGAAGTCTGTGCGTGGTTTATCGCGAGTGGAACGTTGCAATCTGTTGAAACAATACCACCAATTCGCGCCCGCCTGGGGGGCGGGGTCGGGCGCGAACCGGATCGCAGGCGATCCGGGAGGCAAGTGAATGTGCTCTACCGAGAGGCGGCCTAACGCCCCTCGGGGCCACCATAGGCCCGCTCGACCCTGGCGATGCGCAGCCGGTAATGTTCATACCATCTTGTCTTGCCCAGTTTCTGGGCCAGCAGATGGGTGACCTCGCCTTTCCAGGAAAGGATGCTTTCCTCGTCTTTCCAATAGCTTACGGTTATGCCAAAACCCTGTTGGTCGCGCGTTGTTTCCATCCCCAGAAAACCGGACTGTTTTTCAGCCAGTTCCTCCAGCCTAGCGGCCATTTCGCTGTATCCCCGATCTTCGTTGCCGCGTTGCGACGAAAAGATCACCGCGTAATAGGGG
>WFQE01000198.1 GCA_015487165.1 Paracoccaceae bacterium | reverse complement strand
GAAGCGGTGCTGGAAGATCTGTTTGAAACCGGCGAGGTGCTGGATGCCGTGGTGGCACAGACCGAAGCACAGCGCGCCGAAATGTGGCGCCAGCGCGAGATGGCCTTTCAGGTGGCCACCAGCCGCGGGATGCCCGTGGCGACCGATATCGCGGTCCCGCTGGACAAGGTCGGCAGGTTTCTGGAACGCGCCGATGCCGCGCTGGCCAGGGCATTTCCGGGGGCCGAAGCTGTGGTTGTGGCGCATCTGGGCGATGGCAACCTGCATTACAGCGTCTGGGTCGATCCCAGTGATCCGTCTGCCGCCGGCGCCACCGAACATGAGGCTGTTCACAACCTTGTCGAAGATGTCGTGCGCGACCTGGGCGGCAGCTTTTCAGCCGAACATGGCGTGGGCCTGTCAAAAAGGGGCAGCATGGCGCGCTACAAGGACCAGGGCGCGCTGAAGGCCATGCGCGCCATCAAGGCCGCGCTTGACCCGAACAACATCATGAATCCGGGCAAGGTTCTGCCGTGATGGCCGCTCTGAGCACGCTCAGTCTTGCGAAACGAGTCGCAGCTCGATACGGCGGTTGCGTTTGAAATCTGCAGCTGTCTTACCCCGCGCAATCGGGTGAAATGCGCCATAGCCGACCGCTGCAAGATGGTCGGGTGGCAGACCGTATTTCACAAACAGGCGCAATACGGCAAGCGCGCGCTGCGACGACAGTTCCCAGTTGTCGGCAAAGCGGCTGCCCGGGCGCATCTTGCGGATGTCGGTATGGCCGTTGACCCGCAACACCCATTTGACATCGGACGGAATACCCTTTGTCGTTTCGCGCGTGAAATCGGCGATACGGCGCAGCTGGCGGCGAGCGCCGTTGCTCAGCTCGGCCGATCCGGATTTGAACAGGATCTCTGCCTGCACGAAAAACCGCTTGCCGTCCGATGAAAAGCCCTCGCGCCCGTGAAACGCCTTTTCCAACCCCCTGACCAACTGGTCATTGAACCGCGCTACCGGGCTTTCGGCTGGCTTGCGCGGTCTGGCGCGCTGCTTGAGGGTGGCGATCTCGGCGCGCTTTTCCTCGATGTCGCGTTCCAGCAGGCGGATCACCCGCGCCTTGTTTTGCAGATCATCGCGATGGCTGGCATTTTCCCCGGTCAGCCGGTTCACCTGGTCAGCAAGGGCGGATCTGTCCAGCTCGAGCCCGGCAATCTGATCGGTCAGCTTCTTGATGCGGGCCGCGGCGTCCGCTTCCCTGCCATGGCTGTCGGCCAATGCGGCATCCAGCCCTTTGGCCCTTTCTGTCAATCGCTCGTTCTTGTCGCGCGTGGCGGCAAGCGCGGCCTGTGCATCATCAAGCTGCCCCTGCAGCCTGTTTTTCACGGCCGTGAGAGCGGTAATTTCCTCGTCCTGGCTGGCGACGCGTTTTTCGAGCTCGGCGCGTCTTGCATCAAGCTGGGCGATCGATCTGTTCAACATATCGATCTTCTTTCTTGCCTGTTGCAGGTCTGCACGAAGCCCCTTCAACCTGGCTTCCAGTTCCTGGATCTGCGACTTCAACGCGTCGCGCTTTTCCGCAAGATTCTGTTCGCGCTGCCGTGCCTGGGCCATGCTGGCCTTGTAGTCCCGCTCCTTTGCCGCCGCGGCATCCCGCGTATTTTTCAGCTGATCTTTCTGCGCCTTCAGCTGGTTTTCAAGCTGGTTGATGATCTGTTTGCGCTGCGCCAGTTCGTCGACAAGACCTGACACGTTGTTCTGCAGGGTGGATACATCCTGTTCCAGCCCCGCAATCCTGGCCTGTGCCGCCTGGATATCCTTGGCGCGCCTGCCAAGATCGGTGGTCAGCTTGTCGATCTGGCTCTGCAACTTGCGACCATGTGCCAGCGCCGCATCATGTTGCTTTTGCAGTTCGGCCATTTCCTGGCGCGCCGCCTTGAGCCGCGTTTCAAGTGTGCCGACCTTCTGGTTGGCCTTGTGGTAAAGCCCCGAGGCGCCATCGAGGCGCTTTTTCATTGCGGCCAGCTCGGACGTCCTGGCAGTTTCAAGCCGACTGGCCGTCTTCAGGCGCGAATTCAGAGCGCCGATCTTCGCGGTCAGACGATCCACCCGCAGCAGGGCATCATCGCGTTCAGCCAGCAAAGCCGATGCTTTCTGCAGCAACTCCGCCTGCTGTTTGCGCAACTTCTGTATGGTCTGGGTATGCTCATCGATACGGTCCAGGAACTGATCAAGCAGATTTGCCTGCAACTGGATCTGGGCCGATTGTGTGCCTGCGGTTTCCACCAGCAGGCGATACCAGGAAAACGCCTCGGCCTTGCTGCGAGGCGCGGCAACCAGCAAATAGCCCAGACCTTTCGTTGCCGATCGGCAGCCCATCTTCAGGGCATCGGAAAGACGCTTCAGCTCCTGCTTTTTCTGATCTTCAGGCAAGGCCGTGAACGCCTTTTTCGTCAGGTAATTGCCCCCGCAAGGCCCCGGCAAGCCATCGGAATATGCCGGCGCCATTACAATGGTGCCCAATACAGCAACGGCAAGCATGGAAATATATTGGCGCATGAACTCCCCCCAGAAAAATCACGCATGAACAAATGTATTTTGCACGGAGCGCTGCACCCGACAGGCCCCGCGAACAGGTTAACCCATTATTTCACAAGTGCCATCAATTCGCGACAACGCCCAAGATTGTCCATTAATCTGTTGCCAATTCGCGCGCAATCCGAGGCTGATTGGCGCATGATAGGAAACAATACGTCAATATTGTCATTATTAGTTGTATATTGAGGACACCTGTTTGCCCAAAACAGGCAACGATTTACTGCCTCTCGGCGGCGCCCCCTGCAACATGGCGGGCAACTGCGTCAAACGGCCCCCGTCCGGCCCGGTGCGCTGGATATATGGCAGCCCGATATTTCAAAAAACATTTTGTCGCTTCTTGTAAGGTTATTACTTCATAACTATACATCAACCAACCGATATCAACGAGGCCGAACGCCATGCAGACCAAACAGATCGTAAAAGAAAAATTGCCAGGCTGGCTCAGGTTGCTGGCCGGGGTTGCCGTGATTTTCGGCGGAATGACGGTGTTTTCCGGGGGGATGGTGCTTTTTGGCCCGCCCGAGGCACGTATGGCTGCCGGTCACTATGTTCCATTTGTTGTCTGGTTCAATTTTCTTGCCGGATTCGCCTATGTGGCAACTGGGCTCGGCCTCTGGGTCGGGGCGGGCTGGGCAAGAACCCTGGCGATTCTGATCGCAGCTTCTACTATCGCCCTGGCCGTCGTATTCGGGGGGTTTGTCGCGATGGGCGGCGCCTTTGAAATGCGCACGGTCGCGGCCCTGACCCTGCGAGGCGCGGTCTGGATCACGATCGCCTTCGCCTCGCGCCGCGCCATTGGGTAGAGATATCGTGGTGACGGCGACTGCAGGAGCCGGCCCTTGACAGAAAGATCGCTTGGCAAGGAAGCTGCAGGCAACCGGGCAATTGACGCATTGCCATCCATCCACCGAAAGCCGCACGTCTTTCGGACATTGAAATGATCCGGCACTGCCTGGACAGGAGCTAACCATGAAGACCGTTCTGAAACTGACCTTCATCACCCTTCCGCTTATGGCAATCGGGGTCGGAATACTGGCCTTCATCATATCGAACCGGCCGGCACCAGAGCAGCTCGGCCTGACCGAGCGACCAACCGCCGTGCGGATCATCAACGCGGCAAGCACCAACCTGCCCCCCCGGATCACCGGCTATGGCCTGGTCAATCCCAGCCGCGTTTACGAAGCGATCGCGCAGGTCGGTGGCACCGCCGAATACGTCAACCCGCGCCTTGAAAAGGGGGCCATACTGCCGGCGGGTACGGTTCTTTTGCGGCTGTCTCAGGCCGATTTCAACCTGGCCATCGCACAGGCCAAGGCCAATATCAGGGCAGCCCAGGCCAGGCTGGCCGAGCTGGACATTTCGGAAAAGAACCAGCGGGCGGCGCTTGAAATCGAAAGGAAGGCGCTGGAGATAAAGCAGCGCGACCTCGAGCGCATCCAGAAGCTGGCGGCAAGCGGTACCGCCAGCAAGGCGGCCCTTGACGGCACGCGCGCCGCGTGGCTTGCGCAGCGCCAGAAGGTTCTGAACCTGGAAAACGCCCTTTCGCTGTTGCCCACCACGCGGCGGGTCCAGCAAGAGCAGATCGCGGTTTACGAGGCCACGCTCAAGACGGCCGAGCTGAACCTTGCCCGCACGACGCTGACCCTTCCCTTCACCGCGCGCGTCGCCCGCACGACGGTGGAGATCGGTCAGTTCGTGCGTGTCGGGCAGATCGTCGCCGTTCTTGACGGGGTAGATTCGGCCGAGGTCGAGGCCCAGGTTTCGATCGCCGACATGCTGGCACTGCTGCAATCGGGCAGCCGTAGCGGCACAAAGCCCGCAATGACCCCCGAGGCATTGACCCGTTTCCTGCAGGATATGGGATTGCGCGCCGAGGTGCATTTGCGCCTTGGTCAGCAGGTCCTGTCGTGGCCGGCCAAGGTTGATCGCATCAGTGACACCATAGACCAGAAATCGGGCACCCTTGGGGTGATCGTGCGTGTGGATACCGCCTATTCGGGCGCCGAGCCGGGCAAACGCCCGCCGCTGACCAAGGGCATGTTCGTCGAGGTTGACCTCGCCGCCCCCCCACTCGAGGGGATCGTGATTCCGCGCAGCGCGCTTCGGGACGGCAAGGTGATGCTGGTCGATCCCGACAGCCGCCTTCTTACCGTTCAGGTCACGCCGCGTCTTGTGCAGGATGAAATCGCCCTGATCGACAAGGGGCTTGAACCGGGCAGCAAGGTGGTTGTCAGCGCCCTGTCACCAGCGGTTGAGGGCATGTTGCTGAACACGACGCAAGACAAGGCCCTCGAAGCACGCCTCGCCCTTGCAGGACAAGCCCGATGATCAGATTCTTTACCGGCCACCAGACCATCGCCAACCTGCTGATGGTGTTGTTCCTGTTGTCAGGCCTGTTCATTGGCCCGACACTGTTGCGAGAAACATTTCCACGGCCCGCACCAAACAAGGTCGAGATCACCGTTCCCTATCCTGGCGCGCGACCCGAGGATGTGGAAACGGCTATCTGCGAGCGCATCGAAAACGCGCTGGACGCGGTGACCGGGATCGACACCCAATCCTGCGAAGCCCGTGAAAGCCTGGCGCGTGCCGAGGTCAAGATGCGCGAAGGCGAAAACTTTCAGGCGTTTACAGCCGACGTGAAATCGGAAATCGAGGCGATTCCAGATTTTCCCGCAAGGGCGGATCCGCCGCGGATCAAGCCACTTGGCCTGACCGATTTCGTGGCGTCAGTTGCCATTACGGGGCCATCCACACGAACCGGCCTGAAGGACTATGCCGAACAGATCCGCACCCGCATGTTGCGCTGGGGGGGTATCCCCAAGGTCGATATCCGTGGTTTTTCGACACGCGAACTACGGGTCGGGCTGCGACCCGAAACCTTGCGGCAGTTCGGCATTTCCGTTTCCGACGTCGCAAAGGCCATTCAGGCGGCCAGCCTCGACCTTCCGGCAGGCAGCATTGAAACCCGTTCCGAAACCCTGTTGATAAGGGTGGCCGAAGAACGCCAGACGCCGCAGGCGCTGGCGGCGCTGATCATCCGTTCCTCTCCTGCAGGCGGACAGGTGCGACTGGGCGACATTGCGGACATAACCGAGCGCTTTACCAAGGATGATGATGTCATCCTGTTTGACGGCAAACCCGCGGCAGTACTCGACATCACCAAGACGCGCGCCGAAGACAGCTTGCGAATCATGGACGCCCTCAACGCCTTTCTGGCCGCCGAACGCAAGCAGGCGCCACCGGGCGTGGTGATGGAAATAACCTCTGATGCGGCAACGGTGGTCCGCGAACGCCTTGAGCTGGTCGTGGTCAATGGCCTGCAGGGTCTGGCGCTGGTTTTTCTGGTTCTGTGGCTTTTCTTCGGGTTCCGCTTTTCGTTCTGGGTTGCGATGGGCCTGCCCGTCGCCCTGATGGGCGGGGTGGCCCTGATGGGGCTGGTTGGCTATTCCCTGAACCTGATGACAACACTGGGCTTGCTGATCGTGATCGGCCTGCTGATGGATGACGCCATCGTCATCGCCGAAAACATCGCCCGTTTGCGCGAAAAGGGGCTGAGTGCCTTCGAGGCCGCCGTGCAGGGGGCGGGACAGGTCTTTCCCAACGTGCTGGCATCATTTGCGACGACGGCGATGATCTTTGGCTCGCTCGCCTTTCTTTCTGGCGATCTTGGAGCCGTGCTGCGGGTTGTCCCCGTGGTGATGCTGTTTGTGCTGTTGGTTTCGCTTGTCGAGGCCTTTCTGATATTGCCTCACCACCTGCTGCACAGCCTTCAGAACCCCCGCAAGGAAGGTGGCATGCGCCACCGGGTCGAGCAGGCCATGGACTATACCCGCGAACGCCTTGTCGGCCCGTTGGTCGACTGGTCGATCCGCTGGCGCTATGTCGTGACCGGGCTGACATTCACATTGTTGCTGGTTGCTGCCGGCATGCTGGCAGGCGGCTATCTGAAATTCACCGCCTTTCCCGAGCTGGACGGCGATACCATCGTTGCCAGGGTTCTGCTGCCCCAGGGAACTCCGCTGCGCCGGACCGAAGAGGTCATCGCACGATTGCAACGCGGGCTGGACAAGACCAATGCCGAACTTTCTCCGCTGCAGCCGGGCGGTGCAAAGCTGATCCGGCATGTGTCGGTCTTTTACGGGCTCAATCGCGATGCTTTCGAAAGCGGCGCGCATGTGGCCACCGTCAGCGTCGATCTGCTGCCATCATCACTGCGCAACCACAGGCCCGATGCAATCATGGAGGCATGGCGCAACGCGGTCGGGGATGTCCCTGATGTCATCAGCCTGAAATACGCCGAGGCCACAATCGGACCGGCCGGCATTGCCATCGACATGCGCTTGAAGGGCGACGACCTTGCCGAACTCAAGAAGGCGTCGGTCGAGTTGCAGGACTGGCTGTGGAAATACAAGGGCGTCACCTCGATCATGGACGATCTGCGCCCCGGCAAGCGCGAGCTGCGCATCACACTGAACGAGGCCGCAGGTCCCATGGGGGTAACCGCCGGTCTGATCGCTGATCAGTTGCGGTCGGCCTATTACGGGACAACCGTCAGCGAAATGCAGGTCAATGGCCAGCGGCTGGACGTGACCGCACAGCTTGACGATACCGACAAGGGCTTGCTTCGTCAGTTTGATGATTTCGTCATCACAAGGCCGGATGGCTCGTTCGTTCCGCTGTCGGTGGTTGCGCGAATCGAGATTGGCCAAGGCTATAGCCGGATCAACCGCGAAGGGGGAATTCGCACGGTAACCGTTCAGGGCAGCATTGACACACGTGTTGCCAACGCCAATGCCATAGTCAGCGATACCCTGGCGCGTTTCATGCCGGGCCTTCTGAAACGGCATCCGGGGATCACACTTGATGTCGAAGGGCAGCGTGCCGAGGCCACGAAAACCCAGAAATCCATGCTCAAGGGTTTTGCCATCGGGTTGATCGGGGTGTTTCTGTTGCTCAGTTTCCTGTTCCGTTCATATATCGAACCGATCGTGGTGATGCTGATCATCCCGCTGTCCCTGATCGGTTCGATCTTTGGGCATATGGCCATGGGGCTCGATTTTTCGATGCCATCAATGCTTGGCTATGTGGCGCTGGCCGGGGTAGTTGTGAACAACTCGATCTTGCTGGTTGATTTCGTCAAGCACGAACACGGAACCTCGCTGACCGTTGCCGAGGCCGCGGGAAAGGCCGCCAGGGCGCGGTTCAGAGCGATTTTCCTTACCTCCCTGACAACCATCGCAGGCTTGCTTCCCATCCTGACCGAAACCAGCTTGCAGGCGCAGATCCTGATTCCACTTGTTGCCAGCCTGACCTTTGGCTTGCTGGCCTCCGCGCTGATCGTGCTGTTCGTACTGCCGGGCATCTATGCGATCCTCGACGATATGGGGTTGAGTACGCTTGCCCGTGAACGGCGGGAAAAGGGGGGCGGAGACAGGTAACCGGGATCTCGGCCTCAGATCGCCAACCGAATAAGCGCGGCAACAACGCCAAGTGTCACCACCCCCGCAAGCCAGAGCCCCGCAAACCAAAGCAGGCGCCGAAATGTTCCGTTCTTGCGCATCAGTGATACCCCTCGCCTGCGCGCACCTTTCCACGAAACACCCAATAGGCATAGGCGGTGTAGGCCAAAATCATTGGAATCAGAACCACCGTTCCGACCAGCGTGAAGGAAAGGCTGGAATCTGGTGCTGCCGCTTGCCAGATGGTCAGCGACGGCGGCACGATGTGCGGATAGAAGCTGATGCCGATACCGATGAAGCCCAGGACGAACAGGGACAGAGCCGCCAGAAACGGACGCAGGTCATCGCCGTGGCTCAGACCTTTCCACAACTGCCATGCGGCCAGCGCTACCAGTGACGGCACCACTACGCTGAAAAGACTGCCTGGCAGGTTGAACCAGCGCTGAAAATATACCGGATCCAGGAACGGTGTCAGGGCGCTGACAATGCCGATAAAGCCAAGTGTGACAGCGGCCAGCGGGCGCGCAAGACGGCGCATTTTCTGTTGCAGCTCACCGGTGGTCTTGTAGTTCAGCCAGGTCGCCCCCAGAAGCGCGTATCCGGCCAGAACAGCTATTCCCGTCAGGACAGAGAAAGGCGAAAGCCAATCCCACCAGCCGCCGGCATAGGTGCGACCGACGACCTTGATCCCCTGCACCAGGGCGCCCAGAGCAACCCCCTGCATGAAACCGGCCACCAGAGAACCGCCAAAAAATGCGCAGTCCCAGACCTTGCGCCAACGTTCGGTTCGCCAGCGGTATTCAAAGGCGACTCCGCGAAACACCAGCGCCAGCAGCATCAGGATGATAGGCATGTACAGCGCCGGCATGATAACGGAATAGGCCAGCGGGAACACGGCAAACAAACCGCCGCCCCCCAGCACCAGCCATGTTTCATTGCCGTCCCATACGGGTGCGATGGTATTCATCATCACACCCCTTTCGCCACTGTCACGAGACATCGGGAACAGGATACCGACACCAAGGTCGAATCCGTCCAGAATGACATAGGTCAGCACTGCAAACGCAATGATACCGGCCCAGATGAAAGCAAGATCGAATTCCATTTCCCGAACTCCTCTATTCGCCCGGCTGAGCCTTGACGGATTCCATGACCGCTGCGCGCAGCGGTCCCTTGTCATGTGTGTTGCCGTCGCCGTCAGCACCTTTGGCCATCAAGCGCAGGATGTAGAAAGTGCCAGCGCCAAAGACGAAGAAATAGACAATGATGAATGCCAGCAAGGATGCGCCTACTGCGGGGGCAGCAACAGGTGAAAGCGACTCGCTGGTTCTGAGCAACCCGTAAACAGTATAGGGCTGACGACCGACTTCGGTGGTGATCCAGCCGGCCAGCACCGCGACAAAACCGGCTGGTCCCATCATCACTGCGGCACGTTGCAGCCAATGGTCGCCATACAGGTTGCCCTGCCAGCGCCGCCAGAGGCTCCACAGGCCGACACCCAGCATGGCAAATCCCAGGCCCACCATGATCCGAAAGCTCCAGAACAGCACGGTTACAGGGGGCTCTTGGTCATCAGGCACCTTGTCCAGCCCGTCCAGCGGTGCATTCAGTGAATGCTTGAGGATCAGGCTCGACAATTTCGGGATCTCCACGGCATAGTCGATCCGCTTTTTTGCCGGATTGGGAATGCCGAACAGGATCAGAGGTGCCCCGTCGGGGTGGCTTTGGTAATGCCCTTCCATCGCCGAAATCTTGGCCGGCTGGTATTCAAGCGTGTTCAGGCCGTGGCTGTCACCTGCGAATATCTGCAGTGGGGCAGTTATCACAATCATCCACATGGCCATCGAGAACATGCGTCGGGTCACAGGCCCGTTGCGCCCGCGCAGCAAGTGCCATGCAGCCACACCGGCCACAACGAAGGACGTGGTCAGATAGGCGGCCAGCACCATGTGGGTCAGGCGATAGGGGAAAGAGGGGTTGAATACGATCTGCCACCAGTCCTGGGGCAGAAACTGGCCATTGTCACCGATAACAAAGCCGGCGGGTGTCTGCATCCAGGAATTGACTGCAAGGATCCATGTGGCCGACATCAGGGTGCCTATGGCCACCATGAGGGTTGCAAACATGTGCAACCCGTTGCCGACACGTTCACGCCCGAACAACATGATGCCCAGAAAACCGGCCTCCAGGAAAAATGCGCTCATCACCTCATAGGCCATCATCGGGCCAAGTATGGGGCCCGTCTTGTCGGAAAAGACTGCCCAGTT
>WFQE01000197.1 GCA_015487165.1 Paracoccaceae bacterium | reverse complement strand
TATCGGCCCCGTTGCGGCCTTCAAGCTGGCGGTCGTGGTCGAGCGCCTGCCCAAGACGCGCTCGGGCAAGATCCTGCGCGGCACCATGGCAAAAATCGCCGATGGCGAGGATTGGAAAATGCCCGCAACCATCGACGACCCGGCCATTCTGGACGAGATCGCCGAGGCGCTGAAGGGGCTTGGCTACCCGAAGTGATGAACAAGGGGCGGGGGAGTTTTCCCCGCCCCCTTCGCGGCAGGCGTGAAATGTGCTGCAAAACCAAGGGGCTGTATAATGCGGTCCCCCAGATTTTTGTGGCATTTGCTGTGGTCAGCCGTTAATCTGATGCCTTGGGGGGCAAAGGGACGGCGGTCAGGGTATGAAGAACTCACTAGTCGCGGCGATTGCATTTCTGTGGTTGTCCCTGTTTTCAGGGGTCGTTGCGGCACAGGTCGTCCTGACCGTAGAAAGGGAAGGCGCGCCCGAAACCGCGAGATCCTTCACCTTGGCCGAACTGCAGGCAATGCCGCAGTCCGAAATCAGGACAGCCAATGAATTCATTGATGGGGTGCGCAGCTTTCGCGGCCCTCGGGTCAGCTATCTGTTGCGTATCTGCAATGCTGACGGGGCCGCCAGCGTGCGAATGATCGCGTTGAATGATTACGAAGTCGAAATCCAGGTGTCCGAGTTCGACAAGTATCAGCCGATTCTTGCATTGACGATGGATGGCAAGGAACTGTCCGTGCGGGACAAGGGCCCGATATGGGTCATCTACCCGATGAGCGATTTTTCCGAGCTGCGTGACCCTGTATTCAACAGCCGCCTGATCTGGCAACTTGACAGAATCCTGTACCGGTGACGAAAGCCCCGCGACTTTTTCACGTTCTCGGGATCATCGTGATCCTGCTGACGATTTCGGTGGCGGGGGCGACATTCATGCTTGTGCGCGCGAATGTCGAAGAGATGCGCATAACAAGGCGTGAAAACATCCTGTGGGATGCGATCCAGCTGCAGGTCGAGCTGATGCGCTTTGACCGCGAGCTTGCCAAGTTCGAAGCGGGGGTAAGGGATGTCGGGCCGGCCGATGTCAACCGGCGCTTTGATATCCTGTGGAGCCGGCTCGCCCTGTTCGGACAGGGATCAGTGGGCAAGAGACTGCGGAATTACGATCCCGGCGGGAAGGTTCTGACCGCCTTGTCCGACACCCTTGCCAGGATCGAGCCCGAAATAACCTCGCTCGGCCCCGACAATGCCGGCGCGGCCGAACGGATCCGCGGCCAGATCGCCCCCTTCAACCATCTGTTGCGGCGCCTCAGTCAGCGCGTGCTGCATGGCGAGGCCAGGATCAGCGCCGGGCTGCGCGAGGATCTCTCCCGCCGGGCGACCCAGCTGACCGTCATTTCGGTCATCGCGGTGTTTTCCAGCCTCGTCATGCTGGTGCTTTTCGCCAGGGAAACCCGCCAGTTCCGCGCCATGGCCGAAATGAATGAAAAACTCCTGCAGGAATCCAGACGCGCCAACAAGGCCAAGTCGCAATTCCTGGCGATGATGAGCCACGAGTTGAGAACCCCGCTGAATGGCGTTCTGGGTCTGCTGTCACTGATACGGCAGCAGCGAACGAACGATCATGTCAAGCGCCTTCTGGATCAGGCCGACAGGTCGGGGCGGCAGATGCTCGGCTTGCTGGAGGATGTCCTTGATTTTTCGGAACTCGAGGAAAACCGCCTTTCCCTGCAGGCGGAAGTTTTCGAACCTTCCCGCCTTGCAGATGCCATAGACGCCATTTTCGGTCCGGTTGCCACGCGCGAGGGCATCGCGTTTTCCGCAATGGCAAAAGGCGAGGCCTCTGATCAGGTGATTGGGGATTTTGCGCGCTTGCGTCAGGCGCTGACACATCTGTGCAGCTATGTGCTGGAAACCGCCGGCACCAATGATATCTTGCTCGAAGTTTCGTGGGAACAGGGGAACCTGCTGGCCGTCATCAGTTTCAGCTATGACAGCGAAGGCGGCGACTGGGCTCCCGACCTGATTGTCGGGCGCGAACCTGCCGGCAAGGATCAGATGGTTGCCGAGGCGCTGGGCCCTGCGGTCGCCAGGGGGCTGATCCGGCATATGGGCGGAACGACCAGGCTGGATACACAGGAACATGACCGTATTTCCATTGTTGTTTCGGTTCCGGCAGAGCGCGTTCATCTGCGCCGAGTTCAGGTTCTGGCAGCGTGCCGCTCGGCAGCGCTGGCGGCGATCTGCAAGGCGGCCTTTCGTGGCGAGAATGTCAATTTTGTTGATCCCGAAGCCGAGGGCGTGCAGCCCGATGTCGTCATGATCGAGGCAGGCGGAATGCGCGAGCTGGACGAGGTTCGAAAATATGCAAACCTGTTCCCCGACGCCTTGCTGGTCGCGCTGGGCGAACCCGAAAATCCGGATACTTTCGACGATGTCATACAGCTGCCCATTGACCTCGACGCCATCCGGCGGGCACCATTCATCCGGCGGGTTGCCCGGCAGGGCACAACCGGCCGGACGGGCGACAGGGGCATCGGGTAGATGCAGCCTGCCAGCCGCGCAATGACAGGCAGATGGTGTGAAGGCGGAAACAGCGGTGACAGAAAGACAGCAGGACAACCCGGCCGGGGCCGTCTTGCCCGCCGCCGCGGGCCCGAAAGAGCGGCTTTCGCTGCTGTCCCATGATCTGCGCTCGGCCCTGACCGATATCCTGGGCGGGTTGCGCCTGATAGAGCGTCAAGGTCTTGACGACAAGGTCATCACCCAGCTCGACAGGATCGACGCCGCCAGCAGGACGTTGGCACGGTTGCTGGAACCCGATGTCGTGGAAGAGGCGCTTGGCGTTGCGCCGCTGACACAGCACCGGGTTGCAGTCGGGCTTGCCGCGTTTCTGGACGGGATCGGCAAACGCTGGCAGGCGCGGGCGGCGGAAAAGGGGTTGGGCTTTGCGATCGTGACCGGCGATGATCTGCCCGAGGCGGTGACGCTTGACAGGGTGACGCTGGAGCGCGTCACAGGAAACCTGATCAGCAATGCGATCAAGTTTGCCGACAAGGGCAAGGTCGAGCTGCGGGTCGCGGTCGAGCCGGACGGTGCGCTGTGCCTCAGGGTTCTTGACGAAGGCCCCGGCATTTCCCCGGCAGCGCTTGGATCGCTATATGGCTATGCAGCCAGGGCTGGACGCTTGAACAAGCCGGGAAGTGGCCTGGGGTTGTTTATCGCGCGCGAACTTGCCGCAAATATGGGCGCTACGCTTGATGTCCACAACCGCGAGCAGGGTGGGGTGGAAGCCGTCTTTCGCATTCCTTCTGGCGGGTGGGAGCGTCGGCCCGTCAGAGAGGTGGCGCAAGAGGTCATCCCCGATCTGACAGGGCTGCGCATCCTGGTGGCCGAGGACAACCTGACCAACCAGCTGGTGGTCAAGCATATGCTGGATGCCATGGGGGCCGATTACGTCATGGCCGCAGACGGTCGCGAGGCGCTGTCGTTTCTGGAAACGGGCCATTTCGACATAGCACTGCTTGATATCGAAATGCCACGCATGACAGGGCTTGAACTGATCCGCGAGATCCGCGCCAAGGATCCCCCACTTGGCAAGATGCCCCTGGTCGCGCTGACTGCCTACGCCATGCAGAAACACCGTGAACGCATTGCCGCGGCGGGGGCGGATGGGGTCATCGCCAAGCCTCTGCTTAGCCTGGCAGGATTCGGAAACGAGATCTGCCGCTTTCTGGGTCATGTCCCCGGTGGGGTGGAAAGGAAGGTGGTGGCAAACGATGTCGGGCGCATGGGCGCAGATGATTTGATTGACCGGCGGGTTTATGACAGGTTGATCGAAACCATCGGCCCCGAGGCAAGGGGCGAATTGCTCGACAAGCTTGGGGAAGATACCCGGAACGTGAAAATGGGTCTGCGCGCAGCCCTGGCAGAAAACGACATGAACGGTATTCGTTCCAACACCCATATGCTGGTATCGGTGGCCGGCGCGATTGGCGCCAGCGGTCTGCAGGGTGATGCGCGCGACCTGAACGCGGCTGCGCGTTCTGATGGCGCCGATGCGGTGCGCATGTTGGGGGAAAAATGCCTCGAGGGACTGGATCGATTGCAGGAATTCATCCTTGGCGAACAGGCAGATGGGGCCGTCCCTGATGGCAGTCGGGGGGCGGAATGACGAGCCGGCCCCTGCTTCTGGTCGAGGATATGCCTTCGCTGCAGATGGTTTATCAGGCCATCTTGCGGCGCGCTGGCCATGACGTGGTGACGGCAGGCACAGCGGCCGAGGGGCTGGGCCTGTTTCACGAGGTTCAGCCACGGGTCATATTGCTTGATCTGGTTCTGCCCGATCGCGACGGCATGGATCTGATGCGCGAAATGCTGGCGATGGATCCGGCCATTCGGGTGATTGTGATCACGGCGAATGGGTCCATCAACAAGGCGGTCGAGGCCATGCAGGCCGGCGCCTTCGAATTTCTGGTCAAGCCGTTTGACGAGGGCCGCCTTCTGAATGTCATTGACACCGCCCTCAGGCAAACACGCGCTGCGCCCGATGTAACAACACCGGATCCGGCCCTTTCCGATGGGCGGTTCGAGGGGTTCATCGGGTCGTCACGCCTCATGCGCGAGGTCTATCGCAGGATCAGCGCCATCAGCCGTTCGACGGCAACCGTGTTCATCACCGGGGAAAGCGGCACGGGCAAGGAGGTCTGCGCACAGGCCGTTCACGCGACCTCGCTGCGGGCGCGCGGGCCATTTGTGCCGCTGAACTGCGGTGCGATTCCGTCGGACCTGCTGGAATCCGAGGTGTTCGGCCATCTCAAAGGCGCATTTACCGGGGCAATATCCGACAAGATAGGCGCGGCAGGCGCAGCCGACCGGGGGACGCTGTTCCTGGACGAGATCTGTGAAATGGATATGAGCCTGCAGACCAAGCTGTTGCGCTTTGTGCAGACATCGACGATTCAGCCGGTCGGGGCCGCGACGCCGCGCAAGGTGGATGTGCGGATCATCTGTGCGACCAACCGCGACCCCCATGAAGAGGTGCGCCGCGGCCGCCTGCGCGAAGACCTGTTCTATCGGCTGCATGTCGTGCCCATTCATCTGCCGCCCCTGCGCGAACGGGGCCACGACGTGATCGAGATCGCCGAAGAGATGTTGCTGAAGTTCAGCCACGAAGAAGGGCGGAAATTCAAGCGCCTGGACGACGAGGTGTGCGATCTGTTCTTGCGCCTGCCCTGGCCTGGCAATGTGCGTCAGTTGCTGAATGTGCTGCGCAATGTGGTGGTGCTCAACGACGGCGAAGTCGTCACCGCCGCCATGCTGCCCGAGGAAATCCTTCAGCTGGGCGATGCGCAACATCCGGCCGGAACGTTGACGCACCCGGGGCAGGCTGCCGGCCTCCGGCAAGAGCTTGACGGTCTGATCGGTCGCCCCCTGGCCGAAATCGAGCGTCTTGTGATCGAGGAAACCCTCGCCCGAAATGGCGGGTCAGTTTCACGCGCCGCGCGGGTGCTCGAGGTGGCGCCCTCGACGCTGTATCGAAAGCTGGAGGCCTGGAAAAAGGTGTAAGGGGTGTTTCCTTGGATTTCAGACCGGCAGCGGCCTTTGTTCGATGATCGCTTCCATGGCGAAATAGGACGTCACGGAATCCAGTTCGACCTTGGAAATCAGCCTTTGGTAAACGCCGTCATAGCTGGCCATGTCCTGCGTCACCACGCGCAGCATATAGTCGTAATCGCCGCCGATGCGAAAAAAGTCGGTCACCTCGGGGATGGTGCCGACATGGCGGCGAAATTCTTTCAGCCATGCGGCCGAATGATGCCTTGTTCGCAGCATCACGAATACCACCAGCCCCAGCCCCAGCTTGTTGCGATCAAGGGTGACGCCCGATCCGGTGATGATCCCGGCCTTGTGCAGCGATTGCAGGCGGCGCCAGCAGGCGTTTTGCGAAAGCCCTACCTTTTCGGCCAGTGCGCGTTGCGATAGCCCGGCATCCTGTTGCAAGGCGGTCAGTATTGCGCGGTCTATATGATCGAGCTTTTTGGTCATCAGACATTCATATGACAACAAATTAACCGATAAAGGCAAGTAAATTGCGGTGATATTTGCGCATTTTTGCAGGAAACTTGGCGAAACCACAGGAGTTTCCCATGCTGCTTGACGAATTTCGCTGCTCACTGCAATCGGATGACCCTCTTGCCGATATCCGTCGGGGGCTGATCGGGGAAGGCATCATGATCCCGGGCGAAAGCGGCCCGGTGCCGCTGGTTTATGCCGACTATGTCGCCTCGGGCCGCGCGTTGCGCCAGGTCGAAGAATTTGTCAGCGAAAGCATCCTGCCGTTTTACGCAAATTCCCATACCGAGGAATCCCATTGCGGCAGCTTCATGACAGGGCTGCGCGAACAGGCCCGCGCCACCATTGCAAGACTGACCAATGCAGGCACGGATTGCAGCGTCATCTTTGCCGGCTCTGGCGCGACGGCAGGGTTGAACCGGCTGGTTTCGCTGCTTGGTGTACACAGGGCTGAACGTGCGGTGGTGTTTCTCGGGCCTTACGAGCATCACTCCAACATCCTGCCCTGGCGCGAAAGCGGTGCCACCATCGTGAACATCCCCGAGGCCGAAAATGGCGGGCCCGACCTCGATGCGCTGGAAACCGCCCTGATTTCCTTTCGCGAATATGATCTGAGGATCGGCGCATTTTCGGCCGCCTCGAACGTGTCGGGTATTCTGACCGATGTGGATGCGGTGACCCGCCTGCTGAAATTCCACGGGGCGCTGGCGGTGTGGGATTATGCCGCCGGGGCGCCCTATCTCGAGATTGACATGCAGGGCGCAGGCGAAGGCGCCGAAAAGGATGCGGTTGTTTTTTCCGCGCACAAGTTTCCGGGCGGGCCGGGTGCTTCGGGCGTGATGATCCTGCGCGACGCGGCCGTTCGGGCAACGACCCCGACATGGCCCGGCGGGGGATCGGTCGCCTATGTCTCGCCCTGGGCGCATGACTATGTTGGCAATCTGGCCGAACGCGAAGAGGCCGGCACGCCCAACATTCTGGGCGACATTCGTGCGGCCCTTGTGATGCTGGTCAAGGATGTCATTGGGCAGCAGGCAATCGAGGCGCGCGAGGCCCGTTTCAACGAAATGGCACTGGCGCGCTGGGGGCGGAACCCGCAGATGCGTCTGCTTGGTGTCGAAACTGGCGCACCGCGGCTGCCGATATTTTCGTTTCTGGTGCGCGGTGCCGATGGTGCGATGGCAGACCACAAGGAATTCACCCGCCTGCTAAGCGCGCGCTACGGCATTCAGGCGCGCGGCGGATGTTCCTGTGCCGGGCCTTACGGGCATCATCTGCTGGGCGTGGACCGCCCGACATCCGAAACCCTGCGCGCGCGCGTTGCCAAGGGGGATGACGCCGCCAAGCCCGGCTGGGTGCGTCTGAATTTCAGCTATCTGATGGCGGATGACACGGCGCGTTTCATCATCGATGCGGTGGATGATCTGGCCCGCAGCACGGGCCTTGTGCCGGCGGTCTATTCCGATGCGGTGGCGCTTTCCCCCTCGGCGGGTTGATAGCAGTCGGGGGTAAAGCGGGGGTTGCAGATCGCCAGAAACACCAGATCGCCCTCGCCGGTATTGGTAATCCGCTGCGGATACCCCTTGGGGATGACCACACTGTCACCCACGCCCACGACAAATCTGTTGCCGGCCCCGTCATCCATCAGCCCCGCCCCGCGTTCGATCAGATATGTTTCGGCGGTGCCCGACAGGCGGTGAAGCTCGGTCGTGACGCCGGGCTCGACCCGGCAGCGCGCGATCGAAAGGCCTGGCTGGGCGGGGTCGTTCAGCAGTTCGGTGATGTGGCAGCGTTCGCGGGTAAAGAACTCTTTCCCGTCAGGGGCATGAAGATGTTTGAGCAAGGGAGCCTCACGGGGCGGAAATGACGAATTTGTGACATGGGCAAGGATGCCTTGTGCGAAAAAATCGCGCAAGGGGGTTGATTGCCGGCCAGTGTTTCGAGGAATGATGTTCCAGCCAATGGAATGAGGTAGGACATGGCCGAAACACGCAAGCTGGTGGTCAGGAATGCGGTGATCGTGACCTGCGACCGCGAGGAAACCGTGATTGACGACGGCGCCATGGTCGTCGAGGGGCGTGACATCACCTGGGTTGGGGCAGCCGCCGACCTGCCCGGCGACGTGGCCGCAGGTGCCGACAGGGAAATCGACGCGACGGGCCGCATCCTGATGCCGGGGTTGATCAACATGCATGCCCATTGCGGCGACAGCCTGTTTCGCGGCCTGGTCGAGGATCTGCCGCTTGAGGAATGGTTGCAGACCGTCTGGAAGGCCGAAGCCGCCATTCTGGACAACCCCGATGATTGCCGCCTTGGCACGGCGCTGGGCTTTGCCGAGCTGCTGCTGGGGGGCGTGACCACGGTCATGGACATGTTCTGGCATGCGGATCAAAGCTTTGCCGCCGCGCAGGAAATCGGCATCCGGCTGGCATCGGGGGCAATCTTTTTCGACCCGCCGGGGATGGATGGTTTCGGCCCCGAGCATCGCAAGCCACAGGCCGAGGCGCTGTTTGATCGCTATGGCGACGATGACGAGCTGTTCGTCGGCACCATGCCCCACGGCACCTATACGGTTGCCCCCAAGGGGATACATGAGGCGCTCGACCTTGCCCGCGAGAGGGGCGGCTTTTTCTGCACCCATGCAGCCGAGACGCGGGCCGAACAGGAAACCATCCGCAAGCAGTACGCCACCAGCGTGATCGGCCATCTCAGCGCCATGGGGGCGTTGTCGCCGCGCACCGTGCTGGCCCATTGCGTGCATGTGGATTGCGACGAGATGGAGCTTCTGGCCCGAACCGGCACCCATGTGGTGCATAACCCGATGTCCAATCTCAAGCTGGCGTC
>WFQE01000196.1 GCA_015487165.1 Paracoccaceae bacterium | reverse complement strand
GCGTCGAAGCCACAAACAGCAGCGTGATAAGCGGCACGCCCCTGATGAACTCGATGAACCCGATTGACAACGACTTGATGATCAGCAGATCAGACTGTCGCCCCAACGCAAGTACGATGCCCAGCGGCAGTGAAAGCGCGATTCCGGTAATGCCGATGGTAACCGACAGCATGAACCCGCCGAATTTTGCCGACTCAATGTATTCGATGCCAATAGGAGCAATCGAATGCAACATCTCGCTCACTGGCACAGCTGCCAGCCCCCACCACAGGATAGGCACGGCAAACCCGGCAATGATACCCACAAGGTTTCCCGCAAGCGGCGCGACAATCTTGTGCGAGATCGGCGCCAGAATGAAACCGAACATCACGCTAAGTGGTACCCAGACCGACCCACCCCACAGCAGGAAATACATGATGAAGGGGTAGACTGCGGTGAACATCAGCATCTTGCGCGGCAGTTGCGAGAACAACACCGGCGACAATGCCACCAGCAACAGCACGAATGCTGTCACCGGACGCCAATACATGTCTTGCGGATAAAAGCCGAACAGCAACTGATGCCAACGATCGACAATTACGCCCCAGCAGGCCCCGACAGCATCCTGACCATAGGCCTCGCGGATGATTTCCCGGCATTCGTTCAGCGAATTTGCATAAACAGCCGAATGAAATATCCATGGCAATATCGCAGAAAGCCCGAGATACAGGAAATACAGCGCCAGAATGGTCAGAACCGAGTTCGGGATGTCGGGAAACAGGTTTTCCCGCACCCACTTGATCGGACCGACTTGAGAGGCTGGTGGAGCCTTCTCTGGGATCATCTCGGTGCGGACATAAGCAACGTCACTCATATCACCGCTCCTTCAGTTTGACGGAGTTGTTGTACCAGTTCATCACCGACGAGATCGAAAGCGAAATCGTGAGGTAGACCAGCATCAACAAGATCAGGGTTTCCATCTCGCGCCCGGTCTGGTTCAGCGTGATGCCGGCCAGCGTGCCCGTGATGTCCATATAGCCGACCGCGATCGCCAGAGACGAGTTCTTGGTCAGGTTCAGGTATTGCGAAATCAGTGGCGGAATGATCACCCGCAGTGCCTGCGGCAGGATCACAAGGTTCGTGGTCTGTGACGCAGTCAGCCCCAAGGCAAAAGCTGCCTCGGTCTGGCCCTTGGACACGGCCATGATCCCCGCTCGGACCGCCTCGGCAATGAATGCTGCCGTATAAAGCGACAGTGCTATCCACAACGAGATCAGCGAGTTGCGCAGATGGATACCGCCCTTGAAGTTAAAGCCCTTCAGTTCAGGGTAGCCCAGGTGGAAACCCAGAGCATACAGCAGAATCACGATCGGGATGAACATCAGCCCGATCCGCTGCCACCAGGTCACCGGGCGGATGCCGGTTGCTTCCTGAATCTTGTCAGCACGACGTTTGACCGCTCTTTGCAGCAGGAAGCTGATGATCAGAACGGCGACAACAGCCAGCAGGTCGTTACTGATCTTGAAGGCCCCGAACACGTCAATGTTTCCAAGCGAATTGGAAAACAAAGGTTCGGGAATATAAAAGCCCCGGTTGGTGAACGCCACGGTGTCAAACAGCTTCATCGTTGCGGCACCGGACCTGAATTCGCGCGGGGCCGGCATGGTTTCGATGAAGATGGCCATCGTGAACACGATCCACAGCAGGACCGGCACGTTTCTGAACGTCTCGATATAGACGGTCATGAGTTTTGAAACCAGCCAGTTCTTGGACAGGCGCAAGACACCGATGATGACACCCAGAATGGTTGCCGTGGTGCACCCCATGACGGCAATGATCAAGGTGTTGATCAGACCGACAAATGCGGCCCGAATATGCGGGCTTTGCGAGTTGTATTCGATCAGGCGCTGGTTGATGTCATAGCCGGAAGGTTCCCACAGAAATGAGAACTGAAGCGGCTTGCCAAGCGCTGCGAGGTTGGTTGCGGCGTTGTTGACGAGCCAGGCAGCCCCCGCCAGGAACGCGATCAGTGCGACAATCTGGATGGTCATGGACCGATACCGGGTGTCGTAGATCAACATCCCGAGCCGAAAGGACTCCTTGGGAGGATCGGTGAACGCAGACATATCTGTTTCCCTGCTGAGCTCGGACCCGTTCGCGTTTCACATCTTCACACGATACTGGACGGTCCGTGCAATTCTTGAACAATAACAAGATATGAAAAGGGCGCGAACTTGCCGCGCCCTTTCCGGAGTGACTATTAACGGAAGGGGGGCGAGTAGATCAGGCCGCCATCTTTCCATTGTGCGTTCAGGCCACGCGAGAGGCCAATCGCAGTTTTCTCACCGATGTACTTCTCGAAGATCTCGCCGTAGTTACCACCGGCTTTGATCGCGTTGTAGGCCCATTTCTTGTCGAGGCCCAGCATGCCGCCGAGGTTACCCTCGGTGCCGAGGATACGGTTGATTTCCGGGTTGTTGGTGCCCTTGGCCAGCTCGTCGATATTGGCCGAGGTGATGCCCAGCTCTTCAGCCGAGATCAGCGCGTTCAGAGTCCAACGAACGATGTCCGACCACTGGTCGTCGCCCTGACGGGTGAGCGGGCCGAGCGGCTCTTTCGAGATGACTTCCGGCAGAACCACGAAGTTGTCGGGGTTCTCGAAGGTAGCACGCGTAGCAGCCAGACCCGAACGGTCGGTGGTGTACACGTCACAAGCACCGGCCAGGAACTGCTGGCGAGCTTCGGCGTTGGTTTCGATCGGAACCGGCTCGTACTTCATCTTGTTCGAGCGGAAGAAATCAGCCAGGTTCAGTTCGGTCGTGGTGCCGGTCTGGATACAAACGGTTGCGCCGTCCAGTTCCTTGGCCGACGAAACGCCGAGCGATTTCGGAACCATGAAGCCCTGACCATCGTAGTAGTTGATGCCGTCGAAGGTGAACTTCAGGTCAACGTCGCGCGAGAAGGTCCATGTGGTGTTACGAGCCAGCATGTCAACTTCGCCCGAGGCAAGTGCGGTAAAGCGGGTCTTGCCGGTGGTCGGGGTGAATTTGACTGCTTGCGGATCGCCGAGAACGGCAGCAGCAACAGCACGGCAAAGGCTGACGTCAAAGCCGGCCCAGTTGCCATTGGAATCCGGAGCAGCAAAGCCGACGAGGCCGGTCGAAACGCCACACTGAAGGAAGCCTTTCGCTTTGACATCGTCAAGAGTGCCGGCAGACGCCATGGCAGCGGCAAAGCCAGCTACCGTCAGCGCGCCGAAAAATGCAGATTTTTTCATGTTTACCTCTTCCTGATGGTCCGCCCCCTGCGGGACGGTTTTCCGACCACAATGGCCGGTCTCAAAATTACCGGGAAGTTACCCCCAGTGACGGGGAGTTTGTTCAAATCTTGAACATAAGGTCAAGGGCACTTTTATGTATTGACTACGACTCAATCAATGAAAAGTGATTCGTTTCACGCTCCCATAATAATATTGCGCGGTGGGGTTGATCCGTCGCAGCTTCGTAACCTTGCCAGGGCATGAATTCGTGTTAGTTGCAACGGAAAATCAATTCATTTGCGACAATCTGTAGAATCGAAAGCCGTCGAGAAAGTCCGCTCGCTTATGTTTTTCCTGTACGACGGCCTCTTCATCAACACCCCACAGCTGCTCTTGCCAGGCTTCGTCCACACGCGACAATTGCCACATCTCGGCAAGGGGGCGATACTGCCTGATTGCTGCCAGCGCGATGACCAGAGACCCCGTCAGCGTGACAAGATCATGAAACCCCGTCAGCGGGAAAACCCCCATCTTCGAGACGACCTCTCCCAGCCTTTGCAGTGATGCCGTGTCCTGCGAGACATGGATCACGCCGCTTGTGGCAACCAGACGGATTTCAAACGTATCCTGCACCCATTCAAGCAGGGGATCCCAAGCTTCGGCCTGCCGCCGGATCAGCTCTGCCGGATGGGTTGCGCGGTAACAGATCAGATCGGTCTCGGCGTAGGATGCCAGCATCTCCGCAACCTCTTGCCGCTGACGGGATACGCGATCAAGCGCCGCATTCGCGCGCCGGGTCATCGGCATCTTGGCCGGGTCTATTTCCTGTTCCACATTCCGCCATTCGGCGGCGACCTCTTCGGCCAATGGCTGTGTCGGCAGCACGACCGGTGTTTTTGCCGGCGTCCTGATATTGCGCCCGTCCAACAGGACGGCATGGCCGGTTTCGCATGGCTCGACGGTCACTTCCTTCCAGAAGCGCTTTTTCACGGCCGGAAACATGTTCAGATCTCCTCGGCGAACGGGTCGGCCGGCACATCATTTTCGTTCCAGCCGAAAAGATCCCAGGTCTTTTGCATATGTTCCGGCATCGGCGCAGTCAGCGTCAGAGGCTTGCCCGATACTGGGTGCTGTATCGTCAGCATCCGCGCATGCAGATGCAGCTTGCGGCTGACCTCGCCGCCCAGCTGGGCACCCCAGCCATCGCCCTCGTTGGTCTGACGGTTGGTCCCGTATTTGCCGTCGCCAACCACGGGATGGCCTGTCTCCGCCATATGGGCGCGCAGCTGGTGGGTGCGCCCGGTAACCGGCACCAGTGCAACCCACGCCGCGCGTTTCGCCACTGTTTCAAGCACCGCGTAATCCGTGGTCGCGTGTTTGGCCTCGGGTGTAGAAGCCACGTCGTCGGGATGAATGCAGATCATCTTTTCACCCGCCCCATGCGGACCATGCCCTGCGGCCTTGACCAGACCGAACCGTATGGTGCCCATCCGCGGCGCCGGTACGCCGGCAACAGCGGCCCAGTATATCTTGCGGGTGGAACGCGCGGCAAATGCGCGGGTCAGGGCGCGGGCCGTACGGCCGTTTCGCGCCAATAACAGGATCCCCGAGGTATCCTTGTCCAGCCTGTGAACCAGGCGGGGTTTTTCATCCAGCCCAAATTTGAGCGCAACAGCCAGCCCGTCAACATGGCGTTTCTGCCCCGATCCGCCCTGAACCGGCAAACCCGCCGGCTTGTTCAGGGCGATGATGTCATCGTCGCGATAGATCACCGCCTCGCGGATCATGCGCGCGTCCTCGGGGGAAATGTCTTCCTGTCGCGGCAGGTTTTCCGGCCCGGGCCCGTCAGGCAGCGGCGGCACCCGCACCGTCTGCCCCGGTTCCAGCCGTGTAGCCGCCTTGACCCTGCCACCGTCAACGCGCAGCTCGCCCTTGCGGCACATCTTTTCGATCCGGCCCTGGCGCAATTGCGGAAACCGCTTGCGCAGCCACCGATCCAGCCGCATTTCGGCGTCGTCTTCGCCAACCTCTATCAGCTGAACTCGGCTCATCCGATAATACCCCGTGCAAGTGCGATGCCGCCAAGAAGCGCAACAAATGCCACGCCGACAGAGCCCCCGAAATACAGCCCCGCGGCAATGATCCGTTCCTGATCGATCAGTGTCCACAGATCGAGGTTGAAAGCCGAAAAGGTCGTATATCCCCCAAGAAATCCGGTCATGACCAGCGGCACAAGTGGCGAAACCTGTTCGCTGCGCGTCATCAGAAACACATAGGCCAAACCCATGATGAAGGATCCGATCACGTTTGCGGCGAATGTTCCAAAGGGAAAGCCCGGCCCCAACAGCCGCGCGGCGGCAAGGCCGGTCGTGTACCGGCCGATGGCCCCCAATGCGCCCCCTGCCCCGACTTGAAGGATCGTCCAGATCATTGTTGTTTTCCGTGTTTTTCGTATGCCACCTGCTAAGGACTCAACGGTCTGGCAATGTCAAGCGCGCGGGCTGGTCATTTGCCTGACCGTCTGGCCCGCAGCTTTACGAAATAGTCCAGCCGTTTTTTCAACTCGCGCTCGTGCCCGCGCTCTGGCGGCACATAATAAACACCTCTGGGCATATCGTCAGGAAAATAGTTCTGCCCTGAAAACCCGTCTTCGGCATCGTGATCATAGACATAACCCGCGCCATATCCCTGTTCCTTCATCATTGCGGTCGGTGCGTTGAGAACATGTTTGGGCGGCGGTTTTGAACCAAATTTCGATGCCGCCGCCATTGCCGCCTTGTAGGCAGCGTAAGCGGCGTTCGATTTGGGGGCCAGCGCCAGATAGATGACCGCCTGCGCAAGGGCCAGTTCGCCCTCGGGGCTGCCCAGACGTTCATAGACTTCCCACGCATGCAGGCACACCGCCTGGGCACCGGGGTCGGCAAGCCCAATGTCTTCGACCGCCATGCGGGTGATGCGACGGGCCAGATAACGAGGGTCTTCGCCCCCCTTCAGCATCCGCGCCAGCCAGTACAGCGCGGCGTCCGGGTCAGAGCCGCGAACCGATTTGTGCAATGCGGAAATCAGGTTGTAATGCTCTTCCCCCGACTTGTCGTATTTCGGCGCCCTGCGGGTCAGGCGCGCGGCCAGCTCGTCCACGCTCAGGGGGTGGTCGGGCTTCCACGCAAAGACCTGCTCCAGCAGATTGAGCAGCGCGCGCCCGTCGCCATCGGCCATCTCAAGCAGCTGTTCGCGCGCTTCGGCTGCAAGCTGCAAGGGGGTGCCCATCTCGGCCTCGGCCCGCTGGGCAAGCAACTCCAGCTCGGCCAAGGTCAGCCGTTCAAGAACAAGAACCTGGGACCTGGATAGCAGCGCGGCGTTCAACTCGAACGAGGGGTTCTCGGTTGTCGCCCCGACAAGGGTGATCGTGCCATCCTCCATATGCGGAAGAAAGCCATCTTGCTGGGCCTTGTTGAAACGGTGGATTTCATCAACGAACAGCAATGTCCCCTTGCCATTCTGCCGGCGCATCCGCGCGGCCTCGAACACCTTGCGCAAATCCGGCACACCGGTAAAAATTGCGCTGATCTGGACAAAGGCAAGATCGGTTTCATCCGCCAGCAGGCGCGCGATCGTGGTCTTGCCCACACCCGGTGGCCCCCAGAAGATGATATTTGCAAGCGACCCGGCCGACAGCATCGCAGCCAGCGGTCCATCGGGGCCAAGGATATGCTGCTGCCCGATAACATCGGCCAGCTTGCGCGGCCGCAGCCGGTCGGCAAGGGGCTGATGCGTCGGCGCCTGGCCGGCCACATCCGGTGACTGATCGAACAGATCGGCCATTCAGACCTTCAGCCGCATGGTCATCAGTTGACCATTGCGTTCGATCGTGATCGACCACACACGGGTACGCATCTGCGATGCGGCAACCAGATCGGCAACAGTTGCGATGCTCACCCCGTTGACCTCCTTGATGATGTCACCGCGCCGAAAGCCCAGCCGCGCGCCGATCCCCTCGGCACCCAGAACGACCACCCCTTGCGCCGACATCGGGATGTCCATCTCGGCCGTTACTGCCGGATTTATGCGGGCAACCCGCAACCCCTCTAGCGGCGACTGCCCACGAATCAGGGTTTCATTGCGGGGCGGCACATCCGGCGCCTTGATCATGCGAACCCGGACCGTTTTCTTGCGCCCTTCGCGAACATAGGTGATCTTGGCCTTGGCCCCCACACCGGCAACGGTCATGTGGTAAAGCAACTCGGCCGGGCCGTTCACCGGTTGACCGTTGAACCTGACGATGATGTCACCCGGTCGCAGGCCGGCCTTGTAAAAAGGGCTGGCGCGGTGAAGTTCGACAACGACCATCCCTTCGGGGCGATCCAATTGCAGCCCCTGCGCCAGATTGCTGTCGACCATCTGGCCAATCATCCCGGCCCATGGTCTGACAAACTTGCGATTGCCGGCCTTGGCCTGTTTGAGGAAAGCCGCGACAAGGTCGGAAGGAATGGCAAAACCGATCCCGTTCGAGCCGCCGGATCTTGTCAGGATCGAGGTATTGATTCCCACAAGCGCGCCGCTCATATCGACCAGCGCCCCGCCCGAGTTGCCCGGGTTTATCGGCGCATCCGTCTGAATGAAATAGGCGCGCGCATTGCCAACCGCGCCGCCGGACCTTGCAAGGCCGGAAATGATACCGCTGGAAACGGTCTGGCCAACGCCGAACGGGTTGCCGATGGCCAGCACCAGATCGCCCACTTCGATATCGCGTGCAGATCGCAACGACAACGTTGGCAGATCATGCGCCCCGACAAGTTTCAGAACCGCCAAATCCGCCGTCTTGTCGGCCAGCAGGACCTTTGCGTCGAATTCCCGCCGGTCGTTGAGGGCGACCCTGATCTCGGTGGCCCCGCCAACGACGTGATAATTCGACACGACCAGCCCATCGGGTGAAAGAATGACCCCGGAGCCAAGCGACTGTTGCACACGCGGGACCGGCTTGCCGAAACTGCGAAAAAATTCCGAAAAGAACGGATCATTTGCAAAGGGGCTGGGCTGGGCCGCAACTATGCGCTTGGCATAAATGTTGACGACGGCCGGTGTCGCCTTGCGCACGACCGGCGCAAAGCTGAGCGTGATTTCGGGTTTCGACTGGGGAACCCGCGCCGCCACCGGCGAAGCCAGCGCAAGCGAAAAACCCAGGACAATGGAAAGCAGGATCTTTTTCATGGCTACCCCCGGCGCAATCATGGCTGACACGCAAGAATATGGCTTTTGGGCAGGCAAATACAACAGCACAATCCTGCGATCCCGAGAAGGATCATTTCAACAATTCGGGACTGGAACCGCGCCTTGACAAAAAACTCCTCCGTCCAGGCATTGACCCGGAGGGAGGAGTGAACCCCTTACAACAGGTGGGCAGTTTCGATGATGGCTGCCCGCCTTGTGGATCAATGCATGTTGCCGGCCAGATTCATCATGGCAACCTGTGTCATCGAACCATCAATTTCCATCTTTGGCCCCGCGGCCTGGGCATCAAGGCCAAGGCGCGCAATCCAGCGCGACCACACAGCGGGCACCAGCCCAAGGATCTGGGTCGCGCCAAGCCTGCGTGCCGCGCTGACCATCTCGCCCATCAGGTTGGCCTGAACGCGCATCCGCTTGTTCGCCGGAACCGATTGCGCAACGAATACCCGCGAGGATTCCCAGATATGGGGCGCGACCGGCGCCTCGAAATACAGCAGATCCTGTGGGATCGAGTCGAGCAGCCCCCTCTGCGCGTCTCGGATCATGTATGAATAAATTCCACAGCGGGCCGTCGTCGGTGTCAGACGGATACCCGCGAGGATTTCGCCGAATTCATGCACGGCGATCCACCGACTGGCCGGGGTGTCGTACTGATCGTACTCCATCCCGTTGGCCTCGGGGAGATCCCATTTGTTTCGGACGATGAACGACTCGCGCCGCGCCCTTAGCAGATTGGCGAAAAGTTCTCCGTGAACATGCATGTTCGCGAAGGACAAGGTTGTAGCTTCCATGGCAGCCTCCAGCTTGGTTGTGAAACCATTGCCCCCGCAGCTGGAAAAAACTGTTTACAACAGCCGGTAGTCCTTTGCGCGTTGGATCGCTTCCGCCGTCGTCCGCGCCATCAGCCTGCTCCGAGCAGAGTTGAGCCTGGCTTTCAGCGCGCTTTCGGAAATTCCGAGCATCGCGGCCGCAGCGGCATGACGGTGACCGTCTGCGATCAGCTGCAGGGCTTGTTTTTGTGCTTTGGTCAAACTGCCGGGCGGTTCCGTGACCTCGTGCAAGCGTTTGACCAGTTTCTGTATCCTCCCTATTTCATCATCATTGAACTCCCGGTCACCACGAGCACATCCCACAATTGAGCGGGACGACAAGCGGCCCAGTGCAACAACGACGCCGAATCTCAGCCCGAAATCCGCCGCCTTTGTCAGAATCCCGAACGGATCCGGCAGGTCGATCTCGCTCCACCGCGAGGCCCCCTCCTTGGCAAAGCCCCACGCGATCATCGGATCGCGCAGCGCATAGCCCTGCTCGGTATAGTGATCTAACCATTCGGAATTATATGTCTGAAACTGAACAAGCGGTCCGGCGAAACGGATATGCAGCCCGGCAAAATACCCGGCGGGTGCCTCGGCTGCGAGCTGGTTCAGAATCTGATCGAGTGTTGTACTTTTAGGCATGCCTTTTTAGACAGGTTGAAAAATTACAAGTCAACCGTAAATTGACCTTAGTAACGAGTTCAGGTTTATCAGGTAAGGCATGGCGCCACCGAACAGTGGCCCTCCTCGTATCCCGACCGGTTGACCCTGGAACATGAATTCGAGGAACAGTGCCCCAAAACAGGCAGAGCCCCGCATGATGTTTGCGGGGCTCTGTTCGTTCTGGCCTGCCGCCCGCGTCTGCGGCAGCAGGCAATATTGTTGCTGGAATCAGTCTTCCTGCTCGGCCAGGCGGGCCTTGTCGGCAGCACCCTTGGCCTCGGGATCGCGATCAACCAGTTCGATGATCGCCATCGGCGCCATGTCACCATAACGGAAACCGGCCTTCAGAACGCGGACATAACCGCCCTGACGTTCCTTGTAGCGGGGGCCGAGAACCTCGAACAACTTGGCGACGTGCTTGTCCTGCTTCAGGCGCGCTGCGGCCTGGCGACGGGCGTGCAGATCGCCCCGCTTGCCCAGCGTGATCAGCTTTTCGACAACGCGGCGCAGTTCCTTGGCCTTGGGCAGGGTCGTCTTGATCTGCTCGTGCTCGATCAGGGCACCAGCCATGTTGGCAAACAGCGCCTTGCGGTGCTCGTGGGTTCGGTTGAGGCGGCGATAGCCTTTTTTGTGACGCATGATATCGGTCCTTCCTTATGCTTTGTCCGGCAGCCCCTGCGTTGGGGGCCACTCACCTTGGGGCACCATTGCCCGTGTCATTCCCCGCAAGTGCGGGCATTGTGGCGACGGGCCGGGATGAACCGGCCCGCCCGATACTAGAAGTGATCTTCGTATTTCTTGGCCAGTTCCTCGATATTGTCGGGCGGCCAGTCAACGATATCCATACCCAGATGCAGGCCCATCGAGGTCAGAACTTCCTTGATCTCGTTAAGCGACTTGCGGCCAAAGTTTGGCGTGCGCAGCATCTCGGCTTCGGTTTTCTGGATCAGATCGCCGATATAAACGATGTTGTCGTTCTTCAGGCAGTTTGCCGAACGGACGGACAGTTCGAGTTCGTCCACCTTTTTCAGCAGCAGCGGGTTGAACTCCAGATCGTCTTCTTCTTCGGCGCGGCCAGCGGCCTCGGGCTCTTCGAAGTTGACGAAGATCGACAGCTGGTCCTGAAGGATGCGCGCGGCAAAGGCAACGGCATCTTCGGGCGTGACCGAACCATCGGTTTCAATCTTGAGCGTCAGCTTGTCATAGTCCAGAACCTGGCCTTCACGGGTCGGCTGCACGTCATAGCTGACCTTGCGGATCGGCGAAAAGATCGCGTCGATCGGAATAAGGCCGATGGGTGCGTCTTCGGGCCGGTTCTTGTCGGCAGCGACATACCCCTTGCCGGTTTCGACCGTCAGCTCCATGAACAGGCTCGCGCCTTCGTCCAGGTGGCAGATTACATGATCCTTGTTGAGAATCTCGATGCCTGCAGTCTCGGAAATGTCGCCGGCAGTGACAACGCCCGGCCCCTTGGCCGAAATCGAAACGCGCTTGGGGCCCTCGACTTCCATCGAGATGGCAACACCCTTGAGGTTGAGAACGATGTCGGTGACGTCTTCGCGAACGCCGGCAACCGACGAAAATTCGTGCAGAACGTTGTCGATCTGGACGCTGGTGATCGCAGCACCTTGCAACGACGACAGCAGCACACGGCGCAGGGCGTTGCCCAATGTCAGGCCAAAGCCGCGCTCAAGCGGTTCAGCGACGACAACCGCCTGACGCAGAGGATCCGCGCCGGGCTTGATGTCAAGCGCCGTCGGCCGGATGAGTTCTTGCCAATTCTTGTGGATCATGTGTTAGCCTCCATTCCTGTTCACCGGCCCGGATCCTTTGGCAGATGAACTCCCGAGGTATTGAAAAAACGGATTCGGACAGCCGTCACCAAAACGGCCGTCCGAAAAACAATCTTATACGCGGCGACGCTTGGGTGGACGGCAGCCGTTATGCGGGATCGGGGTCACATCACGGATTGCGGTGATGTTGAAACCGACAGCGGCCAGCGCGCGCAATGCGCTTTCACGGCCGGAACCCGGGCCCTGAACCTCGACTTCGAGGGTCTTGACGCCATGCTCCTGGGCCTTGCGGCCTGCATCCTCGGCAGCCAGCTGTGCGGCATAGGGTGTCGACTTGCGCGACCCCTTGAAACCGACCGTGCCGGCCGACGACCAGGCAATCGCGTTGCCCTGAACGTCGGAGATGAGGATCTTGGTGTTGTTGAAGGATGCGTTCACATGTGCAACGCCGGTTGCGATGTTCTTGCGTTCCTTGCGTTTGATGCGTGTCTTTTCACGTGCCATTGTTCGAACCCTCCCTTACTTCTTCTTGCCGGCAATGGGCCGGGCCGGGCCCTTGCGGGTCCGTGCGTTGGTATGAGTCCGCTGACCGCGAACGGGAAGGCCGCGACGATGGCGCAGGCCACGATAGCAGCCGAGGTCCATCAGACGCTTGATGTTCATCTGAACCTCACGGCGAAGGTCGCCCTCGACGATGAAGTTCGCGTCTATATGTTCGCGGATTGCCAGAACTTCGGCGTCCGACAATTCGTTCACACGGCGCATCTTGTCGATGCCGACGGCTTCGCAGATCTGCTCGGCCGAGCTGCGGCCGATGCCGTGAATATAGGTAAGCGCGATATGTACCGGTTTCTGGGCCGGAATGTTAACGCCAGCAATACGTGCCACGTTGGCTCCTAACTTTCATTGCGGTTCCGTAGTTCCAGAACCTTTTTTCACAACCAAGGCCCAGCACCCGAATGGCGGCTGGGCCGTGCCCCGGTTTCCGGGGACTTGAGGAGCGCCCGATTCGGGGCCCAAACCCCAATATATCAAGCGATTCCCGCGTGCGGGATGGTGTCGTTTAGGGGGTAACGCCCCAGACGTCAAGAGGGCATTGCAGCCTAGGCATCCGCCTTGTCGAGCGCGGCGCTGATTGCCTCGGCAACTGCATCCATCGTTCCAAGGCCGTCAACCGTGTGCAACAACCCCTTGCAGTAATAATAACCGATCAGGGGCGAGGTATCGCGGTAATAATTCAGCAGCCTGGTGCGCAGCGATTCTTCGTTGTCGTCGGCGCGCCGCTTGAGGTTTTCAGAACCGCACGCATCGCACTTGCCCGGCACCTTGGTCGGTTTGGCCGTATCGTGATAGCCCTCGCCGCAGTCACCGCAGGTGTAGCGCCCGGTGATGCGCTCGACCAGCGCATCGTCATCAACCTTCATCTCGATCACGGCGTCGAGCTTCTGACCGATCCGGTCAAGCAGCTCGCCCAGCGCGTCAGCCTGGGCCAGAGTGCGGGGAAATCCGTCAAAGATGAACCCGCCTTTGGCGCTGCCTGCGATCAACCTTTCCTCGATCAGGCCGATCACGATCTCGTCTGTCACCAGATCGCCCCGGTCCATGACCTCGGCGACCCGTTTGCCCATCGCGGTGCCCGAACTGCGGGCCTCGCGCAGCATGTCGCCTGTGGAAAGCTGTATCATGTTGCGGGTGTCGACAAGACGGCGTGCCTGCGTACCCTTGCCGGCCCCCGGCGGGCCAAGAAGAATGATGTTCATCTGCGAGCGGGTCCCTTCCGCGCCTTACCCTTGCGGCCCTTGCCGCGCAGTTTGGATTTCTCGATCAGGCCCTCATACTGGTGGGCCAGCATGTGCGACTGAACCTGGCTGATGGTGTCCATGGTGACCGACACGACGATCAGCACCGAGGTACCCCCGAAATAGAACGGAACGCTGAGTTGCGACTGCAGGACCTCGGGCAACAGGGCAACCGCCACAAGGTAGAGCGACCCGACAACCAGCAGCCGGTTGACCACATAATCGAAATACTCGGCAGTCTTTGCACCCGGCCGGATACCCGGCACAAACCCGTTTTGGCTCTTCAGGTTGTCGGCAACCTCATCGGTCTTGAAGGCGACATTCGCGGTATAGAAATACGAGAAGAAGACAATCATCCCCGCAAAAAAGATCAGATACAACGGCTGGCCACGTCCGAAATAGGCCAGGATCGTGTTCATGATGCCCGAGTCCTGAGTGCCTGAAAACGTGCTGATCGTTGTCGGCAGCAGCAAAAGCGACGAGGCAAAGATCACCGGAATAACGCCCGACGGGTTCAGCTTGATGGGCAGGTGGCTGCTTTCGCCGCCATACATCTTCATCCCCACCTGCCGGCGGGGATACTGGATATGTACCTTTCGCATCGCCCTTTCCACAAAGACGACAAAGGTGATCACGGCAATGACGACAACGACCACCCCCACGATCAGGGCAGGACTGACGGCGCCCGAACGGCCCTGCGCCAGAAACTGTGCGATGGCCGAAGGGATGCGGGCAACGATCCCCACAAAGATGATCAGGGAAACACCGTTGCCGATGCCGCGCGCGGTGATCTGCTCGCCCAGCCACATCAGGAACATGGTGCCGCCGACCAGCGTGACGACGGTGGAAATGCGGAAGAACCAGCCCGGATCAATGGCCAGATCGCCGGCCTCGATACTGACGGCCAGTGCATATGCCTGGAATGTCGCCAGAATTACCGTGCCATAGCGGGTGTACTGGTTGATCTTCTTGCGGCCCTGCTCGCCTTCTTTCTTGAGCTGCTCAAGCTGCGGCACCATCGCCGTCATCAGCTGAACGATGATCGAGGCCGAAATGTAGGGCATGATCCCGAGTGCGAAAATGGCCATCCGGCCGATCGCGCCGCCGGTAAACATCTGCAGCATGCCGCCGATGCCCGACTGGGCGTTATCGACGAATTCCTTGAGCGCCGCCGCGTCAATGCCCGGAACAGGGATATATGTGCCAAGGCGGTAAACCATCAGCAACCCGATGGCAAAGAGGATCCTCTGCCGCAACTCGGTCGCCTTTCCCAAGGTGCTCCAACTCAGGTTGGCTGCCATTTGTTCAGCTGCCGAAGCCATGCCCGTCCCTTTCGCAATAATGCCGCCTGACCCGAATTTCAGGCCACGCGGCACGTAAAATTCTTCGCCTTCTCATGTAAGGGGCCGATCCGCCCCCCACAAGGCTTATTCCGCCGCGTCCGCCTGGCGTGTGGTCAGCTTGCCACCGGCAGCCTCGACCGCAGCAACGGCCGACTTCGAAGCGCCGGTGACCTGCAGGTCGACCTTGGCCTTGAATTCGCCCTTGGCAAGGATGCGCACACCGTCACGCACGCGACGCACCAGACCCGATTCAACCAGCACCTCTTCGGTGATCGGTTTTTTCGGATCGATCTTTTTCGCGTCGATGAATTTCTGCAGAAGGCCCAGATTGACCACTGCGTGACGCTTGCGGTTGATGTTGTTGAAGCCGCGCTTGGGCAGACGCATGTAAAGCGGCATCTGGCCGCCTTCATAACCGTTCAGCGCAACACCCGAACGGGATTTCTGGCCCTTGATGCCGCGGCCGCCGGTCTTGCCGGTGCCCGAGCCGGGCCCGCGACCGATACGCTTGCGTTTCTTGGTGGCGCCGGGATTGTCGCGCAGTTCATTGAGTTTCATGTCGCTTCCTTTCAAGCCGGATACGTCCCCGAAGCGAGATGGGACGACCACGGCATATGTTGATGTCCGAGTCGGGCCCGAAAGGGCCACCGGGGGCGTATAGAATAATGGGACCAGCGGTGCAAGTGTCGTAACGCCACAAACACCCTGTGCCACCGCAGCCCTTGCCTTGCATGGCGCGTCCGGGTCATGTCATGGGCATCGAAAAGCTGTACCAAAACATCCGGGGAATGGGGGCTGACCATGATCAGGCTGGAAAAGACCGCAAACCGATGGACGATCACCCTTGACCGGGCGGACAAGGCAAATGCGCTGACACGTGACATGCTAACGCGGCTGGACGAGATATTTCTCGAGGCTGCCGGGGCAGACGAACTTCGGACGGTTGTCATCACCGGGGCGGGCGACAAGGTGTTTTGCGCCGGCGCCGATCTTACCGAGGCACGGGAAGATCCCCTTTTTACCACAGATCCGATCTGGGAACGTGTTTCGTCGCGTCTTGCGGGGCTGTCCTGCCTGACCATCTGCGCGCTGAACGGCACGCTGGCCGGGGGCGGGTTCGGGCTTGCGCTGGCCTGCGACCTGCGGATCGCTGCCGAAGGCGCCAGCCTCTTTTATCCGGTTCTCAAGAACGGCTTTTTACCCCAACCATCCGATGTGCTGCGCATGAAACGCCTGATCGGGCCGGCGCGTACCAGCATGATCCTGCTGGCCGCCCAAAGGCTGACCTCGGCCCAGGCGCTTGACTGGGGGCTGATCGACATTGTGGCGACACGCGCACAGATGCAGGAAACCATTTCCAACCTTGCCGGGGCCGGTGAAAAGCAAGCCAGGGGGCTGATCGCGATCAAGGCGATGATCCGGCAAGACGGCTTGAACCCCGAAATTCATCAGGCCGCCATTGACGCGGTTTACAGCAACGACCCGGCTGCGCTGGAACGCCTGCGGAAAGAAATTTCCACCACCACATGATGATGCGCCCGTATGATGCGCCCGCGCGACGACCGGCCGTCGTTAGGGGCCCCCTGCTTCAGGCCCGGCCCTGCTGCCCTATGGCGCCAAGCGTGCGGCGCACGGCATCTTTCCAGCCATCATAGGCGCGTGCGCGTCTTTCATCATCAAGACGCGGCTCGAACCTCTGGTTCAACTTCCAGCTATTGGCAAAGCCTTCGGGCGCGGGGCACAACCCGCTGGCAAGACCGGCAAGATAAGCCGCCCCCAGCGCGGTTGTTTCGGTGATCTCGGGCCGATCCACCGGCGCGGCAAGCTGGTCGGCAATGGCCTGCATGGTCCAGTCGCTTGCGGTCATGCCGCCATCGACCCTCAGCACCGTATCCTGGGCGCCAGCCCAGTCAGCCTTCATCGCCTCGATCAGGTCACGGGTCTGGAACGCAACGCTTTCCAGTGCGGCGCGGGCGATCTCGGCTGGGCCGGTGCCGCGCGTAAGGCCATAGATCGCGCCCCGGCACTCGGCATCCCAATAGGGCGCACCAAGACCCGTGAAGGCGGGGACAAGATAGACCTGCTGCCCCGGATCGGCCGCCTCGGCCAGCGCCTGGGTTTCGGCAGCGTCATTGATAATTTGCAAACCGTCACGCAACCATTGAACGACCGCCCCGGCAACAAAGATCGACCCCTCAAGGGCAAAGGTCGTCTTGCCATCAAGACGATAGGCAACCGTCGTCAGCAGGCGGTTTGTGGAAATGACCTTTTCGGCCCCCGTATTCATCAACGCAAAACAGCCGGTGCCATAGGTCGACTTGGCCATGCCCGGCGCAAAACAGGCCTGCCCGATGGTCGCCGCCTGCTGGTCCCCGGCAACCCCCCGAATCGGAATGGCACCGCCCAACAGCGCCGGATCCGTTTCGCCAAAATCAGCGGCACAATCGCGCACCTCTGGCAACATCGACGCCGGAATACCGAACAACTGTATCAATTCGTCATCCCAGGCAGATTTGCCGATATCGAACAGCATCGTGCGTGAGGCGTTCGTCGCATCAGTGGCATGCACCTTCCCGCCGGTCAGACGCCAGATCAGAAAACTGTCGATCGTCCCAAAACGCAGCCTGCCCTTGTCGGCCCGTTCTCTTGCGCCGGGAACATTCTCGAGCAGCCAGGCGATCTTGGAGGCCGAGAAATAGGGATCCAGCAACAGCCCCGTCTTTTGCGTGATCATCTGTTCCAGACCATCCTTGCGCAGGCGC
Organism: Paracoccaceae bacterium; assembly: GCA_015487165.1. Lineage (GTDB taxonomy): Bacteria > Pseudomonadota > Alphaproteobacteria > Rhodobacterales > Rhodobacteraceae > UBA5972. Next base: position 9,220 of record WFQE01000196.1, on the reverse strand, counting down.
GCGCAGTGATCGGTCGTGCGACGATCTTGCCAGACGATTGCGTTATGGATCGGCTTGCCGGTTTCCGCGTCCCAGACAACAACCGTTTCACGCTGGTTGGTGATACCGATAGCCGCAACGTCATTAACCGTGATACCTGCCAGCGCCGTGCGACAGGTTTCCAGCGTGGTTTGCCAGATTTCCTCGGGGTCATGCTCGACCCAGCCCGAGCGCGGGAAATGCTGGGTGAACTCTTTCTGCCCCGTGGCGCAGGGCTGCAGATCCTCGTCGAACAGGATCGCGCGGCTGGACGTCGTCCCCTGATCTATCGCCAAAAGGTATCGCATGCGGGGCCCTCCGATATTTCGCCTGACATCTTTCTTGCCCAAGCAGAACCCGATTACAACCGTGCCGTGAGGGCCTTCTTGAAGGCCGGTCGGCACACCGCTAGGCTGGGCCGCGCAATGCAAGGGATACCCCTCGATGACCGCGATCTATGTCGATGCCGATGCCTGCCCGGTAAAGCCCGAGGCCCTGAAGGTCGCCGAACGGCACGGTCTGCCATTGTATATAGTGTCCAATGGCGGCATCCGACCAAGCCCGCACCCCCTGGTCAAGACAATCATTGTCGCCACCGGCGCGGATGAGGCCGACAAATGGATCGCCGACCGCGCCACCGAGGGCGACATCGTGATTACCGCCGACATCCCGCTTGCGGCGCGCGTCATCGAAAACGGGGCAACGGCCCTGCGCCATGACGGCGACCTGTTCACGCCCGCCAATATCGGCAACCGGCTGGCCATGCGTGACCTGATGGCCGATCTCAGGGGGTCGGATCCGTTTCTCAAGGGCAGTGGAAAGAGCTTTGGCAAGCGCGACAAATCCCGTTTTCTGGACAGGCTGGAACAACTTGTTCGCGCCGCAACAAACCGTTGAAAGGAACACCATGACGTTTCAGATCATCGATAGCGCGGCCGAACCCCGGCTTGACTGGATCGACTTGACCGACGCGCTGGCCGCAGGGCACCGGCTACCCGAGGCGCAGCTTGAAGACGTCGTCATGCAGCGCGCGCCCGACACGATGCTGTCGCGCCACGCCTGGATCGACGGGCTGGGCATCGCGGTCAAGACCTGCCAGATCTTTCCTGAAAACGGCGCCCGGCATGGCCTGCCCTCGATCAACGGCGTGGTCACGCTGTTCAGCGACACCACCGGCCAGCTTGAGGCGGTAATCGATTTTCACCTTGTCACGAAATGGAAAACCGCCGGCGACAGCCTGCTGGCCGCGCGTCGGCTGGCGCGCCCCGACAGCCGCGAGATCCTGATTATCGGCGCGGGCACGGTCGCCCGGTCCTTGGTCGAGGCCTATGGCACCCTGTTTCCTGACGCGTGCTTTGCCATCTGGAACCGAACCATGGAAAAGGTCGATGCCATCATCGCCGAATACCCTGACCGCCAGATCGCCCGCGCCGAGGATCTGGCCAGCGCCGCGACTGCGGCCGATATCATCTGCACATGCACCATGACGAAATCGCCCATCCTGCAAGGTGCGTGGCTGCGACCGGGGCAGCATATCGACCTGATCGGTGCCTATCTGCCTGACATGCGCGAAGTCGACGACGACGCCGTGGCCCGCGCGCGGATATTTGTGGATTCCCGCAAGACGGCGCTGGAAACAGGCGAGCTCATGATCCCCATTGAAACCGGAATCATTTCCGAACGGGACATCATCGCCGATTACCGCGAACTTGAAACCGGACGCTTTGCGCGGCGGAATGATGACGAAATCACCCTGTTCAAGAATGGCGGCGGCGCACATCTCGACCTGATGACCAGCGATTATATCAGGCGGGCGGTATCGTAACGTGGGGTGATTCTGGCGGCATCAATCACACCTTCAGCCCATTCCAGGAATTGTCAGAAACAGTCTTGACCCAAAGAAAATGCCCCGCCGATTTGGCAGGGCAGTCAGTCTTCTGGTAGCTCCCGGTACCGCGGATCTGGGTGGGGGCTGATATAACCGCGGTACCGGGGTGAGCCTTCGCTCGCTACAGCTTCCTTATCGCGGGGAATCTGGGCCGAAGCGGGATCGAATCCGGGCAAAATAGCGGCGACTCGGGTAAATTGTGGAAATTCTGGGTTTCCATTTCCGGGACAATCAAGGAGCCGGTCAGACAGGCACAAAAAATGCCCCCGACAAAAGACGGGGGCAGGGGCTCTCGTTCGTTGTAGTCCCCGGCGCCGCCGATCTGGGTGGGGGCTGATATTCGGCGGCACCGGGGTGAGCTGTCACTCGCTACAGGTATTGTTTTGACGGTGAAAGCGGGCGGAAAAAGGGACATAATTTGATTTTCCGGCGGCGCGAGTGAGGAGAAGTTTTGTTTGGTTTCCATATGTGGCCAATTCGCTTGATTCACGCAGCACTTGGCCGCAAACTGGAACAATGAGGGATGTCAGCTCAGCCAGGCTTGATGAAAAGGTTGCCTTCCACCGCAAGGAACTGAACGTGATTCTTTCCCTTTACGGCCGCATGGTCGCGGCAGGTGAATGGCGCGACTATGGGATTTCCCATCTCAGGGATGTGGCGGTCTTTGCCGTTTTCCGCCGCACGGCAGAACATCCGCTCTATCGAATAGAAAAACGGCCCCGGCTGGCCAGGGCACAAGGGCAATATGCGGTTCTCGGGATGGACGGCCGAATATTGCGGCGCGGCCATGACCTTGCGGCGGTCTTGCGGGTGCTCGAACGCAAGTTGATTCGCGCACTATAGACGTCGGATCGACGTCACGGGGCCACCCCCAGCCTGTTCGATACGCGTTCTGGCAACGGCAAGGGGTTCGCTTGCGACGGCCATGTGGTGGGCGTTAGCGTGAATTACTGTCACGGGATCCCGCATCATGCCTACATGACCCTTCCAGAAAACGATATCACCCCGCAACAATGGCTCGTCAGGGGCTAGCGACCGGCCCAGCGCAGCTTCCTGCATGTCGGTATCACGGGGGCATTCGATATCGCAGGCATCAAGTGCCAGCTGCACGGCCCCCGAACAATCCATTCCCCAGACACTGTTGCCCCCCCACAGATAAGGTATGCCGAGGAAGGATTCGACAACCTCCACAGGATCGGCCGATGGCTTTGAAACGGGGCATGCGTGCTGCGTGGGAACATAGCCGCGCGACAACTTGAAAAAACCGGATTGTTCGCCGATCACCGAAATGCGGGCGCCAAATGGCAGTGCTTCCAACGGCCGGGTTTTCATGTCCGGATCTGGATAGACATGCGTTGACCGGGCACAGACCCGATGCGTGATTTCGGTGATCGGACCCAACGCATCGGTCGTAATATAGCCGACATAGCCATCCCGTTGATGCTGGCCAAAGAAATAGCCGTCCAGATCCTCAAGCACCAGAAACCGGCTGCCGCAAAGCAGCTGGCAATCCAACCCGCCGCCCGGCTTGCGCAACAGATCGACCACGGGGCGAATGACCTGCATCAAGCGGCCCTCGACATAGGTTTCGGCCGAAACCAGGCCCTTCAGCGAAATGTGGGCCACATGGCCGTTTGCCGCTATCAGGCGCGGGTGGGTCAACTGTCCGACCCGCGTTTCAGGGTCTCGAATATCGCACGTGCTGCCTGGAATGCCGCACCCTTTGGCCGCGCCGGGGCCGGATCGGGGTTCCAGCCGAATATGTCGAAATGGGCAAAGATATCGGCGTTCTCGACAAATCGCCGAAGGAAAAGCGCCGCGGTGATCGAGCCGGCAAAGCCCCCCGATGGGGCGTTGTCCAGATCGGCAATGGCTGGTTCGATCTTTTTTTCATATGGCTCCCACAGGGGCATGCGCCAGACCGGATCGCGCACCCGACGGGCAGCACGCGCCAGCTGGTGTGAAAAGCTGTCATCATCGGTATAGTAAGGCGCAAGATCCGGCCCCAACGCCACGCGCGCAGCACCCGTCAGTGTGGCCATGCAGATCAGGTAATCGGGGGCTTCTTCGTCGGCCATTGCCAACGCATCAGCCAGAACAAGGCGCCCCTCGGCGTCGGTGTTGTTCACCTCGACCGTCAGCCCCTTGCGGGAAGTCAAGACATCCCCCGGCCGCATGGACGGGCCCGAAACCGCGTTTTCCACAGCCGGGATCAAAACCCGCAGCCGCACCGGCATATCAAGAGACATGATCATGCGCGCAAGCCCCATGACGGTTGCCGCGCCCCCCATGTCCTTTTTCATCAACCCCATGGAAGACCCCGGCTTGAGGTTCAGCCCGCCGGTGTCGAAACAGACGCCCTTGCCCACCAATGTCAGCGAGGGATTGCCTTCCTTGCCCCAGCGAAGTTCAAGCAGGCGCGGTTCCTGCGCCGCCGCGCGCCCAACGGCATGAATGAGCGGCAGATTCTGTTCCAGCAATGCCTGACCTACAATCGATCGTGTTTCGGCCCCGAAATCCCTTGCAAGATCGACAAGCGCGGCCTCAAGCGCGTCGGGGCCCATGTCGCTGGCCGGCGTGTTGATCAGGTCGCGCGCCAGAAATTCGGCCGTCGCGATGGCCTCGACCGTTCCGGCATCCACCCCATCGGGCGCAACCAGCAACGGCGCCTCTTTGCCCGACTGCTTGTATCTGTCGAAACGGTAACCGGCCAGCAACCACGCCAGTGCCGATTCCTCGGTCTCGATCGCCGTCATGCCCGATTCGATGCGATATGTGCCCGCGGGCAGTTTCTCGGCGGCGGCGGCAAAATGAAACCTGCCGCGCGCGCGGGCGTGAATGTCGCCCCAGCCGAACAAGACCTGAGACGGCCGACCATCATCCCCTGGAATGATCAGGGTTTCGCCCAGCTTGGCGGAAAACCCCGCACCCTGGACCCAGTTTGAAATAAAAGGATCCTGGTCGGACAGCCACAGCTTCAACGCCTCTTTCTTGACGACCTTGATCGGGATCGCCCCTGCCGCATCTGTCGCAAAAACCGGTGCCATGCCAAACCTTTCCGTGAAACCGTACGCCGCAATGATTATGCGTTTCGCACCGCGGTGCAAAGGCCGAAAAGCGATTGTTCATCATCCATTCGAAACCACGCGATCGATGACGGCCGCGAGAGAGGCCTCTCCAACTCTGGAAAGCCGCGTGGCCACCGCGTGAAAACAAACCATATCCCCGTATTCCGCGCAATCAGCCAGGTCACCGGCCACCCGGGCAAGAAGGCTCAGGCCCAGCTGGCACGCAACCTTGGCCAGTTCACCGGCGACAGAGTGTGCCAGCAAGAAATTGTCCTGCTGCTGTGCCAGTTCGATTCTGGCAAGCCCGTCGGCAAGCTGAACAATGGCCTCTTCAATGGCCTCTTGCTGGGCTATCGGGTCATTTCCCTTGCCCGGCGATACGTCGGCCACATTCGTCAGTGCGATATTCTCCCGTATTTCCAGTTGGCGACAACGACCCACCATGATCATGCTCCGATCTGCGCCCCCGGGGAAAAACCCTGCCATGACAGGCTGAACGGGACATTACCTGCGCCAACAAATATGCACGGCATTTTCGAAAAATCTTTCCCGAACGCGAAAGGCAGGATATTGCAGGTGCCATGAAACATGCACGCCCCCTGCCGAAATACCTTGTCACCCGCTATCACGGGTGGAAGGCAACCGAGTTTTCGCAAAACAAGGCCTGGTTCAGCAAGCTGGCCACGATGGGCCAGCACCCGAGGGCCATGATCATTTCATGCTGCGACAGCAGGGTGCATGTGACATCGCTGTTCGGGGCAGAAACGGGCGAATTCTTTATTCACCGCAATATCGCCAACCTCGTGCCGCCATGGCGGCCTGACGGCGACCTGCATGGCACATCTGCCGCCATCGAATATGCGGTCAAATCCCTGGGCATCGCCCATATCATCGTAATGGGGCATTCCCAATGCGGAGGGGTTCAGGGATGCCACGACATGTGTCGAGGCAACGCTCCAGAGCTTGAACAGAAATCCAGCTTTGTCGGCCGCTGGATGGATCTGCTGCGCCCCGGCTATGAAAAGGTGCAGGATATCGAAGACGAGGCAGCCCGCCTTTCGGCACTGGAACGCGAGGGAATTCTGATCTCGCTGGAAAACCTGATGAGCTTTCCTTTCGTCAGTTCCGCCGTCGAACAGGAAACCCTGACCCTGCATGGATTATGGCATGACATCGGAACCGGCAGCATCGAAACCTATGACGGCATCTCGGGCAGGTTCGAACCGCTGTAACCTTTCGCCGCGGCGTGGTTGCAGCACCTGTTGGGGCGGCCTATGGTCTTGCGAATGATCACCCCGACTGCGAGGCCCCATGCCCTTTACCATTGCAACATGGAACATCAATTCGATCCGCTTGCGCGAACCTCTGGTGCTGAGGTTTCTGGCCCAGGAAAAACCGGACATCCTGTGCCTGCAGGAATGCAAGTCACCCGTTGAAAAGATCCCCACCCAGGGTTTTGCCGAGCTGGGCTATGGCTACATGATCGCCAATGGTCAGAAGGGATATAACGGTGTTGCCATCCTGTCTCGCCTGCCGATCAGGGAGGTGGGCAAGCTGGATTTCGCGTCATTGGGACATGCCCGCCACATCGCCGGAGAGCTGGAAAACGGTGTCGTCATCCACAACTTCTATGTGCCAGCCGGCGGCGATGTCCCCGACCGCAAGGTGAACGAGAAATTCGGCCAGAAACTGGATTATCTGGTTGAAATGCGCGATCACTTTCGGTCCAACACACCCCGCAAGTCGATACTGGTGGGCGATCTCAACATCGCACCCCGCGAAGACGATGTCTGGAGCCACAAGCAGTTGCTCAAGGTCGTGTCTCACACCCCGCTCGAGGTCGAGCATCTGGCAGAAACACAGCAGGCTGGCGGATGGATTGATATCACGCGACAGGATATCCCGCAGGGCAAGTTGTATTCATGGTGGTCATATCGCGCGCGTGACTGGGACAGCAGTGACAGGGGCCGGCGCCTCGATCATGTCTGGGCCAGCCCCGACATTGCCGCCAGCGCCCATTCCAGCCGCATCCTGCGCGAGCTGCGTGGGTGGGAAAAACCGTCGGATCACGCCCCGGTGCTTGCGACATTTGATCTCTGATCTCGGATTGCGGGCTTGGGGTGCGGGGACAGGCTTCCTAAATAGGGGATAACGTCGGCGGAACGCCGTTGAAAGGACAGAGGTAGAAAAATGGAACTTGGTGCAAACAATGCCGCCGCGGGCGGAGACGACCTGATCAAGGAAGGGTCTGAACAGACCTTCATGGAAGACGTGATCGAGGCCAGCAAGACCACCCCGGTCGTGGTCGATTTCTGGGCGCCCTGGTGCGGCCCCTGCCGCAGCCTTGGCCCGGCGCTCGAGGCCGAGATACAGGCCGCTGGCGGCAAGGTGAAGATGGTCAAGATCAATGTTGACGAAAACCAGGGGATCGCGGCGCAGCTGCGCGTGCAGTCGATCCCCACCGTCTATGCCTTTCACGATGGCAAGCCGGTCGACGGCTTCATGGGGGCGCAGCCTCCGGCCAAGCTGAAGGAATTCATCGGCAAGCTGGTCGATCTCGCCGGCGGCGTAGACGAAGGCCTTGCCGCTGCTGTTGAGTCGGCCGAGGAAATGCTGGCCGAAGGCGCCGCCGTCGATGCCGCCGAAACCTTTGCCGCCGTCCTGCAGGAAGAGCCTGAAAATGCTGCGGCCTATGCCGGGCTGGTGCGGGCACATCTGGCCATGGATGACACCGACAAGGCCAAGGCCCTGCTCGACGCGGTTCCCGAACCCATCCGCGAAGCCCCCGAGATTGCCGCCATCAAGGCCCAGATCGAGCTGGCCGAGGCCGCAGCCGAGGCAGGCCCGATTCCCGAACTTCGCGCAAAACTCGAGACCAACCCGGACAACCACGAAGCCCGTTTCGAGCTGGCAACCGCGCTTGCCGCCACCGGCGACACCGAGGCCGCCGTGGACGAGCTGCTTGAACTTTACCGTCGCGACCGCGAGTGGAACGACGACGCCGCCCGCAAGCAGCTGTTCAAGATATTCGACTCACTCAAGCCCGACGACCCAGTCGTTCTGAAGGGTCGGCGCAAACTTTCGTCAATGCTCTTTGCCTGAGCGCGGAACAAGGCTAGGCTGGTGAGCATGTTCAAACCTGCCGACCTGCCAGACCGAATTCCCCTATTCCCATTACCCGGGGCACTGTTGCTGCCCCGGGCGCATCTGCCGCTTAACATATTCGAGCCGCGCTACCTGGCCATGACCGAAGATGCGCTGACAACCCCGCATCGGCTGATCGGAATGGTGCAACCTCTGGACGGCAAGGCCGAAGAAGGGTCGGATTCAGCCCTTCACGCGGTTGGCTGTGCGGGAAGGATCATGGCATTTGTCGAAACCGAGGACGGGCGTTATCGCATCACCCTGGGCGGGGTCGCACGGTTCCGGGTCACAGACCTGCAGCCGGGATTCAAGCCATATCCGACGGCATCGATCGACTGGGCCGAATTTGATCACGACCTGGACAAGCCGCAGGGCGATCCCGGATTCGACCGCCAGCATTTCCTTGATGTCCTCGGCCGTTTTCTGGATGCACGTGGGTCAGACACCGACTGGTCCAGCCTGGAAAAGGCCGAAGACGAACTGCTGATAAACTCGATGGCGATGATGTTTCCATTCGATCACGAGGAAAAACAGGCATTGCTTGAATCCCCCACTTTGGCGGACAGGCGGCAGACACTGATCACCTTGATGGAATTCTCGCTTGCCAGCGGCGGCGAAGACAGGAACCTGCAATGACCGAGGAAGCCCCTGACCACAGACCGCGCCCCGACAACAAGATGCTCGAGGCCCTGGTCTGCCCCCTCACCCATGGGCCCCTCATTTTCGATTCGGAAAACGGCGAACTGGTGTCGCGAAATGCACGCCTCGCCTACCCTATCCGCGATGGTATCCCGGTTCTGCTTGTGGACGAGGCAAGACGGCTTGAATAGGCCGACGCCAAGGGCGATTTTTTCCACAGCCACTTGCCATTTCCGGCGGTTGCGTGTATCCGCCAAGCCGTTGGTCACGGAGTGTAGCTCAGCCTGGTAGAGCACTGTCTTCGGGAGGCAGGGGCCGGAGGTTCGAATCCTCTCACTCCGACCAATGAAACAAGGCCCCTCGCGGGGCCTTTTGTTTTGCGCCATTTTTTTCGCAACGATATCCCCACTGTGAATCGGCGTGCAAAACTGACCCACTTAGGTGGGTTATGAGCGAGTAAAAT
>WFQE01000195.1 GCA_015487165.1 Paracoccaceae bacterium | reverse complement strand
GCCAGCTGGTATGACAGCACCGGGTTCTGCGCGCCATCCACCAGCGCCCGGTGAAAGGCCACGTCGGAGGCGCAGAAACTTTCGTCCGACAGGCCCGGCTGGCCCTGGCGAAAGATCTCGGCCCGCATGGTGGCCAGGTGATCGGCGCTGCGGCGTTGTGCCGACAGGGGTGCGCAGGCCCGTTCCAGCGCATAGCGCGCCTCGGCGGCGGTTTCGAAATCGACGGCATTCATGCTCAGCAACAGGGTCGAGGTGGTGATCTGCTGGCCATAGGCATCCTGAAACCGCAGCCGATTGACGAATGCCCCGCCGGTTGCGCCCCGCTGAGTGCGGATCAGGTTCTGCGCCGCCAGCCTTTTCAGCGCCTCGCGCACGGTGGGGCGCGAAACGCCGAATTTTTCGGCCAGCTCGGCCTCGCTGGGCAGGCGTTCATCCACGATCAACCCGCCGCCGATGATCGCATCGCGGATGGCCTCGGCGATCTGCACCGACAGGTCACGTGACGTTTCAAGCCTTGTCTTCATGATTTTCATTTGTCAGACAATTGCAGCTGTGGCAAGAGATGGGCCAAATGTAAGACAATTGAAGCCGCCAGCGGAGAGCATGAAGAACCATGACTGACAAGATCGACGAAATCCTCGAGGTGGCACGCCGCCACTGCAATGAGGTGATCAAGCCCAATGTGGATGCGTGGAACAAGGCCGGCATCTGGCCGCGCGAGGCATCCGATGCGGCAGGTGCCGCCGGGCTGACCGGGCTGTATGCGCCCGAGGAATGGGGTGGGCAGGGCCTGCCGCTGGCCGAGGGCATCCGGGTGTACGAGGAACTTGGCAAGGGCGACGGGGCCTATGCCTTTGCGTTGTCGATGCACAATATCTGCACCTTTGCCGTTTGCGGCTATGGCACCGACGCCTTCAAGCAGAAATGGGCGCGCGATCTGACCTCGGGCCGGAAGCTGGCCAATTTCGCCCTGACCGAGCCGCAATCGGGATCGGATGCTGTGACCATGTACACCCGCGCGCAGATCAATGATGACGGCACCTGGACGATCAACGGCGCCAAGGCCTGGGTCAGCCTGGCCGATGAGGCCGATGTCTATCTGACCGTGGTCAAGACATCCGACGCGCCGGGCCACAAGGACATGGCGATGATCGCCATTCCGAAAGACACGCCGGGCCTGTCCTTCGGGCCGCGCTATGAAACCCCCTCTTACGAATTTCTGCCGTTGTCGGAAATGTATCTGGATAACGTTACCGTGTCTGACGAAAACATCATCCTGCCCATCGGCCAGGGTTTTCAGGGTGCGCTGATGGCGATCGACATTGCGCGGGTGTCCATTGCCTCGGGCTGCTGCGGGCTGATGGAGGCCGCGCTCGACACCGCGCTGGCCTATGCGCTGCGGCGCAAGATGTTCGGCGGTGTCAATCTCGATCTCGAAGGCATCCAGTGGATGTTGGGCGATGTAGCCACCAATCTGGAAGCCTCGCGTCTGCTGTATCGCGAGGCGGCGCGCAAGCTGGGCACGCCCGAGGGCCCGGTCTGGGCCGCGCATGCAAAACGCTTTGTGCCCGATGCGGCGGTGGAGGCCGCCAATACCTGCACCCAGGTTCTGGGGGGTATGGGGCTGCTGAAACCCTACGGGCTGGACCGGCTGAGCCGTCTGGCGCAGATGCTGCGCATCGTTGATGGCACGACCGAGATCAGCCGCGTGGTGATCGGCCGCGCGCTGCAGAAACGCGCCGCCGCGCTTGATCCGGTGCCGGTGCCGAAAGGATATGGAGAGGAGTGAGGTGTGCACACGCTGGCGCGGAACCGGATCGTGACCTGCCGGCTGTATGCGGATCGCCCGGCGGATACGCCGGGCAGCGCCCGCACCGCCCCCCACCGGGGCGGGCGCTTCGGCCCACCCCGTGCGGCGCGCGCGCTGCCCTCAACTCGCGAAGGACACCCGGTCCGCTTCAGGACGGACCGACCCTGAACGCAACAACAGGAGAAAAAAAACCATGAGCTTCAACGCATTGATCGTCGAAAAGGACGATGACGGAAAGACGCATGCCAGCGTGAAACAGATCACCACCGACGACCTGCCCGAGGCCGAGGTTTTGGTTGCGGTCGAATATTCCACCGTCAACTACAAGGACGGGCTGTGCATCGGCCCCGGCGCGGGGCTGGTGCGCAACTATCCCCATGTGCCGGGGATCGATTTTGCCGGCACCGTCGAGGAATCATCCGACCCGCGCTACAAGCCCGGCGACAAGGTGGTGCTGACCGGCTGGCGTGTGGGCGAGGCCCATTGGGGTGGCTATGCGCAAAAGGCCCGCGTCAGGGCCGACTGGCTGGTACCCCTGCCCGAGGGGCTGACCACGCGCCAGGCGATGGCCGTGGGCACGGCCGGCTTTACCGCCATGCTGGCCGTGATGGCGCTGGAAGATCACGGGCTGAAACCGGGGCATGGCCCGGTGCTGGTCACGGGCGCCGCCGGCGGCGTGGGGTCGGTTGCGACCGCCATTCTGGCCCATCTGGGCCACGAGGTCGCCGCCGTCACCGGCCGTGCCGAACAGGCCGACTATCTGAAAGGCCTGGGCGCCAGCCAGATCGTGCCCCGCAGTGATCTGAACGAGGTCACGCGCAAGCCGCTGGAAAGCGAAACCTGGGCGGGCTGCGTCGATGCGGTTGCCGGCGCCATGCTGGGCCGCGTGCTGAAACAGATGAAATACGGCACATCGGTTGCCGCCGTCGGCCTGGCCGGCGGGGCCGCCATCGAGGGCGCGCTGATCACGCCCTTCATCCTGCGCGGCGTCAACCTGCTGGGCATCGACAGCGTGATGCAGCCCTATGACAACCGCCTGCGGGCGTGGCAGCGGATCGCGCGCGATCTGCCCATGGACAAGCTCGATTCCATGATCCAGCCCGCCACGCTGGCCGACCTGCCGCGCCTTGGCGCCGACATCCTGAAAGGGCAGGTGCGCGGGCGTGTCGTCGTTGACGTGAATGCCTGAGTGGAAAGCGAGGTGTGATCGGCCTCGCTGCCTCCGGCGGGAGTATTGGGACAAAAGAGAAACAGCTTCTTCTTTGTGCAAATACGCGCGGGGGTGAATTGCCGCAGGCAAGAGGGGGCAGTCAGCCCCCTTTTTTATTGCTGCCAATCAGGCGGGCGCTTTTCAAGAAATGCGGCGATGCCTTCTTCGGTGTCGCGATACAGCATGTTTTCGACCATGACCTCGCCCGTATAGGCATAGGCCTGTTCCAGCGGCATCTGAATCTGTTCGTAAAAGGCCTGCTTGCCGATCTTGACCGCGGCGCCCAGCTTGCCGGCAACGGTTTCGGCCAACTCTCGTGTGGCGCCCTCAAGCCGGTCTTCGGAAACCGCGCGGTTGATCAGGCCCAGCGTTTCGGCCCGTTCCGCCTCGATGAACCTGCCGGTGGTCAGCATCTCGAATGCCTGCTTGCGGGGAATGTTGCGCGACAGCGCCACCATCGGGGTGGAACAGAACAACCCGATATTCACGCCGTTGACGCCAAAGCGCGTGCCCTCGGCCGCGACCGCCATGTCGCAGCTGGCGACCAGCTGGCAGCCGGCCGCGGTGGCAATGCCGTGAACCTGTGCGATGACCGGCTGGGGCAGGCGGGGGATGGTTGTCATCAGGCGCGAACAGCGTTGAAACAGGTCGCGGAAATAGGCCTTGCCGCCATCTTCGGCCTGGCGTCCGGCGGTCATTTCCTTGAGGTCATGGCCGGCGCAAAAGGCCTTGCCACTGCCGCGCAGGATTACCGCGCGAATGCTGCGATCATTCATCAGCATGTCGAACTGCTCTTGCAGGGCCGCAAGCATGGCGTCTGACAGGGCGTTAAGGTTTTTCGGCGAATTCATCGTCAATGTCGCAATCGCGTCATTGTCTTGGCGGAGCAGGATCGGTTCGCTCATCTTGATGCACCTCTTTGTCGCGCGGCTGTTGCGGCAAGCTTAGCAAGCGCGACCTGCCGGTAAAAGGCGCAACGTTGGGGCAAAAGCCTGCGAG
>WFQE01000194.1 GCA_015487165.1 Paracoccaceae bacterium | reverse complement strand
GCCTTGATGAATGCCGCCCGTTCCCATGTACGCCCCATGCTTTCGTAATAGCGCTCGGCCGCGGCCATCGACAGGCAGACCGGCGTCACCGACGGGTCGGGCCGCAGGCGCAGATCGGTGCGAAAGACATAACCCTCGTCGGTGACGTCGGACAACAGGCGCGCAAGATGTCGCGTGACACGCACAAGGCCCGCGCGGATGGTCTCGAAATCCTCGGGCGCGTGGCGGGTTTCATCGAACAGCACGATCAGGTCGATATCGGATGAATAGTTCAGCTCATGCGCGCCCATCTTGCCCATGGCCAGCACCACAAGCCCACAATCATCGCCCGGCGCGCATCCCGGCAGACGGCCGCGCTTGATCTCGGCGTCCAGCAGCGCCCGCAGCGCGGCCTGAACCGCGTGGTCGGCAAAGGCGGTCAGCGCATGGGTTACACGTTCCAGCTCCCACACGCCGCCGCAATCGGCCAGCGCCACATACAGGGCCAACCGGCGCTTGGCGCGGCGCAGGGCAACACCGACCTGATCCGGCGACAGGCCGTCGTGGCGCCCCATCAGCCCCGCCAGCACCATGTCGGGATCGGCGTCCCACTGGCCGGCCAGCCAGATGCGCTCGCGCAGCAGCAGGCTGCGCAGATAGGGGCTGCAGCCGGCAACACCCCGGATCAACGCGGCCAGATTGTCGGGCAGGTCATCATAGGCGGCAAGAACCTCGTCGCCCTTGTCTGGCTCATGCGGAATCGGGGCGCGACGGGTTTTCTGGGCAAGCGACATGGCGGCAGGATGATGCCCGCGGCGGGCGCCGTCAACCGGGCTTGCAGGCACGCGCAGCCTCGATCATAAATGCCCCATGAGCAAAAGCCTGAAACGTGTCCGCGCCGCCCTTGAGTCGCTGGGGCTGGATATCGAGATCCGCCACATCACCGTGCCCACCAACACCGCCGCACAGGCGGCCGAGGCTATCGGCGTCGAAATCAACCAGATCGTGAAATCGGTGATCTTTCTGGGCCAGACCAGCGGCAAGGTCGCGCTGTTCCTGACCCCCGGCGGCCGGCGGGTAGATATCGATGCCGCCAGCCAGCTTGCCGGCGAGCCTCTGGGCAAGGCCGACGCCGCCTGCATCCGGCAGCAGACCGGCTTTGCCATTGGCGGCGTGTCACCCTTTGGCCATCTGAACCCGATCGCCAGCTTTCTCGACCCGCGCCTTCTGGAATTTCCGCTGATCTGGGCGGCCGCCGGCACCCCGCATCACATGTTTGCAATCGCGCCCGCCGTTCTGGTTGAAAAGACGGCCTGCACTGTCGCGCCATTCACAATTTCGGGCTGAGCTTCTTCTTTGTCCAAATACTTCCGGGGGAGTCGCGCCAGCGACGGGGGCAGCGCCCCCTCAGTCACGGCAATGGCCGACAACACGCAAAACCGAACGCGCCGCCCGCAACCCCGGAGCCTCGCCCCCCTCGCCAAGCATGGCCAGGGCACGACGCGACGCCGCCAGCTGGGTCTCGCGCTGCGCGGGATCATCCAGAATCGCGGCCAGGCTGGGCGCGATCAGATCTGCACGGCACTCTTCGAACAGAAACTCTGGCACGGCGCGGCTTTCGGTCAGGATGTTGACCAGCGTTGCGCTGTCCAGCTTGACCTTTTTCTTTACGATCCGCGTCGTCAGCCAGTTAAAGCGGTAGGCGATCACCATGGCCGTCTGCGCCGCCGCCAGTTCCAGCGACACGGTGCCCGAGGCCGCCAGCGCCGCATCGGCCGCGGCAAAGGCCAGGCGCTTGCGCGTTGCGGCGCCAGCATCATTGCGCGGGTCGATCACCTCGGGCGAAAAGGGCCAGCGCTCGACCAGCGCCCCAACGGTTTCGGCCATGTTTGCCGTTGTCGGCACCACCACGCGCAGATCGTCGCGGCCGGCGGCAAGACGCCCAAGAACCTCGCCAAACACCGGCCCCATGCGCGCAACCTCGCCCGCGCGCGAGCCGGGCAGGACAAGCAGCATCCTTTCGCCCTCGCGCAGCCCGATTTCACGGCGAAAGCCGGCGACCTCGCCCGCGTCGGGCTGCGGGGTCGATACCACCGGATGGCCGACGAAATCGCAGCTCATGCCCTCGGCCTGCATATAGGGGGGCTCGAACGGGAACAGCGCCAGCACGTGATCGATATGCCGGGCCATTTTCGCCGCCCTTTCCGGGCGCCAGGCCCAGACCGTGGGGGCGACATAGTGGATGGTTTTCAACGCCGGTGCCTGCACGCGCGCGCGGGCCGCAACCCGTAGGCAGAAATCGGGCGAATCGATGGTGATCAGCGCATCGGGTGCCTGTAACACCACCTCGGCCGCGGTTTCACGCACCCGCCGCAGCAGGGCCGGCAGGCGGGGCAGCACCTCGGCCAGCCCCATCACGGAAAGTTCCGCCATGGGGAAAAGCGGGGTCAGCCCCTCGGCCTCCATCAACGGGCCGCCGACGCCGGAAAAACGGGCCTCGGGCGCAAGCTGTTTCAAGCCCTGCATCAGGCTGGCCCCAAGCGCATCGCCCGAAGGCTCGCCCGCGACCAGAAACAGATGCGGGCCGCTACCCATCTTTGGCCCCAGGGTTGGGGGCGGGATCGGCCTCGGGCGCCACGCCGAAAACGAACAGGCCCGCCTCGTCAGCCAGCGCCAGCAGGCGCTTGCGGTCAAGCAGCATCACGCCGCCCGCGACCACGGCAATACCTGCAAGCCCCGCCGCCTGTGCGCGTTCCACCGTGCCGGGGCCAATCGCGGGCAGATCCATGCGCCGGTCCTGCCCCGGTTTCGGCCCCTTGAACAGCACCCCCCGCGCGCCATTTGGGTCGGGCCGCAAGCCTTGGGCCGTCCGGGCAACGAATTCCAGCATCCGGTCGGTGCCCTGCAGGGTTTCCAGCCCCAGGCACAACCCCTGTGCCACGACAGCCCCCTGCCCCACATCCTGCGCCCCAAGCATGGCCACCAGTTCGCGCGCCCGCGAAATATCTTTCAGGTCATCGGCCGATGGGGCCTTGCGGGTCATCAGGCCGCTGGAGGCCAGCAGCGCGGGCAGAACATCCTGAGCCGCGACAACCGAAAGCCCCTCTCCGGCAAAGATTTCAGCGATGGAACGCAACAGGGCATCGTCGCCCCTACCCATCTGGCCAAAGATCCGGGGGGCAAGGGCTAGGGTCTTGCGGTCAAACGCGGTCGGGTCGATTTCCGGCCGGTTCATGCCACCGGCAAACACCACCCGATCACAGCCCTGCGCCCGCAGCCCCTCGAACAGCTCGCCCAGTTTTTCAAAGCGCGCATCAATGCGCGGGTGATCCTGCATCCAGTCGGCGGAAAAACCGTTGAGGGTGACAATCAGACAGGGCGTGCCCTGCTGCGCGCAATGGGCGGCCAGCATCCGGGGCAGAACCCCGCGCCCGGCAATGATCGCAAGCCGCCCCATGCCCCTATTCCGGCGTGCAGAAGGAACGGTCGGAATTGGCAAGCACGAATTCCAGCACGTCCTGCACCAGCGGGTTGTCGGGGGTTTCCTCGGCCAATCGCTGGGCCCGTTCCAGCAGCGCCCCTTCGCCCGAGAACAGCTGTCGATAGGCGTGGCGCAGCCCGTTCATGGCCGCCTTTTCGGCCCCGCGACGCTTGAGCCCCAGCAGGTTCAGCCCCCCCAGCGTGCCGCGCGGGCTGATGACCGAGCCATAGGGGATCACATCATTGACCACGACCGCACCAGCACCGATCATGGCGCCCTTGCCGACGCGGCAGAACTGATGCACGCCCGACTGTCCGCCCAGAACGGCATTGTCGCCGATCACCACATGGCCCGCGATCTGCACCGCATTTGCCAGAACGATCCCGTTGCCGATCTGGCAGTCATGGGCGATATGCACATGCATCATGATCAGGTTGTCATCGCCCACCCGCGTAACCCCGCCGCCGCCATCGGTGCCGGGGTTGATGGTTGCATATTCGCGGATATTGTTGCGCGCGCCGATCTCGACCTTGGTATGCTCGCCCCTGAATTTCAGGTCCTGTGGCTCGCTGCCGATCGAGGCAAAGGGCCAGATGCGTGTGCCTTCGCCAATCTCTGTCCAGCCGGTCACGGATACGTGGTTGTCCAGCACCACGCCATCGGCAAGGCTGACCTCGGGGCCGACCACGCAATAGGGGCCGATACGACAGCCGACACCGATGCGCGCGCCGTCGGAAATGACGGCGGTGGGGTGGATGACGGTCTCGCCGCTCATCGCCGCGACCATCTCAGATCGTGCCCTTGGGCACGTCGATCATGGCGGAAAACTCGCCTTCCGAGGCGATCTTGCCATTGACCTTGCCTTCGCCCCACAGCTTCCAGATCTTGCCGCGGCCGCGGATCACCCGCACATGCAGCTCCAGCACATCGCCCGGCACCACCATCGCACGAAAGCGGAACTTGTCCATGGTCATGAAATAGACCAGCGGATCCTTGTCGATCAGGTCAAGCGTGTGCGAGATCAGAACCGCGGCCGTCTGTGCCATGGCCTCGACGATCATCACACCGGGCATGATGGGCTTGCTGGGGAAATGGCCCTGAAATTGTGGCTCGTTCATGGTGACATTCTTGATGCCGACCGCGCTTTCACCGGTCTTGATGTCGCGCACCTTGTCGATGAACAGAAACGGATAGCGATGCGGGATCATCCGCTGGATCATCGCAAGATCGACTGAGGGCAGTTCTTCGGTGGCGGTGGTTTCGCTCATCTTAAGGGCCTTTTTCCGTGGAAATGTTGGTTCTTTCCCCTATCAACCAGCCGCGAACAAGACAAGCTTGGGGCGTCAGGGTTTCGTGCCGCTTGTGCCATCACCAAGAATGGCATCCACCCTCTCGATGACACGCGGGGTAATATCGGCCGCGCGAACAGCAAAGAATGTAGCCCTTTCGTCGAGGATGACCGTGATTCCCAGATCCAGCGCCAGTTTCGGCAACAGGCGCGACGCCTCTTCGAAAAATCTTTTGCGCTCGCCATCCACCCAGCTGTTGAGGGCATTTGCCTTGCGCGCCTGATCCTTGCGAATCTTTTCAACGCGCTTGTCGAATTCGTCGGCAAGCTTTCTGAAGGTCTTGGGGTCAAGACTGTCGCGCCGGACGGTCAGATCCTTTTCTTCGGCCTTGAGCTGTTCTTCGAGTTTCTTGTTTTCCCGGGCAAGTTCCTGCTGCCGCTGGGCGAGTTCCGTCATCACCCGCCTGCCAAACAGAGACCCCGAAAACAGGCGTTCCTGGTTCAGGGTGTAAACGCCCGCCGTGGGCGCAGTCTGCGCCATCGGCTGTGCCACAAAGGCGCCAGCCAGGATCAGCACCACCAGGGCTGTTGCGCGGATCATGGCATGACGCAGGGGTTTCATTCAGAAACTTTTGCCAAGGGAAAAACTGAACCCCTCGGGTCTGTCATAGGACTGGCTTGACAGCGCCTTGGTGAAATCGAAACGCATTGTCCCAATTAAACCGGTATCAACAAAAAGTGAAAACCCCAAGACCGAGCGGATGTGCATTCCTGCGTCGACCGTTCCCGCGAACCCAGCCGTATCATCAAGCCCCCAGAGCGAACCGACATGAAGGAAGGCACCGCCCGAAATCTTGTAAGACGAAGGAAGGCCGAGCGGAAAGTCGGCTTCCAAGCGAGCGACCGCATACATGTTGCCGCCAAGCGCATCCTGATTGATAGTAACGGATGTAGTATCGCGAGGCCCTATCCCATAGGCCTGAAACCCTCGGATAGTTGGGCTAAACATGAAAAACCGGTCCTGCATGCTGCTAGTTCCGCTGAAATCCTTCAGGTAGCCCCCTTCGAATTCGGCAGTCAGCACGACCTCTTCATTTCTGATCGCCTTGCGGAATCCCGCCAACGCCGTGGTTTTCGAAAACCGCGCAGACGCCCCGGGGCCCGCAATTTCCTGCGAAATCCGCACCAACGTACCCGCGGTCGGGTCAAGGCCCGAATAACGCGAGTCATAGGTATAGGTCAGCCCGAAAATGCTGGCCTTGCGGGTGCCTGCAACAATCAGGGGCGAATGCGGGACGGTTATGTTAGAAATGATCGCGTCCGAGCGTTCGTATTTCAGCGCCAGCCTTCCAAGTTCACTGGTCGGGAAGCTGATCGACGGCGAGAACCCGGTGACGCTGGTGTCGTAATGAGTAACCCGCTGGGCAATCGTCGAGCGCGTGGCCGAAATCTGGAAGCGCAGGTCACGCCCCAGGAATGCGGGTTCAGCGAAAGTCAGCCCCACGTCGCGCGCAGAGCCACCACCTCCGAGATTCAGCTTGATATATTGCCCCCTGCCAAGAAAGTTGTTCTCCGAAAGACTGACGGTAGCGCCAAGTCCCGTTGCAGCGCCATAGCTGACCCCGAATTCCAACGTACCTGTTTGTGTCTCTTCGACATTCACGTCAACGATCACCCGATCTGGGCTGGATCCCGGGCGTGTCTTGACGTCGGACTTGGCGAAAAAGCCCAGCGCCCGGATGCGTTCGGCTGCGGCCTTGATTTCGCGCGGGTTGAACGGATCCCCCTCGACGGTCTTGAACTGCCGCCGGATCACCCGGTCAAGCGTCGTGCTGTTGCCCTCGATATCAATGCGCTCGACAAAAACCCGCGGCCCTTTTTCAATCACGAAATCGATGTTCAGCGTGCGCGTCTTGTCATCGCGCTTGACCTTGGGGGTCACGCGAATGAAGTTCAGCCCTTCCTTCGTGGCAAGATTTTCCATCCGCTCGACCGCACTGTTCACCAGGTTTGGCGCGTAGACCACGCCCTTGCGGATGCCGACAAGGGGCTTGTATTTGTCGGGATCGATCTCGGCCAGGCTGCTTGTCACATTGATGTCGCCAAAGCGATATTGCTGGCCTTCCCGGATCTTGAAGGTAAGGAAATAACCGCTGCGTTCCTTGACGATTTCGGCATCGACCGAAAGCACCTGAAAATCGATGAAACCACGCGAAAGATAGAAGTCTCGCAGCATCTGCTTGTCAAAGTTGATCCGGTCGGCAACGAATGTGTCGCTTTTCACAAAGGCGTGCAGCAGACCTGCCTGCTTGGTTCCCAGAACCCGCCGCAGACGGCGGTCGGAAAAATGGCGATTGCCGACAAAGCTGATCCGCTTGATTTCGGTCACCTTGCCTTCAAATATCTCGAACACCAGATCGACGCGGTTATCCGCGCGGCGAATGATCTTGGGGGTAACCCGCGCCGCAATCCGCCCCTGCTGGCGATAGGCCTCGATGATGCGCTGGGCGTCGGCCTCGGCCTGCGAGGGGTTGTAAACATGACGGGGCTTGGATGTGATGACCCCGGCAAGAACCTTGTCCTTGATGCGCTTGTTGCGTTCGAAATTGATGCGGTTGATGGTCGGGTATTCCCGCACCGTGACCAGCAGTCGGGCGCCTTTCGGAGTCACCGACACTTCTTCGAACAGCCCGGTCGAAACAAGCCGCTTGTAGCCCTCGTTCACCTGGGCGGGCGTGACCGGCTTGCCCTTGGGGATCGCCAGAAAATTCAGGATGGTTGGCGTTTCGACGCGCCTGTTGCCGGTTACCACAATCGATTTGAAGATCATTTCGGCACTGGCAACGCCGGTCTGGGCCATTGCAGCTGTGCGCAGCGCATTGCTGCCCAGCACAAGAACCGCCAGCAAAATGACCCGTATCAGGGCATCCTTCACGAATTTCGCTTTCATCAACCTGCAATCCCCCTGCCGCAAATCACGTGCCCTGCTGTCGGGCCGCTATGGAACGGCGTCAACAATGCTCACTCTGGCCTGAATATGCGGTTTCAGGAACCATGTCAAAACGACAAGCGGCATCCGGGCCACTGTTCTTTCACAGCGGCCCGATATGTGCCCGAAAAAGCCCGCCAAGGGCATCAGGGGCTGTAATTTCCACGCGAATTGGGAAATCCCGAAGGGAATCTCAGACGATCGAGCCAGATTCGAGAATCGGGTTGTCGACAAAGGTCGGGCTGACATATTCGGCACCGACAATGCCGACAGCGGCCAATGCCATCAGGATGATCACAATCAGCAGGAAGCGATCGCTGTTGACGTCGAACAGAACCCAAAGGCCCCTGTAGCCTGTTGCCAATTTTTGCATGACCTGACCTCCTTCGTGCCAGTTACCCTTGTTGCCATCCAAGAATAGGGATGAATATGGCAACAGTATGGCGCGAAAGCGTTATCAATGGGCTGTCAGGGCCCAATCTCAGCAGATGAAATCATTTGCCAGCGAAAAGGCCATCAGGGTCAGAACCAGCGCCAGACCCGCCGTCATCAATATCCGCATGGCTGTCTCGCTGGGGCGCCGCCGAACCACCGCCTCGTAGGCGAAAAACACCAGATGCCCGCCATCCAGCACCGGAATCGGGAACAGGTTGACCAGGCCGATGGCGGTGGAAAGCATACCGATGAACCAGATGAAACTGGAGAACCCCTGTGATGCGGCATCGGCAGATGTCTTGGCAATGCCCACCGGCCCTTGCAGGTTGCACGACGAAATCGCGCCCGAAATCATGTGCGTCAGCCCACTGAGCGAACTGGTCACGATATCGCCCACCTGTGCGGTGCCCATCTTCAGCGCCGTCAGCGGGTTGGGCATGCGGGTTTCGGGGTCAAAGAACAGCCCGCCGGTGATGCCGATCAGCGTGCGCTTGGTGAAACCGCCCTTGCCGTCGGGCAGATCAACGACCTTGGCAGAGAGGGTGAAATCCATCACCTCGCCGTCGCGCCAGACCTTGAGCTGCATCGGCCGGCCGTCGGAATCGGCAACGATCTTTTGCAACTCGCGAAAAGCGGTGATCTTGCGCCCGTCCACCGACAGGATAAGGTCGCCGACCTTCAGCCCGGCCGCCATTGCCGCCGATTGCGGCTGAACCGTTTCGATCAGGGGCAGCATGGGGAACGGCCCCTTGACCTCGACCACCTCGCCGGCGCGGCGCACGCGGTATGTCAGCACCGGCTTGATCGGGTCGGCCTTGCTGGCATAGTCGAACAGCGCCTCGTAATCAGGCGTTTCAACCCCGTCTATGGCCAGAATGACATCGCCCTGCTGCAGCTCAACCCCCGAACCGGGCAGCGACTTGAGCGCGCCGACGGTTGGCGGCTCGGTCGCCATGCCGGTTGCCAGGATCAGCCCCGTGAAGATCACGATGGAAAGGATGAAATTTGCCACCGGCCCCGCAGCCACGGTCAGGGCGCGCTTGTAGAGCGGCGCGCCGGTCAGGGTATGCACGCGCTCTTCCTCGGGCAGCGATTCAAGCGCGGCCGGGTCCGAGCGGCTGGAAGCATCGGCATCGCCCAGAAACCGCACATAGCCGCCGAGCGGGATCAGCGAAATCTGCCAGCGTGTGCCGCGCCGGTCCACCCGTGAAAAAATGACCGGGCCGAACCCCATGGAAAACACCTCGGCCTTGATGCCGCACCAGCGGCCAACGATGTAGTGGCCGTATTCATGGATGAAAATGATGACGCTGAGGACCACCACAAAGGACAGCACCGTCCACAGAAAGCCGCCCATGACGGGGATTGAATTGATCAGTTCCACGTTATCCTCGATTTGCCTGATGCGAGGCGATGGCCTCGGTGGTTCGTTTGCGTGCGGCAGCGTCTGCGGCCAGCACGGATTGCAGGTCGGTCATTTCATCTTGCAGATCGTGATGCCGGTCCATGGTTTCAAGAACCTTTTCGACGATCACCGCCATGTCGGTAAACCGGATGCGGTGGTCAAGAAAGGCATCCAGCGTCACCTCCTTGGCGGCATTGAATACCGCGCCCGTCAGCCCGCCGCGCCGCATGACCTCGCGCGCCAGACGGATCGCCGGAAAGCGGGTTTCGTCGGGGGCCTCGAAATCAAGCCGTCCGATGCGCGCCAGATCAAGCCGCTCAAGCGGCAGCGGCGCGCGGTCGGGCCAGTTCAGGGCATAGCCGATGGCCCCGCGCATGTCGGGCGGGCCGAGATGGGCCATGACCGCGCCATCCACGAACCCCACCAGTGAATGGATGATCGATTGCGGATGCACCAGCACCTCGATCTGGTCGGGTGTGACGTCAAAGAATTCATGCGTCTCGATCAGCTCCATCGCCTTGTTGAACATGCTGGCGCTGTCAACAGATATGCGTTGGCCCATGTCCCAGTTCGGGTGCGCGACGGCCTGTTCGGGGGTGGCCTCGTGCAGGCGTTCAAGGGGCCAGTCGCGAAACGGCCCGCCCGAGGCCGTCAGGATGATGCGTTCGATCGCGGCGTGGTCTTCGCCCTGCAAGGCCTGGAAGATGGCCGAATGTTCGCTGTCCACCGGCAGGATCCGCGCGCCATGTTTGCGGGCCTCGCGGTGCATCAGATCGCCGGCCGTGACCAGGCTTTCCTTGTTGGCCAGCGCCAGAATGCCGCCATGCCGCATGGAAACCAGCCCCGGTTCAAGGCCGGCGGCACCGACAATGGCCGACATCGTCCAGTCAACGGGGCGCGCCGCGGCCTCGGCAATGGCGCGGTTGCCGGCGGCAACCTCGATGCCGGTGCCCGCAAGCGCATCGCGCAGGTCAGGCAGAAATTCCTCATATGCGGTGACAGCCAGCTCGGCCCGCAAGGCGCGCGCCTGGCGCGCCAGCAGCGCGATATTGCGCCCGCCGGTCAGGGCCACGACATGAAAGCCGTCTCCCCCCCCCTGGCGCTGTAAAAGATCGACCGTGTTGCAGCCGATCGAGCCGGTCGCTCCGAATACCGATACCCGCCGCATGGTTCAGTAAGCCCCCGCCGCCGGTGCGCCGACCATGACCAGCCACAACAGAACGAACAGCGAGGCCCCGATCATGGCGTCAAACCGGTCAAGCACCCCGCCATGGCCTGGGATGAGGGCCGATGCATCCTTGACCCCGACATGCCGCTTGACCGCGCTTTCAGCCACGTCCCCCGCCTGTGCGGCGATTGCCGTGAGAACCGACATGACAACGATGCTGGCGCCAAAACCCCGCAGCTGTGCAAAGCCCAGCCCCACCAGCGCCGCCAGCAGCCAGCCGCCCAGCGTGCCCGACCAGGTCTTCTTGGGGCTGATACGGGGCAGGATCTTTGGGCCGCCAATGATACGACCAAAGAAATACCCCCCGACATCGGACGCGATAACCACCAGGACCAGCCAGAGCGGCCAGTCGAGCCCCCCTTGCACGCGCAACCAGAACAGCGCGGCCGAGGCGACAAGGATCGAAAACGCGTAGATCACGAATATCGCGCGATCCCGTCGCAACAACACCAGCCCGATAAAGGGCGCGATGAACAGGGTGCTGAGCGCGATCATGCTGGTATCAATCCCCGCCCGCAGCACCGAGGCCGCCCCCACCGCCGCAAGAAGTATCGATTTCGATTGCCCGATATGCGGGCCCAGCATGCGGATCAGCTCCCACAGCATCAGCCCGGCAAGAACCGAAACCAGCAACAAGAACCAGTATCCACCCGCAAGCAGCGCGCCCAGACCAAGGGTGATCATTACCGCCGCCGACAGCAGCCTCGTGCGCAGATCGGCAAAGCGCCCGCTCATGCCGTGGCGGCGCCGAACCTGCGCTCGCGCCCGGTAAAGCTTGCCACGATGGCGGCAAATTCCTCGGCCGTGAAATCCGGCCACAAGGTCGGCACGAATTCATATTCCGCATATGCCGACTGCCACAAAAGGAAATTCGAGATGCGTTTTTCGCCCGATGTGCGGATGATCAGGTCGGGATCGGGCAGATAGCGGGTATCGACATAGAAACCGATGCTTTGTTCGTTGATGTCCTCGGGGGAAACACGGCCCTCGGCGGCGTCTTCGGCAAGGGTCTTCATGGCGCGGGTCAGCTCGTCACGGCCGCCATAGTTCAGCGCGATGGTCAGGTTGAGGTGATCGTTTTTCGCGGTTTTTTCCTCGAGCCGGGCCATCAGTTCGATCAGCTTGGGATCGAGGCGCGATCGATCGCCGATAAAGCGCACCCGCACCCGATGTTCATGCAGGCGTTCCGTTTCTCGCGTGATGTAACGGCGAAACAGCGACATCAGGCCCGATACTTCGGCCTCGGCGCGCTTCCAGTTTTCCGTGGAAAAGGCATAGAGTGTCAGATATTTGACGCCGATATCCGGACATATATCAACAATTTCCCGCACCCTTGCCGCACCCTTCCGGTGCCCGACAAGCCGGGGCAGGCCCCGGCGTGTCGCCCAGCGGCCATTGCCATCCATGATGATGGCAACATGTTCCACCTTGCGCGGCGTTTTTTCCTGTGCGGTCACCTTGTTTCCCTTCATGCAGGCTTTTTCAAACCTGCATGATTTCCTCTTGCTTGGCGTCCAGCGCCTTGTCTATTTCCTTGATATAGCGGTCGGTCAGAGACTGGATTTCCTCGTGCCAGATCTTTTGGTCGTCCTCGCTCATGCCGGCGGATTTGGCCTTCTTGATCTGGTCCATGCCATCGCGGCGCACATTGCGCACCGCCACACGGGCACTTTCGGCGTATTGAGCGGCGACGCGTGACAATTCCTTGCGGCGCTCCTCGTTCAGCTCGGGAATGGGCAGGCGCAGCACCGTGCCCTCGACCACCGGGTTCAGACCAAGGCCCGAATTGCGGATCGCCTTGTCCACAGCGCCCACCAATGCCTTGTCCCAGACATTGACGGTAATCATGCGCGGTTCGGGCACGTTGATTGTGGCGCACTGGTTCAGCGGCATCTGGGCACCGTAGGCATCTACCGTCACCGGATCCAGCATCCCGGCCGAAGCCCGGCCCGTGCGCAGGCTGGCGAATTCGCTTTTCAGCGCCGTCATGGCGCCTTCCATGCGACGTTCCAGATCGTCAATATCGATTTCGAATTCTTCTTCCGACATGGTTTCTTTTCCGCGCCTCGTTGCTTTTCCTCGATGATCTACCCTTAATTCACCACCTTTGTATAGGTGCCTTCGCCCCGAAGGATGCCCGCAAGCCCGCCCTCGCGCTCCAGCGAGAACACGACGATGGGCAGGTTGTTGTCGCGCGCCAGCGCAATGGCGCTGGCATCCATCACCTTGAGGTTCTTTTGCAGCACCTCGTCATAGCTGACCGTATCATAGCGTTTCGCATCAGGGTTGGTTTTCGGATCCTTGTCATAGATCCCGTCCACCTGCGTGCCCTTGAAGATCACCTCGCAATGCATCTCGTTGGCGCGCAGCGTGGCGGCGGTGTCGGTGGTGAAATAGGGGTTGCCGGTGCCCGCGGCAAAGATGCAGACCCGCCCCTTTTCAAGATGGCGCACCGCGCGGCGTCGGATATAGGGTTCGCAGACCTGATCCATCGGAATGGCGCTGATAACGCGGGTGAACACGCCAAGGCTTTCCAGCGCGCTTTGCATGGCCAGCGCGTTCATCACGGTTGCCAGCATGCCCATATAGTCGGCGGTCGTGCGCTCCATGCCCTGGGCGCTGCCCTGCAGGCCGCGAAAGATGTTGCCACCGCCAATGACCATACAGATCTCGACGCCCAGATCGTGGACTTCCTTGATCTCGCGCGCGATTCGCTCGACCGTGGGGGGGTGCAGGCCATAGCCTTGATCGCCCATCAACGCCTCGCCGGAAATCTTCAACATGACACGCTTGTATTGCGGCGCGCCGGGGCTGGTTTCCGGTTCTGACATGGGTGGTTCCCCTTTTTCGGCTGGAATGTGATGACCGCGCGCAAAATGTCTTAATTCGCCGCGCGATTCAATGTTAAAGCAGGGTTTCAGACAGGAAAACATCACGCGCTCGCACGGATCCCACGGTCGCGGGATATTTCCACAACATGCAGCGCCGCGCAAAACAGGCACAACATCTTGATTTCAGCCCCTGAAATAGACCCAGCCCTGCCCGTTCTGATCGCGGGGCCGACAGCATCGGGCAAATCGGCGCTGGCGCTGGAGCTGGCGGCGCGCCACAACGGGGTGATCATCAACGCCGATGCGCTGCAGGTCTATGCTTGCTGGCGCGTACTGACCGCCCGCCCCGGCCCCGACGACGAGGCCGCCGCCCCGCATATGCTGTATGGGCATGTGCCTTGTGATCGCAGCTATTCCGTCGGCGCCTGGCTGCGGGATGTTGCGCCCCTGATCCACGCGAAAGATGGCCGGTTGCCGATCATCGTCGGCGGCACGGGGCTGTATTTCACGGCTTTGGTCAGCGGCCTGGCCGAGATTCCGGAAATCCCGGATTATATCCGCACCCTTGCACAAGACCTGATCGACAGCCACGGCATTCAGGCGCTGCTGGACGAGCTGCATCGTGACGATCCCCAGACCTGGGAACGCATCGACCGCAACAACCCGGTGCGAATCCAGCGCGCCTGGGAGGTGCTGCGCGCCACCGGACGCGGCCTGGCCGCCTGGCAGGACGACACTCCCCCGCCCCTGTTGCCGCTATCACAGACCAACGCGCTGGTGATCGAGGCACCACGCGACTGGCTGAACGCGCGCATCTCGCGCCGGTTCCGCGCCATGGTCGAACAGGGCGCGCTTGAGGAATGCCGCGCCAACATCAGGGGCTGGGATCCGGCCCGCCCCTCGGCCAGGGCAATCGGCGCGGCCGAACTGATCGACCACCTGCGCGGCAACTGCACCCTTGAACAGGCAATCGAACGCGCCGAGATCGCCACCCGCCAATACGCCAAGCGTCAGCGCAGCTGGTTCCGCGCCCGCATGAAGGGCTGGCAGCGGATCAGCGCCGCGTGACACGCCCCACAACCAACAGGGCCATGCCATGACCGTAGCTGAAAACATCCTCATCCTGACCGGCGCGGGCATTTCCGCCGAAAGCGGGCTGGGCACCTTCCGCGACAAGGACGGCCTGTGGAGCCGCTATGACCTGAACGAGGTTGCAACCCCCGAAGGCTTTGCCCGAAACCCCGCCTTGGTGCATGAATTCTATAACGCGCGCCGCGAAAACTGCCGACAGGCCCAACCCAACGCCGCCCACCGGGCGCTGGCCCGCCTGCAGACAGAACATGCGGGCAAGGTCACCATCGTCACCCAGAACATCGACGACCTGCATGAACGCGCCGGCGCGCGGAACGTGATTCACATGCATGGGCAGATCAATCGCGCGCTTTGCGCCGCCTGCAACCACCGCTGGGATGCGCCTGCGGAAATGTCGCCCGCTGACACCTGCCCCGCCTGCGGGGCCAATACCACCCGGCCCGATATCGTCTGGTTTGGCGAGATCCCCTATTTCATGGAGGAAATCATGTCCGAACTGTCACGCGCCGATCTGTTCGTGTCGATCGGCACCTCGCGCAATGTCTATCCGGCGGCAGGTTTCGTAGCCGAGGCCCGCGCGCATGGGGCGCACACGCTTGAACTGAACCTCGAACCCTCGGAAGGGGCATCACGGTTTGACGCGCGCCGCCTTGGCCCTGCCAGCAAGATTGTGCCCGCATGGGTGGCCGAGCTGCTGGGCCGCCCCCTTTGATCACCCCGCGGCCAGACGCGCGCGGATATCGTCGCTCCAGCCGGCGCTCATCTCGTCATCTGCGATGAT
>WFQE01000193.1 GCA_015487165.1 Paracoccaceae bacterium | reverse complement strand
GATGAGCTGCAAGGGGGACAACGCAATGTATTTCTGCCGGCCTATTCTGGGAGGATAGCTGGAGGAGTCAGGTCAGAGAACCTTCGCCCCCGGTCCCGCTCCCTCCGCCACTCTCCCGTGAGGAATGTTTCTCTTCCCCCGCAGGCGCATAATTTTCCCGTTGTTTTCAAGGGTTAAGCGGGTGGGCTATTCACCTTCGCGCGCGCAAAACGGCCGAAATTGGTCTCTCCGGGCCGTTTTTCTCTGAACCTCCTGACTGCGGTGATTTGGTGAATTTTTCGTAATCGCTTGAAAACGCGTGATTATTTCGTAACGCAACCTGAACACTTCGATGGTGGTCGCAACTCCGGAGAAACGACCGGGCTCGGACGTTCTTAGGCCATTGCACGTTCCAATCGGTGCTTTCTGCGCTCCCAGTCGGGCATGACTTTCTCCAGAAGCTCAAAGAATGCCGGGCCGTGATGGGGTTCGGCCATGTGGCAGAGTTCGTGGGTGAGCACGTAATCGATCGCATCCACTGGCGCCTGTATCAGCCGCAGGTTCAAAAGAAGGCGGCCGGACGGAGACATCGAACCCCAGCGCTGTTTGATCTGGCGAATGATGAGACCTTTGGGGCGGAAAGTTTCCGAATTCGGGAATCGCCCGAGGCATGCCTCGAGACGCTCCGGAAACTTGATATGGGCTCGTTGCCGGTACCAGGTATCCACGAGCTCACGCGTGATTTCGGCGTGGTTCGGTCGGTGGGTTTGCACCACAATGAATCCCCGCATGAGCTTGACCGTTTCCTGGACATGGAGGACAACTTTCAGCCGGTACTGGCGCCCCAGATACAGATGCGTTTCGCCGGCGATGTAGCGCCGTTCCGGCGTTCGGGGCAGAAACTGCGAGAAGTATCGCTGCTGCCGCATAACCCAGGCCGCGCGCTTTTTCAGCTTTGCCTCGATGGTCTCCAGAGGCGCATCCATTGGGGCGGCAACAACCACCGAGGCGTCCGGTTCGACGGCTATTTCAAGGGTCGCGCGCGGGCGCCGGACGACCCGGTAAACGATCTCCTGTTTACCGTATTCGAGTCGGTGGACATCCGCAGTCATGCCGGGAACCGTGCGCGCGCCAGATTCATGATCCTGAGTTCGAGTTCATCGAGGGTATCCACGTCGAAACCGATGCCCTTCTGATCCCGGAGTACGTCAAAGAAATAGTCGTCTATGGCGTTGCGAAGTCTGTTTTGCGCCACGTCGTTCGACCAGATGTCGACGATCAGGTGATCCTTGATGATGCCGATGATCTCCAGCGCGATTTTGGCGGCATCGTCACCTGTGACGGGCTGGCCCGTCCGGTCCTGCATCTGACCGTCAAGGATCCCGAACAATGCCTGCGCATCATCGTCGCTCCGGATGGATGCGGGAACGTCCCTGCCGCGGTCTCTCCGCGCAACCTTGCTGGCGAGATCGACGACACGGCCGAGATAGTCCCGCTCGGACAGCCGTTTCTCCCGATAGGCGCGGATCGTTTCTTCGAGCAGTTCCGAGAACTGCTTGTAGAAGGACGGGTCCTCATCCATCTTTTCGGTGATGACCTTACGGGTTGCGCTGGCGATCCGGTCCGCGCGCGATGCTTCCGACACGCCCGTTTCCTCGACTACGGCCTTCAGTGCATCGGGATCGTTGATGTTCACGACCTCGATGATGGTTTCGGCCGGCATCGCAACGACGTGGTCGTCCAGAAGCTTCTGGATCTTGGGCTCGAATTCGCGGACATCCACGGTTTCCTGGTAGCGCAGCTGCACCGAGCGCTTGAGTTCGGAGAACTGCTTCCAGTCGCGCTTCAGGGCGTCGATCCTAGCCTCGTCGAAGACGTCGAACAACTTGTCCGATGAAAGCGAGATGTGCAGGCAACGGCTGAAAGCCTTCAGGCGTGCATAGAACTCCTGCCGGAGCGCCTCGTCTGCAAGGAGCTGTTCGAATTGCTCCATGTCCTTCTTGTTGCGCACCGGCTTGAACAGGTCCCAAAGCTGGTCGTGGAGCTGGGGCAGCCTGCGGATTTCTTCCTTGATGTCATGCACCGTACCCGCGAGGTCGACGGGATCGTAATCTTCGAAGGCGCTGTAGGTGGTAAGCGCCTGGTCCAGTTCGCCAAGAAGCCCCTCGTAGTCGATGATGAAACCGAACTGCTTTTCGACGCCATCTTCCTCGAAAAGCCTGTTCACCCGTGCAATTGCCTGAAGAAGGTTGTGCTCCTTGAGCGATTTGCAGACGTAGAGCACCGTATTGCGCGGCGCATCAAAGCCGGTCAGGAGCTTCGACACGACGATCAGAATTTCCGGATCGCCTGATCCCTTGAAGGCATCAATGATCTGCTTGTTGTATGCGTCCTCGGTCCTGTAGCGGTCCATCATCCTGGACCAGAAGCGGCGCACCAGATCCCTGGATTCCTGATCAACTTCCTCGTTGCCTTCATTCTCGTCAGGCGGCGAGATGATGATCTCGCTCGAGACATGGCCGATCTCGTCCAGTACTTCCTTGAATTTCACGGCCGCGGCCTTGGACGGCGCAACAAGCTGCGCCTTGAAGCCGGTTCCCTGCCAGTGTTGACGGTAATGCTCGGAGATGTCGAAAGCCTTGGCACGGATCGCCTGATCCGTTTTGGCCAGCGCATCCATGCGGGAATACTTGCGCTTCAGGTCAGCTTTCTGGCTATCGGTCAGCCCCTCGCTGATCTTTTCGAACCATGAGTCGATGACGCCACCGCTTACCTGCTGCTCGACCAGCCGGCCTTCGTAGAGCAACGGGACGACCGCCCCATCCGCGACGGCCTCGTCGATCTTGTAGTGATGGATCAGCCGCCCGAAGGTCGACAGCGTGTTCTTTTCCTTCTTCAGCAAGGGTGTGCCGGTGAAGCCCAAGTAGCAGGCTTTGGGCAGCAGGCGGCGCATCTTGGTGGCGAATTGGCTGTGCCCTCCATAGCGGCCGGTCTGGCTGCGGTGGCTCTCATCGACCAGAACAAAGATGTTGGGATCCTCGTCGGCAGAGTCGCTGTGGCGCAATGCCGTATCGAACTTGTTGATGATCGTTGTGATGAGCGGCGTCCTGTTTCGGATGAGCTCGAGAAGGTTTGAACCGCTCGTGGCGCGCACAGGCTCCATGTCGCAGGACTTGAAGGTGCCCTTGATCTGCTTGTCCAGATCGTCGCGGTCGGTGACGATCAGGATGCGTGGGTTCTCTATATTGGGATCAAGCGCCAGGGCGCGCCCCAGCATGACCATTGTCAGTGATTTGCCGGAGCCTTGTGTGTGCCAGATCACGCCGCCTTTGCGCGATCCATCCGGATTGAACTGCCGGACCGTCTCGATCGCTCGGCGGATACCAAAGAACTGCTGATGACGTGCGATCTTTCTCTCGCCGCCGTCGAAGACGGTAAAACGCCGGATCAGATCAAGCATCCGTTCAGGTCGGCACAGGGCGTAGATGGTGCGATCCTGAGGTGTCACTGCCCGCGCACCCTCGGCGCTCATCTCGTCGAAGTAGTGGCGGGCAGGTGCGAAATCGCCTGAGAAGATTGCGGCCTTTTCCGGCTCGGACAAGGGACGGTTGGCGATATTGGCAATGTCTTCATCCCGATCTTCTTCGTCGCGCCATGTCTGCCAGAACTTGCGTGGCGTCCCCACCGTGGCGTAGCGCGCCTCGACGCGGTTCATTGACACGAGCAATTGCGCGAAGTGGAAGAGATGCGGGATGTTGTCTTCCTTCTGATAGCCGATCAGCTGGCTGTCGGCCTTCTTCAGGCTTTCGGTCGGCCGTTTGTTTTCTATGACCAAGACGGGGATGCCGTTGACGAAGGCGACGATGTCGCAACGCTTCGTGCTGCTCGACCCCGTTCGCTCGACCGAAAATTCGGCGGTGACGTGAAAGACGTTGTTCGCCGGGTTCTCCCAGTCGATGTAGCGGAAGGAATAGCTCTTCGAATCCCCGTCGATGGACTTGGTGATCGTGGTGCCGAGAAGCAGCGTGTCGTAGATGTCCAGGTTGGTGCCGCGCAGCCCCTTGAGCCGGTCCGGCGTGGGCTTCAGCCGCCGCATCGCCTCATGCGCGTCCTCAAGGTCGAAGGCGTATTCCCGCCCACGGTAGGTGAAGCGGTTGATCTTCATCAGCTGCTCGGCCAGCACATCGTCGAGCACCACATTGCGCAGCCGCCCGCCGCGCAGACGTAACGCCTCCTCCTGGCTGAGCGGCGTGAAACCCAGCGCCACCAGCATTTGCAGGGCGGGAATCTGCGACTGGTATTTCTCGGCGGCGTTGAAGGTCACAGCTTCCACCCCGGATGCTTTGCCGCCTTGTAGAACTCGACGCACGGGGCCGGCGGGCACTGGCCAAGCTTTTCCCGATGAGGTTCAAGGATGTCGACTAGGCTTTGGTAATATGCCGTCTCGCCGGGATAGGCCTCATCACAAGCTTTCAGTTCAAGGTGTCGGCGGTAGACGTAACAGATGGCGTCGGCCACCTGCACCAATGAGGAATGGTGTGACTTGATCGCAAAGGCCGTGTTGATGATGTGATCGAAACGGTCTTCCGGGCTACGAGCCAGCCAGAGTTTCTTCCTGCGTTTGGTGCCTCGCACTTGGTATAGCCCGTCGTACCACTCGTCCGCGCCGTACAGGCCATCCGAAAGCCGGGGCATTTCTGCCTTGTTGTCGTCCATGATGACGACGGTGAGGCCCTTGCTGTTCTTTACACCCTGCATCTTCTTTTGAACGAGCGCGCAGGTGAACATGCCGGCGGCAAGCCAATAGCTCTCGCCAAAAGGATGACCGTGACCGCCCTCGCGAACCCGGCCAAGCGCATCAAACGACAGGCCAATCCCGAACAGCTTCCCGCCATTGGCAACCGCGAGTTCGCAAATTCTCCGGAGGAAATCCTTGCGCTCATCGGCGGAAATCTTGCTCCAGCCGCCCTTGCCATTGATGAATTTGCTGGTTTTCAGTTCCGTACTCGAACCTGGATGCCGGGCAAGAAACTCCGCTAGCATCTTGTCGAAATCCGCGGTCTTTTTCCTAAGCTTGTAGGCATCCACCATGAGCCCGCACATGACAAAGACGTCACTGCCACCAGCCGAACCGCTTTCATCGACATAGATGAATTTCATGAAAAACCTCGTTTCTTATCCCTTCGGCGGATAGGGATCTTTGCCGTAGGTGTTGCGCTCGCGGATCTTGCCGTCGCGGCCCTTGAGATAGGCCTCGCCCTTCTTCTCGGCGGCCTTCTTGCGGGCGTGCGCCCAGGCTTCGGCCTGCGTATCGGCGACCTTGCTGGCGCGTTTCGCTCCTTCGGCCTTGGATTCCCACTTTCCGTCGGGGCGCTGCTGGGTCCAGTAGTTCCTGCTATTGGGC
Source organism: Paracoccaceae bacterium (assembly GCA_015487165.1). GTDB lineage: Bacteria > Pseudomonadota > Alphaproteobacteria > Rhodobacterales > Rhodobacteraceae > UBA5972. The sequence goes on along the minus strand of WFQE01000193.1, from coordinate 2,850 downwards.
ATGGTGAGCCTCCTTTTCCGGGTGGTCGTCGTCGCTTGCCGCGGGCGTCACCCGCCATTCCCCCGTCAGCAGCTTCTGCATCAGCCCGCGTTTCTGGCGGGTGAGGGCTTCGATTTCAGAGTCGATGAGGGTGAGTTCGTGCCGGGCGGTGGAGAGGATTTCTGCAATCCTGTCTTGCGTTCTTCTGTCCGGGAGGCGAACCGGTGAAGCTAGCCAATCCTCTGGGGAAACCCGCCGGGCCTTGCGCTGACCACGCGCAAGATGAATTTGCCGCGTGTAGTAGGCCGGGCGCGTCAGGTATTCGATCAGCCATATCGGGTTGACCGCATCCGACAGGTCAAACGCTGGCAGGTCGAGCGTGGACTCGTAGCCGTCAAGCTCGGGCCCGAGAAGCGCGAAGGCGCCGTTCAGAAAGTCCAGCTTGCTCCAGATCAGTTGCCCGGCCTTGCGCCGATAGTAACGTGTGCTGCTGCTGCCGCCCCGTGTGTCGATCTTTTCGACGGCTCCTTTCCCGTAGAGTCGAACGGAAATCTTTCGGGCTGTCGCACCGTCTGTTCCCGGCTCGCGGCTTTCGGTCAGGAAGTCGCCGAAAAGAGCGCGCCGCCCAATGCGACTTGCCGCCGCCATGAGCTTGTCCCGTAGCCCCTCGAACCGCCGCGCCTTGGCTTTGCGCAGGGTGGTGAGGGCCTCAAGGGCTGTGTCCCATGTGCGCAGGATCTCGGCAATCTTGTGCTGTTCGGGGAGCGGGGGGAGCGGGATTTCGAGGCGTCTCAATTCTTCCAGCGATATTTCCCGGAACGTGCTTCCCTTGGAGACAATTTCGATGCGTCGCTGAAGGGCTGGCGACCTGAGAGCTTCTGCGACGAAAGTGTTCAGGGCACGCCCATTCGTTGAAATGCGTGCTGTCCCTTGCGTTAAGTTTGCCTCTGGAAGCGTTTCTGGAACGATGCTGAGTTCGCCAATGTTGCCACGTAGAGAAAAAACAATATCTCCGGGACAAACGACCGAACGCTGGTACTTGGCTGCTATCGCCGGCGAGGTGCGGGAAAGCGACATCGGGTCGATGTTCCCCCCCACGTCGGAACTTTTGATGTAGGGGACACCACCCGGAAACTCAGGCCCTGCCTGCACGATGCCATATACGATTGGCTTGTCCTTCGGGACGAGGTTAACAAGTTCGGCTATTTCCCATTTGGCGGGCAAATCACGCATCAACACCCAGCCCCCTCGAACAGTCCGCCATCTTCGTCCGTTCACTCATTGCCGCGCCCTTTCTTCTCCGCCGTCGCGGTATCGGCGATGCGCTTGAGTTCCTCCAGTTCGTCCGTCCTTTCCGCCTCGGCCCTTTGCGCCTGTTTGCGCCTTGCGTCGAATTCGGCATAGCGGGCGTGGGCGATCTCTCGGGCGCGGGCCTGCGATACCGTTCCGGCATTGCGCAAAAGCGGCAGTTCGTTGGAACGCAGGAAGTTGTCCAGCACGCCTTCCCACTCGCCCAGCCGCATGGTCTGACGGCGGCTGGCGCGCAGTTCGGCGGTGTCGAGGAACATGGTGACGATCAGGTTGAGTTCCTTGATTTCCGCCTCGCCCAGATAGTTCTTGGCGGTGCCCACGTCGGCCTTGCGCACCCGCGTGCCCTTCCAGGTGGTCAGGCCCATATTGGGCTTTGCCGGGTCGGCGCGCGCGCGGATCAGCTCCGCCGCCGTGTGGCCGGTGACGGCATGGAGCATCTTGTTCTGGATTTTCGCATAGAATTCCTGCGCGGCGGATGATTTCGGGTCGTAATCCTCGGACAGCGCCAGGATGTCGCGCACCTTCTGATAAAACCGCGCCTCGGACGCGCGGATGTCGCGAATGCGCTCAAGCAGCTCATCGAAGTAATCCCATGCGGGGTCCTTCAGGCGCTCGTCGTTCATGACGAAGCCCTTGACGAGATATTCCTTCAGCGCCGAGGTGGCCCAGCGGCGAAACTGCACCCCGCGGGGGGACCGCACCCGGTAGCCGACGGCGAGGATCATTTCGAGGTTGTAGTGCTTCAGTTTCCGGCGAACTTCCCGGCCGCCTTCGTCGCGAACTTGTAAGAATTCATTACAAGTTGCCTGTTCCGTCAGTTCCGCATCGCTGTAGATCGCGCGGATCAGTTGTGTGATCGCCTGCGGGCTTGTCGCAAACAGGTCCGCCATCTGGGCCTGTGTCAGCCACACCGTGCCATCAACCGCGCGAAGCTGGATCTCGGCCGCGCCGTCCTCGGTGGCATAGAGGATGATTTCGCCCTCACGCATCGACGCCCAGCTCCCGCAGATAGCCCGCCATCTTCGCCCGCACCTCGGCGAGTTCCGCCTCGATCAGGTCGATTTCCTTCTGCACCGCGGCCACGTCGATTTCCTCTTCCGGCTCGAAGGTGTCCACATAGCGGGGGATGTTGAGGTTGAAGCCATTCTCGGCGATCTCCTCGGGGGTCGCGCGGTGCGCATAGCGCTCGATCTCGGCGCGGTCGCCGTAGGTCTGCACGATCTTCTCGATATGGGCGTTGTCGAGGATGTTCTGCTTCTTGCCCGGGGTGAATTCGCGGCTGGCGTCGATGAAAAGCACGTCGCGCTCGCCCTCGCGCGCGCCGCCTTCCTCGCGCGCCCGGTCAAAGACCAGGATCGCCACCGGAATGCCGGTGGTGGTGAAGAGGTTGGCGGGCAGGCCGATCACCGCATCGAGCAGGTTTTCCTCGATCAGTCTCTGCCGGATGCGCCCCTCGGCGCCGCCGCGAAACAGCACGCCATGGGGCACGATCACCGCCACGCGGCCCGACTGGCGCCTGGCGATCTCGATCATGTGGGTGATGAAGGCATAATCGCCCTT
>WFQE01000192.1 GCA_015487165.1 Paracoccaceae bacterium | reverse complement strand
CCCCCAAGGCGGGCGCATTCGCACCCGCCCGGGCGGTCGCCTGCCCTCTGTTGCACGATATTGTCAATGTCCTGGCCGGGCTCTTTCACCTTCGATCGCACACCCCGCCTCAAACCTCATCCAGCCGCGCCCTGAACCACAGCTCGATCCGCCGCGCCCCCGGTGCCCGGCTGCGCCGTGCGCGTGCGCGCAGGAAATCCAGCGACACCAGCTGCCCGCGCGCCAGCACCAGCGGCGCATCCACCAGCGCATCCGACACCGCCACCGCCGCCTGCTTGGCAATGGCGAAACCGGCCGCGTCGGAAAACACGCTGACCATGAATTCATGCTCGGCCCCGCGCGCAGTTGCGTCCCCTCGAACGCGCACATCCTCTTCACCCAGCAGCACATAGGTCGTCGGCAGGGCTCCCGTGGGCAGCGTGTCATAGACATCGCCCCCCACCACCGCCTGCAACGCCACATCCGTCGACAGACGCGCAAAGACCGCCTGTTGCAGGGCGGCCGCCATGCCATAGCTCATGTCGCCACCTCCTCGCGGCAGAAACATTGCAGATAGATACCCGCCTTATCCCAGGCGCTGACCGCCTCGATCAGATAGATGCGCGTGCCTTCGACGAATCTCTGCCCCGCCACCGGGCGCGAGGGCGCGCCTGCGGGAGCCGCCCGGCAGATCACGCGCCAGCGGTTCAGCGACAGCCGCGCCCCGGCACCGTCACGCGCGCGCCCATATCCGGGGCGCATGTCGGCCCACAGCGTGCCCAGGGGCGCCCAGCTCTCGCTATAGCCGCCCGCGCCATCACCCTGGCGTGCGGCCTGCTCAAGCACCAGCTTGCGGCTCAGGCGCACGGCCCGGCCGCTCATGCGCCCGCCCCCAGCAGACGCACATTGCGATAGGCCTCGACCAGCGCCATCACACCGAACGGCATCAGCGATTCCCGTGCCCCCGCCTCGTGCCGGTTTTCATAGTAATGCGCCGCCAGCAGAAACACCGCCTGCGCCAGATCCACCGGAATGTCGCCCCAGGCAGGCCCGAACCCCGCCTCGAACAGGATCTCGGCCGTACCCCCCGCAGGCACCGGCGGCAGGCTGTCGCGCGCCGACACCAGGCGCGGGCGCTGGCTGTCCTTTTCCAGCCAGTATTGCGCCGGATCCACCACGGTTGCGACCCCGGCCCGATCCACCAGCTTCAGCGCCGTGATCGCCTGCACCGGGGCAATCGGCAAACCTTGCGCATCGGGGCTGTGCCAGGCCGTCAGCTGCCAGGAAAAGGCACGCTGGAACAAAGCCTTGCCGATGCGCGCCTCGATCGCCGCCAGCGCCGCGCGCAGATAGGATTCCAGCACCGCATCCTGGCTGCCATCATCGGCAAAGCCGGTTCCCAGGTGCAGATGGCGCGAAAACTCGGCCACCGGCAACGCCGCCGCCGGCACCATTGCCAGTTCAACCAACATCATGTGCAATCTCCTGTTGTTGCCGGGCAATCGCCCACATCAACGCGCGCGCCCGCACCGCTCTTGCAGAGAGGGAAGCAGCCGGACGATACGGGCGCGCGCCAGCCGCACCCCGACCATATGGGCCGGGGCGCAACCATCCTGTCATTTGCCTTTCGGGCCTCAGCTGATGCCGAATTTCAGCAGCTTGATCGCGGCAAAATCGCTGACATCGCCGCCCACCCGTTTGGTGGCATAGAACAGCACATTGGGCTTGGCGCTGAACGGGTCGCGCAGGATGCGCAGATCGGGGCGCTCGGCGATGGTATAGCCGGCGTTGAAATCGCCAAACGCAATCGCGGTGGCGTCCAGCGCGATATCGGGCATGTCCTCGGCAATCAGCACCGGATAGCCCATCAGGCGCGCAGGCTCGCCCGCGCTCAGCCCGTCCGACCACAGGAAACGCCCGTCCAGATCCTTCATCTTGCGCACGGTTCCCGCGGTTTTCGAGTTCATCACGAATGTCGCATTGGCGCGATAGCGCGCCCCCAGCGCATAGACCAGATCCACGATCACATCGACGGGGTTGGTGGCGTTGAAATCGCCCGCAGCCCCCGTGGCCACATAGCCCAGATTGCCCCATGTCCACAGCGTGTCGTCCACGATCGGGTGGTTGAGGAAACCCGTCGGCTTGTCGATGCCGTCGCCGCTGACGAATGCCGCCGCCTCGGCGCGGGCAAACTTGTCGGCGATGCGCCCGGCCAGCCAGCCCTCGACATCAAAGGCGCTGTCGTCCAGCAGGCGCTGGCTGACCTTGGGCAGGGCGCTCAGCTCGTGCAGCGGGATCGAGATGCGCTCCAGCGTCGGCGTGCCGGTCTCGACCGTCGCCGCGGTTTCCGCCGCCCAGCCCGCGCCGGGGTCGGTGCTGTCGATCAGCACGTCATAGGCGGTGGCCTCGATCTGCACCACATTGGCAATCGACCGGATCGACGCCGTGCTGTTCAGCACCGCCTTCACCTGATCGGCGGTGACGGGATCAACCAGATAGCCCCCATCGGCGGCAACGGCCGTGGACATGGCCTTTTCCTCGACCGGCAGGCCGCGCAGCCCGTCATCCTCGCCCGAGCGCAGATAGGCGGCAAAGGCCTTGCGGTGGGGCACATGGGCTTCCTGCGCCGTGGCCAGTGCGGGGCGTTGCGCGGCGATCATGTTCTTGCGTTCAATCATCTTCAATCGATCTTCCTGCTGTTGAAGGCGCGACTTGATGTCGGCCTGGAAATTGTTGAAATCACCCAGAAACCCGGACAGCGCGGCCTTGACCTCGCGCACCGGGCCAGCGGTGGCTGAAACCTCTTCCTTCTTCATTCCTGCTTTCCCGTATTCTGTTCACGAATCTGCTGGCCACACGCCGCCAGCATGTTTCCGGCCTCGGCCAGCGCCGCGACCAGTTCGCGCGCAACATCCTTGGCCGCGCCCGGTTTCCCGGTCGCCTGCGCGATGCGCGCCTCCGGCAGCATGGGAAAGGTCACAAGCGAGACCTCCCACAGCTCCAGTTCCTGCAACAGCCTCTGGCCCTTGCTGTTCCTGCTTGCCCTGATCGTGCGATAGCCGATCGACAGCCCGTCAATGGCCCCCGCGCGCACCAATGCCAGCGCCTCGGCCCCCTTGGCCACATCGCTGAGGAACCGCCCGCGCACGAACAGGCCGCGCGCGTCCTCGCGGATTTCCTCCCACACGCCGATGGGCTGGGCGGGGTCGTGCTGCCACAACATGCGCACACGGCGCCCCTGTTCGGCCATCCGCTTGAGGCAGGCGGCATAGGCCCCCCTGCACACGATATCGCCCCCCTGATCCGGCAGATCAAAGATCGAGGCATATCCTGTGATCACACCGTCATCATCCAGCGTGATCCCCGCATCAAGGCGGCAGAACTTGACCTCAAGTCCTGCCGCAGAAACGCTTTCCATCATGTTGATTTTCCTTATCTTACCGGCGTCCCGATCAACGCAAGAAACCCCTGAGAAAGGGCAAATCCCACCACCCCGTAAACGGCCAGCCACAGCCTGCGTTCCAGCCGTTCCAGCATCGCCTCGATCGACTGCAACCGCCGCTCCAGCCCGGCCCAGCGTTCATCGATCAGCCGTTCATGGGCCTCGATACGGGCGGTGGCCATGTCAAAGGGCTCGTACAGAAAGCGCGAGCCGCTGCGCCGCCGCTCAGTCATCATCGCGCTCCGGCAGGCCCAAGAGCGCGCGTTTCTCCGCGTCACTCAGGAATGTCGCCTCGTTGACCCTCTGCCAACGCGCCTCGCGCTCGGCCGACAGCGCCGGGATCAGGTCGAGATCGGGCGACAGCGTGATGCCCTCGCCCGAAAATTCCCCCAGCCAGGCTGACAACCGCCCCAGAACGCGCCCCGCCAGCGGCAGCACCGTCAGGCGATAGAACGCCCGGTGCGCCTCGGCATAATTGGCATAGGTCGCATCCCCCGGCAGACCCAGCAGCATCGGCGGCACGCCAAAGGCCAGCGCGATTTCGCGCGCCGCGGCCTCCTTGGTTTTCTGGAATTCCATGTCGGACGGGCTGAATCCCATGGGCTTCCAGTCCAGCCCGCCCTCCAGCAGCATCGGCCGCCCCGCATTGGCGGCGCCCTGGTGATAGGCCTCCATCTCGTCCAGCAGGCGGCGATACTGGTCCTCGCCCAGCTGGCCCTGCCCGTCCACGCCACGATAGACGATGGCCCCCGAGGGGCGCGCCGCGTTGTCCAGCAGCGCCTTGGACCAGCGCGAGGCCGCATTATGCACGTCCAGCGCCGCGGCCGCCGCCTGCATCGGGCTCATGCCGTAATGGTCGTCCAGCGGGTCAAAGGCGCGGATATGGCAGATCGCCGCCGCACCGCCTGCCCCGTCAAAGCGCAGCTTGCGCCCGCCCACCCGATATTCATAGCCCACCGGCCAGCCATCCGTTCCGGGGATCACCCGCATCCGGTCGCTGCGCAGCACATGCAGCTCGGCCGGCAGGCCGCTGTCGCCCTCGCCCACGGCCTCGATATAGGCGTCGCCGGTCAGCAGGAACTGGCCAAAGACCGATTCAAGAAACTCGGCCCGACCCTGCGCCGGGTTGGGGCGCTCGACAAGGCTGCGCAGCGGGTGCGTCTCCAGCCGCACCGCGCCGTCGAGAAACAGCAGCGGCAGCGCGGCCGCGGCCTCGGCAATCAGGCGCACACAACGAAACCCGACCGGGTTGCCGGCAAATCCGTTGCGCATCAACGAAACCGTATCGCGCCCCGACCAGGCCACCCGCCCGCTGCCGTGAAAGGCAATCACCGGCGCGCGGGCCGGTGCCGCCGCCTTGGCCTCGGGCGCGCGGCGTGCAAGAAAATTCCATGCCATGAAATGCTCCATGTTCCTGCGGGAATGCCCCGCCTTGTCAAATCTGTCGCGTTGAACCGTTGCGGCCGCGCAGGTGGGCACGCCTGCGCCCCGGCGGCCTGAACCCGAACGTCACCACATCGGGTTTCTGCCTTCCGGATCGCTTGCGATCCGGTTCGCGCCCGACCCCGCCCCCCAGGGCGGGCGCGAATGATCGGTAGCGTTCCAACACATCGCAACGTCGCGCGCGAGAAAACCGCCACCCATATCTTGGCGCGCCCACCCTCGGGATCGGGCGCGAACCTCGCCTTGCGCTCAGTTGGCAATGATATGAATTGCGATTCCACCCCCCTACAACCCCCGCAGCCGCGGCGCCCGCCAGCGTGCCGCCGGCAGGATCATCAGGTCATGCAGCGCCCAGACCAGCGCATCCACGCGGTCCGGGCTGCCGCGTCCGGCAAAACCCTGCGCCGTCATCAGCGCCATCTGTTCCTCAAGCAGCGCCAGCCCGCGCAGATGCTTCACCCGCCCCTGTTCATAAAGGGCGGCCACCGGCTCGGCCCGGGCCACCTTGCCCCGGCTGGCGCGCACGGCGCGGTAGGGCACCAGCGGATCCACCTGCCGGATCACCGCCTCGACCAGATCGCCGCCCTGGTTGACCTCGGCGATCACCCGCTCGGCGCGGTGGTCGTGAAACGCCTGCACGGCGCGTTCCGCCCAGGCCTGCGGGCTGGCGCTGCCCAGGCTGGCATCTTCCAGGACGACCGCCCGCCACTCGCCGGGCCCGCCCTTTGATACCACCCCCGCCACGATGATCCCGCATTCGTCCGACCTCGTCCCGCCGCTGACCGGCGGATCCACCGCCACCACCACGCGATCCAGCGCCGGGGCCTCGGCGATGCGCGCGCCCTCGATCATCGCGGGCGGCCACAACGCCCCCTCGGCCTCGTCCAGCAACACGCCGTCCAGCTCCTGCCGGCCCAGCCGCGTGCCGCCATATTTTGCCGTCACCTCGGCCAGAAAGCTGTCGGCCAGAAAGGCGCGATTGGCCTCGGTCGGGGCGCTGGTCACAACCGTGCTGTCGGCATTCAGGATCTCGCGCAGCACCGCCACGTTCTGGGGCGTCGTCGTCACCACCTGCCGCGGGTTGTCGCCCAGCCGCAGCGCGAATTGCAGCATGTCCCAGGCGGCGCGCGCCTTTTTCCATTTCGCCAGCTCGTCCACCCAGGCCGCGTCGAATTGCGGGCCGCGCAGGGCATCGGGCTCATGCGCCGAAAACAGTTGCGCGATGGCGCCGTTTTCCCAGACCAGGCGCTTGCGGGTTGCCTCCCATTTCGGGCGCCGGTCCGGCGGCGAACAGGCCATGATGCCGCTGTCGCCAAACACCATCACCTCGCGCACCTGCTCGATCGTCTCGCCCACCAGGGCCACACGCCGCGCCACGCCGCGATCTGCGGGGCGCGCGCCTTCCACCTGCGCGCGCACCCATTCGGCCCCGGCGCGCGTCTTGCCGGCCCCGCGCCCGCCCATGACAACCCATGTCTTCCAGTCGCCCTCGGGCGGCAGCTGGTGCTCCATCGCCCAGAACTCGAACAGATAGGGCAGCGCCGCCAACGCGTTGCGGTCAAGCCCCGTCAGAAATTCCTCGATCTCCTCTGGCGGCCTTGAGGCAAGCCAGCCTGCGCCCGACCTCAGCGCGCGCCGCCTCAAGGTCAAGCGCCCCTCCGCGCAGTCTTTCCCCCTGCTCAAACGCGCGTTTTTCAAGCTCGATCTCCCGTTCCAATACGGTCTGCAATGATTTCCAGTATGCCTGGATCGTGGCCGAAAAGGCCCGCATGTCGGCCTCTTCGCCCTGTTTCATGCGCATGAGCGCCTGTTCCAGAACGCTGCCGATTTCGGCATGATGCCGCCGTGCCCGACCAAGGATTTCCTCGGCCCGGCTGTCCCCAACGGGTGTTTCAGTTGTCATAAATTCCCCAAGCCTTCTTCCCATGCTCTGCACGAGAAAAATGAAAAGCGGCCCGGCATTTCTGCCGCTCCGCTTGCCCACTTCTTCCAGCTTGCCTTGGGTTATACCTTAAAGCGTTCGATCTGTCAAGAACTATCTTTAAGGTTGTTTCTTTTTCTTGGCCTCGGCCTTCTTGCGCTTGCGCGCCTCGGCCCTTCGACGGGCCTCGATCCGGCGCCATTTGCGTACGTTTTTCGTATGCTCGTCGATGGTTTTGGCAAAGACATGCCCGCCCGTCCCGTCGGCCACGAAAAACAGGTAATCGGTATCGGCCGGGTTCAGGGCGGCCTCGATCGCGGCCTTGCCCGGGTTGGCAATGGGCGTCGGGGGCAGGCCCTTGATCAGATAGGTGTTATAGGGCGTGCGTTTGCGCAGCTCGCTCTGGCGCAAACCGCGGCCCAGCGTGCCCTTGCCCTTGGTCAGGCCATAGATCACCGTTGGGTCGGTCTGCAAACGCATCCCCAGCCGCAGCCGGTTGATGAACACCGAGGCAATGATCGGGCGCTCTTCGGGCTTGCCGGTTTCCTTCTCGATGATCGAGGCCAGCGTCAGCGCATCGTCGGGGGTCTCCAGCGGCAGATCGGGGGCACGCGCGCCCCAGGCATCGGTGATGATCTTGTGCTGCGCGATTGTCATCCGCCGGATCAGTGACGCCCTGCTATCGCCTTTCGAGATTGCATAGGTATTCGGTGCCAGCGATCCTTCGGGCGGTATCTCCTTGATATCGCCTGTCAAAAGTGGCTCTTCCATCAACAGCGCCACCACCTGAAACGAGGTCAGCCCCTCGGGGATGGTCACCTGATAGGTCAACGCCTTGCCGCTGGTCAGGATATCCAGGATCTGTTGCATCGAAGAATAGGCCGGCAGCCGGTATTCGCCATATTTCAGCTTCATGTCGGCGCCAGACATGCGCGCCGCGACCCTAAAGATCGTGGCGCTGGAAATCAGGTGGCGTTTTTCAAGCCGCTCGGACACACCTTGCAGGCGGTCGCCGGCCTTGACCTCGAAAACCACATCCTCGACGAAATCGCCGCGCTCGTTCATCCGCATCTTGCCCCAATCGAGGATGCCGCCCGCAAGGACAAGAACCACGATCAGCAGGTTGATCACATTTGATGCGAAATGCCTGGCCATGCTGCCTCAGCTATCGACTTTGCCAAACAGGACCGAGGCATTCGTGCCCCCGAACCCGAACGAGTTTGACAGTGCATAGCGGATATCGCGTCTGACGGCCTTGTTCGGCGCCAGATCCACGGGCGTCTCGGCCGCCGGATTGTCCAGGTTCAGCGTCGGAGGCGCGATCTGGTCGCGGATCGCCAGGATCGAAAAGATCGCCTCGATAGCCCCCGCCGCGCCCAGCAGGTGGCCGGTCGCCGATTTGGTTGACGACATGGTGACCTTACCGGCAGCGTCCCCCAGCAGGCGTTCTACCGCGCCCAGCTCGATCGTGTCGGCCATGGTCGAGGTGCCATGCGCATTGATGTAATCCAGATCGCCGGGTTTTATCCCCGCCCTGTTCAGCGCCGCCTGCATCGACCGGAACCCGCCATCCCCATCCGAGGCCGGCGCCGTGATGTGATAGGCGTCGCCCGACAGCCCATAGCCCAGCACCTCGGCATAAATCTTTGCGCCACGGGCCACCGCGTGTTCATATTCTTCCAGCACGACAACACCCGCGCCTTCACCCATGACAAACCCGTCACGATCCTTGTCCCAGGGGCGCGAGGCCGTCTGGGGCGCATCCTTGCGGCTGGTGGACAGCGCCTTGCAGGCGTTGAACCCGGCAATGCCGATCTCGGAAATCGGGCTTTCAGCCCCCCCCGCCAGCATCACCTCGGCATCGCCCAGCGCAATCAGGCGCGCGGCATCGCCAATGGCGTGGGCACCGGTCGAACACGCCGTCACCACCGCATGATTCGGCCCCTTGAAACCGTAACGGATGCTGACCTGACCCGACGCCAGGTTGATCAGCGCGCCAGGGATGAAAAAGGGCGAAATCCGCCGCGGCCCGCGATCGCGCAGGATCAGGGCGGTATCGGCAATGGTGCTCAGCCCGCCAATGCCCGAGCCGATCATCACACCGCTGCGCAGACGGTCCTCTTCATCCTCGGGCATCCAGCCGGAATCGCGTACGGCTTGCTCGGCTGCACACATTGCGTAAAGGATGAAATCATCAACCTTGCGCCGCTCCTTGGGCGCCATCCAGTCATCGGGGTTGAAACTGCCATCCGAGCCATCCCCCATGGGAATTTCGCAGGCATAATCGGTGGCGAGATGCGAGGCATCAAAGCGGGTGATCGTCCCCGCGCCAGACTGGCCGTCAATCAGACGTTTCCAACTTTCCTCGACACCGCAGGCCAGCGGAGTGAGCATTCCCATTCCCGTAACGACGACCCGACGCAATTCCATGGCTCTGCCTCTTGTTCACAAGTCTTGGGTTGATACGTTTTTTGCCGCAAGGGGGCAAGCCCGGCAAGCCGAGGCTGGGGCCCCAAAGAACAGCAAACGCGAAAAGGCGCCCGTTACAGGCGCCTTCCGTATTCATGCTGTGGCAAGGGCCGGCGGCCCGCCTCAGACGGCTTCCGAGATGAACTTCACCGCGTCGCCGAATGTCTGGATGGTCTCGGCTGCGTCGTCGGGGATTTCGATGCCGAATTCCTCTTCAAAGGCCATGACCAGCTCGACGGTGTCCAGGCTGTCCGCGCCCAGATCATCGATGAACGAAGCACTTTCGGTCACCTTGTCTGCGTCGACACTCAGGTGCTCGACAACGATTTTCCTTACGCGATCTGCGATGTCGCTCATTTCTCAATCCTCATAGTTGCGGGTCATGTTCCCGTTTTTCGGCTTTGCCACCCGATCGGGCACCAACAGCGCCCGTGGGGCGGTTGGACATGCAAAAGCCCCTCGGCAAATCTGGTGCGCCTATAGCACAAGTTTCCGGCAAGGCAAATGGTTTCAAGCCGCCCCAAGGCACAACAACAGGTATTTTTTCGCCGGGCCGACACAAGTCTTGACCTGTTTCACGCTTTGCATATCCTGTTCCCCGTTTCAGGTGCCCCCGCGGGATGCAAATCGCAACGCATATGGGGTGAAACGGGAAGCCGGTACAGGGATGCATCCCCGAATCCGGCACTGCCCCCGCAACGGTGGGCGAGGAAAGGATCAGCCACATGCCACTGCGCGGCATTCGCGCGGGAAGGCGGCTGGCCCGGCCGCAAGGCCCCTCGCAAGTCCGGAGACCGGCCTGAAACAGATCGATGGCCGTGCGTGGGGCGCGGACCGGGGCATGAGCGGGCGTTCGCGCCCGGCATTTTCCTGTCTTTCCCCTTTTGCATGGCCTTAACCAATGCCGCTGCACGGGGTGTATGCGGAGCAAAGGCAAGGAAAGAAAACCATGCATATCGAACCCGGCGTCGTCACCGGCGCCAAGATCATCCTTTCATACGCAACCGCAGCCGGCGCGCTGGCCTGGGGGGCACGTCTGGCCTGGCAAGAGATCCGCGAACGCGGGCTGACCTCGGTCGTCTCTCGCGCGGCCATCGCGGCGGGGCTGGTCTTCTCGTTCTTCGAGATCCTGCCCCATTTCCGCGTCGGCGTATCCGAGGTTCACCTGATCCTGGGCTCGTCGCTGTTCCTGATCTTCGGGGCGGCCCCTGCCGCAATCGGGCTGGCGCTGGGGCTGTTGACCCAGTCGCTGTTCTTTGCCCCCGCCGACCTGCCGCAATACGGCATGAACGTGACCACGCTGCTGGTGCCGCTCTTTGCCATGTCTGCACTGGCCCGCAGGGTAATTCCGGAAAAGACCGCCTATGTCGATCTGCGCTATGGCCAGGCGATGCGGCTGTCGCTGGCCTTTCAGGGCGGCATCGTTTCCTGGGTCGGTTTCTGGGCGCTGTACGGACACGGTTTCTCGGCACAGAACCTTGCCCAGATCGCCAGCTTTGGCGCGGCCTACATGTCGGTCATCCTGATCGAACCGCTTGCCGATCTGGCCATTCTGGCCGTGGCCAAAACATTGCACCGTTTCCGCAATTCAGGGCTGTTCACGACCCGGCTGCACAACGCGGCGTAAACCGCACCCAACGAAAAGACCGGGCCCGCAGGCCCGGTCTGCAATATCTTTCCGACTGGAGGCCGACAGACCTCGGATCCGGGCCTCGGATCCGGGCCTCAGATCATCGCCATGCCGCCATTCACATGCAGCGTGGCGCCGGTGACATAGGCGGCGTCGTTGCTGGCCAGATACAGCACCGCGGCGGCAATCTCGTCGGGGCTGCCCATGCGGCCTGCCGGGATCTGGGCGTTGATCTTGTCCTTCTGGTCATCGGTCAGCTTGTCGGTCATGGGCGTGGCGATGAAACCCGGCGCCACGCAGTTGGCGGTAATGCCACGGCTGGCCACCTCATAGGCGATGGATTTGGTCATCCCCACCATGCCGGCCTTGGAGGCCGCATAATTGGCCTGCCCCGGATTGCCGGTCGTTCCCACGATCGAGCTGATATTGATGATCCGCCCCCAGCGCGATTTCATCATGCCCCGGATCGCCCCCCGGCACAGCCGCATGGTGCTGGTCAGGTTGATGTCCAGCACCAACTGCCAGTCGTCATCGGACATGCGCATGAAGATGTTGTCGCGCGTCACACCGGCATTGTTGACCAGGATATCGAGCGAGCCCATGGCCTCGACCGCCTGTTTGGGCAGCGCGGCCACGGCCTCGCCATCGCCAAGGTTGCAGGGCAGAACATGGACGCGCTCGCCCAGCTCGGCGGCCAGCTCCTCAAGCGGGGCGACCCGCGTGCCCGACAGTGCCACGGTTGCGCCAGCCCCATGCAGGGCGCGCGCAATGGCGCCGCCGATGCCACCCGAGGCCCCCGTTACCAGCGCATTCTTTCCCGTCAGATCAAACATCATGCCTCTCCATTTCCATCTGCCGCAGCCAGTTCCGCAGCGGCGGCCACCACGTCATCTGGGCTGCCCACCGCGCGGGTGGATGCCGCCCGGTCGATGCGCCGGATCATGCCGCAAAGCGCCTTGCCCGCGCCAATCTCGTAATAGCTGTCAACGCCCTGCTCGCCCATCCACATCACCGATTCGCGCCAGCGCACACGGCCCGTGACCTGATCGACCAGAAGGGTGCGGATGACGGCGGGTTCGCTGACGGCGGTGGCCGCCACATTCGCGACCACCGGCACGGCCGGTTCCTGAATATCAACCTCGGCCAGCGCCTCGGCCATGACTTCGGCCGCGGGTTCCATCAGGGCACAGTGGAAGGGGGCCGACACGGGCAACAGCATCGCCCGGCGTGCGCCCTTTTCCTTGGCCAGCGCAACCGCGCGCTCGACCGCCTCCTTGTGGCCCGACACCACGACCTGCCCCGGATCATTGTCATTGGCCGCCTGACAGACCTGATCGCCGGCGGCCTGTTCGGCGATCTCGCTGACCGCGTCGAAATCCAGCCCAAGGATGGCGGCCATGGCGCCGACACCCACGGGCACGGCCTCTTGCATGGCGCGGCCGCGGATGCGCAACAGGCGTGCGGTGTCGGCCAGGCTGAGGGCGCCCGCCGCGCACAGGGCAGAATATTCGCCCAGCGAATGGCCGGCGACATAATCGGCGGCGGTGACGTTGACGCCCTCGGCTTCCAGCGCGCGCATGGCGGCGATCGAGGTCGCCATCAGCGCCGGTTGCGCGTTTT
>WFQE01000191.1 GCA_015487165.1 Paracoccaceae bacterium | reverse complement strand
GGGTAAGGATCGACGGGCGGGCCGTCTGGGGCTGTGCGGCCGCCCCGGCCGACTACCGCCTTGCCGCCGCGCTTGCCGCTGCCTTCGCCCTTGCGGTTATCCTCTCTCACGTCGCCAACACCGCGGCCACCTTCGACACCTTCGCCCAGGCCCTGCGCAACCGCCGCCGCCTCGGCGGGCCCGAGAGCTACTCGACCGAGGGGCCGGAAGAGCTGCGCGATATCGTCTCGGCCGTCAACTCCTACCTGGAAAGCGAGCGCGAGCAGCTGTCGCGGCGGGCAATCATGCTCTCGGGCGTCAGCCACGATCTCGGCACGCCGGCAACCCGCCTGCGCCTGCGCGCAGCCCTGATCGAGGATGACGAACTGCGCGAGAAACTGGTCAGCGACATCGACCTCATGACCGGCATGATCGACAGCGTGCTGACCTACACGCGATCCGAACTGAGCGCCGAAGAGCCCCGGCAGCTGTCGCTGACCTCGCTCCTCGAAGCGCTGGTTGCCGATTACCAGGACCTGGGAAAGCCCGTGTCGATGCGCGGCAGCGCGCCAGTGGTCGTCGAGGGCGCGCGTTCGATCTTCATGTCGCGTTCTGGGCACGGCGCGATCCCGGAGGAACAGCGCGTTCTGGTGAATGCACGCCCCATATCCCTGCAGCGCGCCATCTCGAACCTGATCGAAAACGCCCTGAAATACGGTCGCCGCGCCACGGTGGAACTCGAAGCCACCGCCGATGCCGCAATCATCACCGTCGAGGATGAAGGCACCGAGACCTCGGCGGAGGACATGCAGGACCTCGTCGCCCCCTTCCAGCGCGGCACCAACGCCTGCGCCACTGACGGTTTCGGCCTCGGCCTGACGATCGCTTCGGCAGTTGCCGAACAGCACGGCGGCAGGCTTTCCTTCGAGTCTGGCAACCACGGCCTGCGCGCCCGGATCGAGATCCGCCGGGCCTGAGGGTCTGCCATCTGATGGCGGGCGTGTTGATCTTCACATGACATCCGAATTTCGTGGCGGTGCAGGCAGTCTGAGGCCATCCCGTCTCTGAAATATTCCCTGCAAACAGGGAAAATAACAGGGTATTTCCGGTGTTTTGGGGTTCTGACGCCAGTATAATCCAAAGTTTCCGCAATTATTCAATGACATATCGGGCATTTCCCAATAGAAAAGAACAGGGAGCTTTTCCGAGCCGAACAGGGGAATTTTTCAAATAGAGCAGGGGAATTTGTCCCGCCAATGTCTCAGCGGCAGGTCACTACCACTGAACTTTCATCCACTTGGGATCAGAGCCCTTTGAGTTGTGAAGCGATGCACCAGCGGAGATCGACAGAACGCTGGTGCAGAACATCGTGAAGGCACGGCGCTGGTTGGCGATGGTCATCGCAGGCAAGACCTTCACTGAAATTGCGCGGGCTGAAGGTACTTCGAAGCACCGGGTTCGACATATCGTCGATCTGGCGAAGCTGGCACCGGAACTTCTGGACGCGATCGCAAAGGGCGAGCAGCCCGCGGGAATGACCACGGACACTCTTATCAAGACAGGTTTCTCCGCTGTCTGGTCAGAGCAGCGCGAACAGTTCATGGCGCTCTGAAAAAAAACGCCCTGAAATTCCCAAACTCGTACCGCCGGAATCGCAAACAGAGACTACGGCCCGAAATCGGCCTTGGTTGCGCCCAAGATCGTGTCTCTTCCGGAAACCTCGTGCCGCATGCGCCCGGAATTGCGCCACATTCACGCAGCGGTTCCTTGGCACCGGGAAACGCGGGAGTGCGTGGCGGAGGGGAAGGAGTAAGAAATGCAACCGACTCGTTTGAACCAGAAGGAATTGGCGGCGCGCTGGAGGATCAGTCACCATCCGTTGGGACACTGCTAGGCTGGATTGAGGACCATAACGAAAATCACCCGCACTCGGCCCTCAAATGGCGCTCGCCACGCCAGTTCCGAAGGGCCCAAACCGAAACCGCTTAGCTGTCCGGTGAAACGGGGGCAGGATCACAATCAAGCTAAAAGCAGCCATTGACCTTAATGTCACAATTTGCAGGACAATCCGCTCTGCTAACCTTCGGGTGGCACTTTCGCTGCACGTTGCACCAATGGCTGCTATTCACGCCACGGTGCGGCGTCTCAGAAGTCGGGCCAATGGCCACTTCGGGCCGTGTGCGGGCAGGAGCGAGGGCAAGCGGGAAAGTGGACAGGTCAATCAGTGGCAGCGGTACAGCCTGTCTCGCAAGTGGCCACAACATTAGATCCAGCGCGACAGCACAGGTGACATGGGATCAGCCTACGGTATGGCGTCCGCGACCTCGACCGATGTAGCGTTCCTCGCATCGGACCCGAAATACTGGCAAGGTGCTGTGCAATGGAAAAATACTTCAACATCAGCATGCCGTTCTTGCGATTTGCCCGCAACACATTGATTGTCAGCTGCCTCGGTTTGTTTCCGCTCCTGCTGCTCTATATCGCGCTCACGCCGGGCTTCGGGGCGATGTTGTTGAATAACGGACCCGCATTCAGCCGTTTTTTTCGACAGGTCGTGACGAACGGATTGCCCGTTGTATTCGCCATCAACTACGTGAGCTTCTTTCTTTATGCCGCCAGTGTCGCCAAACAACGCGACGGAGCCGTGCATGGTCGCGTCCTCCTGATCGACCTGCCAGCCAGAGTCATCATATTCCTCCTGTTGCACGCGGTGATCTACTTCGTCTCGGCCGACTGGTTCGGCTCGTTCGGAGGGGATCACTGGCTGGCGCTGCAGGTGGTCGGACCCACACTTGTCCGATCCGCACTTTTTGAAAATCTTTCAGGTGTCTACCTCTATGCGACGCTGGTCAGCGCCATACCGCTTTATGCGACGGTGATCGACCGCAGTCTTGAAAAGGGCACCGGGCGTCCGGAATGGCTTTGGGGATTGGTTTACAAGCTGCCGGGCAAACTCGGGCCGATCGTGCTTGCACTGGTTCTCTTCGCGGTTTTCACGCTGGTATTAACCGGGGCGGCCGCAGTGATCGTGAATCTGCAATCGACTTGGCTCTAAGGCCCACGCATCCTTCAGCACATGGATTGCAGGGCAGGTATTGGAGAAGGCGGGAAGCACCACGGCGGCCGCTGAGGCTGCTGCTTCGCGCATCACGGCGGGCCGGTTAATCGGGTGGCCGACGAACTGGCGAATTACGAAGGCCGCAATTGAAGTCGAAGTGAATAAATGGCCGATTTGGGCCGATTTCCCCATTTATCAGGGCCTATGCCGAGTCTTGCCTATACCGCCATTCGCGCCCACCCCCATCCCGCCGTCGGTACCGCTTCCAGCCATTCGCCTTGAGATACGCCGACACCCGCATCTGGTCGCGACGGGTCCATCGCCCGGGCTCGAGTCCGATGGCCTCCTCGAGGATCTCGCCCATGGAAACGTCGGTCAGCGGCTCCGGCCGACGCACGCTTTCGGTACGGGTGTTGCGGTAGTCCGGGTAGCCGTTAGAGACGGTGCGGAGCTCGTGCGTGTCAATCGGCATTTAAAGTTGCCCCCCTATCGGCGTCCAATTTTGACCCCCCCCCTTTGTGCTGAGCTGGCCCGGCGCTGCGTAGTTTTCCTGTAACGCAGCGGCGGCGGGCCTGCGGTGTGGCGGTCAGGTATTACGCCCGGTTTTTGAAGCGCCAGCTTTCGTTGCCGGTTTCAACGATTTCGCAATGATGTGTGAGCCGGTCGAGGAGCGCGGTTGTCATCTTTGCGTCGGCGAAGACGCTCGGCCATAACTGAACTCCGTGGCGCCAGATCGCACCACCTTGCGCACCGTTCGGCGCGGCGCTCGGACCGGTGGCGCGCTCTCGCCTCACTCCGCGACACCCGCAACTCCCGGCAGATCTGCTTGATCGATTTCCCATGGATGAAATACGCCCGCCTGATCTTCGCAATCGTCTCCACGACCAACATCCCCAACTCGCCTCCTCAATCCGTTGAGAAGGCTTCTGATCCAAAATATCAGGGGGGTCACTTTTGGACGCCGATTGCCCCAATACAGGGGTCAATCTTGCATGCCGGTTCACAGACAACGTCCTATATTGGGAAGAATTGGCCGCCTAGGTCAGCAGGTCATGGGGCATCCGGTGCCCCGGATGCCCTGATATGGTTACCCAAGCGGTCTCCGCCGTCAAGAAGCGGTCTCTCCCATAGCAAACACAGGGTACGCGCGATGGCG
>WFQE01000190.1 GCA_015487165.1 Paracoccaceae bacterium | reverse complement strand
CCTGGTGGGTGGTGGCGCTGTGCTTTGTTCTGGACGATCTGCGCTATTACTGGGTGCACCGTTTCGGCCACCGGGTGCGCTGGGTCTGGGCCAGCCATGTGAACCACCATTCCAGCCAGCACTACAACCTGACGACCGCGCTGCGCCAGACCTGGACCGGCACGTTCACCCTGATGATGGTGGTGCGGGTGCCCCTGTTGCTGCTGGGCTTTCACCCGGCGATGGTGATCTTTGTGGGCGGGCTGAACCTGATCTACCAGTTCTGGATCCATACCGAGGCCATCAACCGCATGCCCCGCTGGTTCGAGGCGGTGATGAACACGCCCAGCCACCACCGCGTGCATCACGGGCGCAACCCGAAATATCTGGATGCCAATTATGCCGGCGTCTTCATCATCTGGGACAAGCTGTTCGGCACCTTCGTTCCCGAGGATGAAAACGAGCCGGTCGAATACGGGCTGGTGCGCAACCTTGGCACCTTCAACCTGCTGCGGGTGGCCTTCCATGAATGGATTGCCCTGTTCCACGACATTCTGCGCCCCGGTCTGACCCTGAAACAGCGCCTCGCCTACGCGCTGGCGCCGCCGGGATGGAGCCATGACGGCAGCCGGCTGACCACCGACCGGATCAAGGAAAAGTGGCAGGCCGAGGGCACCCCCACGCCCGAGGGGTAGTGGGCCGAATGCAGGCAATCTGAAAAGTTTTGCCATCATATCACGGCCCCTATTCACCCCCACAACGCCTGCACCTCGCGGTGGCGCGGACAGCTGACCAGGTGGTCGTTGACCATGCCAACCGCCTCCATGAAGGCATAAACGATCGTGGGGCCGACAAATTTGAACCCGGCGGCCCTGAGCTCGCGCGAGAGGCGGCGCGAGGTTTCGGTCTGCGCGGGAACCTCGTCCATGGTCGTGAAATGGTTGACATTGGGCCGCCCGTCCACATAGCGCCACAGGAAATCCGTAAACCCCTCGCGCTCCTCGATCTTCAGCCAAGCGCGGGCGTTGCCGATGGTCGCCTCGATCTTGCCGCGGTGGCGAATGATGCCTGCGTCATTCAGCAGGCGTGCCACATCGGCCGGGCCATAGCGCGCGATCGCCTCGGGATCAAAGCCGTCGAAGGCCGCGTGAAAGGCATCGCGCTTTTTCAGTATCGTCAGCCAGCTCAGCCCCGCCTGGAAACCGTCGAGAATCAGCTTTTCGAACAGGGCGCGACTGTCACGTTCGGGAACGCCCCATTCGGTATCGTGATAACGAACATATATTTCGGCATTTCCGCACCAGGGGCAGCGATTTTCCATTTTTCCTCCGAAATTCAATGGATTGAAAAGTTTACACTGCTTTGTCGAAAATTGGAACAAACTGCGAATATTTACCGGATATTTACCCGCCTCGCGCCATCCTGCCCCCACAAACCGCCGAGGAGGGAACAGATGACCGCCGCCACCGCACCAGCCGACCCGATGGAAAACCCGTTGGCCGTTGCCTCGGGCCAGCAGGACCAGGCGATCTTTCGTCTGATCGAGGACGCCATCAGGCGGGGCGACGTGTTGCTGGCCTATCAGCCGGTGGTCTCGGCCCGCGCCCCGGATCGCACCGCCTTTTACGAGGGGCTGATCCGTATTCTTGACCGCGACGGCACGATCCTGCCCGCCGGCCAGTTCATGCCTGCCGCCGAAACCCGCGAGGTCGGGCGAATCATTGACTGCCTTGCGCTTGAGGCGGGGCTGGCGGCGCTTGCCCGTTATCCGACATTGCGCCTTTCGATCAACATGTCGGCGCGTTCGATCGGCTATCCCCGCTGGATGGAAACGCTGAACAGGGGGCTCGCCCATACCCCGACAAGTGCCGAAAGGCTGATCCTTGAAATCACCGAATCCTCGGCCATGATCATGCCTGATCTCGTGACGGTCTTCATGGCCGACATGCATCGGCGCGGCATTTCCTTTGCGCTGGACGATTTCGGCGCCGGCTATACCGCGTTCCGTTACCTAAAGGATTTCTATTTCGACATCCTCAAGATCGACGGGTCGTTCATCCGCAACATCAATCAGGACGCCAACAACCAGGTGCTGGCCGCGGCGCTTGTTTCAATCGGCCAGCATTTCGACATGCTGACCGTGGCCGAGGCTGTAGAAACGCCGGAGGAAGCCGCCTTTCTGCAATCTGCGGAGATAGATTGCCTGCAGGGCTATCTGTTCGGCTATCCGACAACCAACCCCGACTGGCAGAACAGCGACGGCGCGCTGGCTGCCGCATCGTGATTCTCCCTGCCTGCTGGCCCGGCCGCGCAATTGTTGACGGCGCTGGTTGCAATCGCGGCATTCCGGAAAAACAACACCATTGCGTAACTAATAGCATATCGCAATTTGCTATTGCGCAATTTTGATTAATATATTATCTGCATTTCGCAAGATTGATGCGACAAGGCCGGTCGTGACATGCAGGCCCCTGATGTTTATGCTGCGCCGCAGAATATTCTTCGGGAATCACATTCGGAAAGGGTTGAAAATGACCAATATCGTGATTGCAGCAGCAGCCAGAACCGCCGTCGCCAGCTTCAATGGCGCTTTTGCCAACACGCCAGCGCATGATCTGGGCGCCGAGGTGCTGCGGGCCGTGGTTGCCCGTGCAGGCATCGACGCAAGCGAGGTCTCGGAAACCATCCTCGGCCAGGTCCTCAGCGCCGGCCAGGGCCAGAACCCGGCGCGGCAGGCCCATATCAACGCCGGCCTGCCCATCGAAAGCGCCGCCTGGGGCATCAACCAGGTCTGCGGATCGGGCCTGCGGGCCGTGGCTCTGGGCGCGCAGCATATCGCGCTGGGCGATGCGGATATCGTCATCGCCGGCGGCCAGGAAAACATGAGCCTCGCCCCCCATGTCGCACATCTGCGCGCGGGCCAGAAGATGGGCGACCTGAAATTCATCGATTCCATGATCCGCGACGGGCTGTGGGATGCCTTCAACGGCTATCACATGGGCAACACCGCCGAAAACGTCGCCCGCAAATGGCAGATCAGCCGTGACATGCAGGATGAATTTGCCGTTGCCAGCCAGAACAAGGCCGAAGCCGCGCAAAAATCCGGCCGTTTCGACGACGAAATCACCCCCTTTACCGTGAAAACCCGCAAGGGCGACACCGTGGTGGACAAGGATGAATATATCCGCCACGGCGCCACGCTGGAATCGGTGCAGAAACTGCGCCCGGCCTTTGACCGCGAGGGCAGCGTGACCGCCGCCAATGCCAGCGGCATCAATGACGGCGCCGCCGCCGTTCTGCTGATGAGCGCCGAGAACGCCGAAAAGCGCGGCATCACCCCTCTGGCGCGCATCAAGTCTTATGCCACGGCAGGCGTTGACCCGTCGATCATGGGCATCGGCCCGGTTCCGGCCTCGAAAAAGGCGCTGGAAAAGGCGGGGTGGAGCGTGGACGACCTTGACCTGGTCGAGGCGAACGAGGCCTTTGCCGCGCAGGCCCTGGCCGTGAACAAGGAAATGGGCTGGAACCCCGAGATCGTGAACGTGAATGGCGGCGCCATTGCCATCGGCCACCCGATCGGGGCATCCGGCGCGCGCATCCTGAACACGCTGTTGTTCGAAATGCAGCGCCGCGACGCCAAGCGCGGGCTGGCCACGCTGTGCATCGGCGGCGGCATGGGTGTCGCCATGTGTGTCGAGCGCGACTGACATCATCGGGCCGGGGCGACCCGGCCCACCATCACCCGACCGGGGGCAAGGGAAGGCCCCCAAATCCCTGACAACGGAAAAAACCGAAAAGGAACAACAGACATGGGACGAGTAGCACTGGTAACCGGAGGCACCCGCGGCATAGGCGCGGCGATTGCCAGGGCCCTGCAGGACGCAGGACACCGCGTTGCCGTGAACTATGCCGGAAATGACGAGGCCGCGGCCCGTTTCACCAAGGAAACCGGGATCAAGGCCTATAAATGGTCAGTGGCCGATTATGACGCCTGCGTCGAGGGGGTCAGCCAAGTCGAGGCCGATCTTGGCCCGATCGACATTCTGGTCAATAATGCCGGCATCACCCGCGACGCCATGTTCCACAAGATGACGCGCGAGCAGTGGCAGCAGGTGATGCAGACCAATCTTGACGGGCTGTTCAACATGACCCACCCGATCTGGCCCGGCATGCGCGAGCGCGGCTTTGGCCGGGTCATCAACATATCGTCCATCAATGGGCAAAAGGGCCAGATGGGGCAGGCCAACTATGCGGCTGCCAAGGCAGGCGACATCGGTTTTACCAAATCGCTGGCGCAGGAAGGTGCGCGCAAGGGGATCACGGTCAACGCCATCTGCCCCGGCTATATCGCGACCGAGATGGTCATGGCCGTGCCTGAAAAGGTGCGCGAGGGCATCATCGCGCAGATCCCCGTGGGCCGGCTGGGCGAGCCCGAAGACATCGCGCGCTGCGTCGTGTTCCTGGCCTCTGACGATGCCGGTTTCATCACCGGCGCGACCCTGACCGCCAATGGTGGGCAATACATGACCTGAACGGGCTCGGCTGGGGGCATTCCCTTCCGGTGCGCGGGGCGTTATCAGACAAACCATGTCACGCCCCGCTGCCACCATCATCGGATTTTGCGCGATCCTTCTGTGGTCGCTTCTGGCGCTGCTGACCGTTTACACCGCCCCCGTGCCGCCACTGCAACTGACCGCCATGAGCTTTACCGTCGGCGGGGCGATCGGGTTGGCGTGGTCGGCCCTGCGCGGGGTGAATCCGTTGCGCCTGATCCGCGCGCCGTGGCGGGTCTGGCTGCTGGGGGTGGCCGGGCTGTTTGGCTATCATTTTCTGTATTTCTCGGCGCTGCGCCTGGCGCCGCCTGCTCAAGCCAGCCTGATCGCCTATCTCTGGCCGCTGCTGATCGTGCTGTTTTCGGGGCTTCTGCCCGGCGAGCGCCTGCGCGCGGGCCATGTGGCGGGTGCGGTGCTGGCGTTGGGCGGGGCGGGGCTGTTGATCCTGCCGAGGGGCGCCTTGCCCAGCGGCACATATCTGATCGGCTATATCCTGGCGCTGGGCTGCGCGCTGACATGGTCGGGATATTCGGTGCTCAGCCGCCGGGTGGCAGATGTGCCGACCGACATCGTGGGCCTTTATTGCCTGGCAACGGCCGTGCTGTCGCTGGTGGCGCATATGGCGTTTGAAGAAACCGCCTGGCCGGCAACGAATGCGGGCTGGCTGGCGATATTCCTGCTGGGTCTGGGGCCGGTCGGGGCGGCGTTCTATTTGTGGGATATCGGCATGAAAAAAGGCAACATCCAGATGCTGGGCGTTGCCTCATATGCGGCGCCTCTGGTTTCGACGATCATCCTCGTCGTGGCGGGCAAGGCCGTGGCCTCGCCCACTTTGCTGAATGCGGCCCTGCTGATCACAGCGGGCGCGATACTCGCGGCGCGTACGGGGCGCCGGAAGAGAGGTCAGGCGAGTTGAAGTCGCTCGATTTCTTCCTTGAGTTTGAGTTTCTGCTTCTTCAGCTTGATGATTTCCAGGTTGTCAGTGCCCGGGCTTCGCTGTGCCATTTCGACCTTTTTGGAGAGTGCTTCGTGTTTCCTCTGGAGTTCCTGAAGATGTGAACTCAAGCTCATGTCATGTCTCCTTTGTGTTAAGGCCTGTGTCATTATTGTTGTTCTTGTTACATGGGGATTGCACCACAGAATTTGAGTCGTGTCATCCTTTTCATCACGCAAATTTTCGCGATACCCCGGTATATCGGCGGGGTTCCGCCACCCGGAATCCACGCGTTTCCGCCATTCATACTGCGAAAAATCAAGATTTCGTCAAAATTCCAACGGCTTGCCATCTCGCAGCACGCTCTTTGCTGTTGCGGCATAGCTTTCGCCGTCATGGCGGTGCGTTGCGCCCTCGTGCAGCACAAGCGGGGCCAACAGCCGGAATTCACCCCTTCCACCCTTGCGTGCGCGCATCAGAATGCGCCCGGCAACGTCCCCCTGGCGGCCCGCAAGAGGCAAAACCGAGATGCTGCCAAGGCGGTCATCCACCCGCCGCAGCAGCGCCGCCAGACGCGAGGCGCGCAATATCATCGTCAGCCACCCCCCCGGCGCCAGGCGCCGGGTGGCCACGTCAAGCCACATCGAAAGGGGGGTTTCCTCGCGAAAGGCCTGTTCCTTGCCGCTGTCGCCCGCAGGGGTGCCCCTGCCGGGTTCCAGATAGGGCGGGTTTGCGATCACATGGTCAAAGCTGCGGGCGCGCAGATCATCGGGCAATGCTGCCAGATCGGCCTGAACGACCTCTAGCGGAATACCATTTTCGGCGGCGTTGCGCCGGGCCAGCGCGGCATAGGCGGGCTGACGTTCCACGCCGGTCAGGTCGATACCCCGCACCCGCCAGCCCAGGCAAAGCGCCGCTGCCCCTGCCCCGCAGCCCAGTTCCAGCACCGTCTGCCCTGCCCGTGCAGGCACCGCTGCCGCCAGAAAGACCGGATCGCTGCCGGCGCGATAGCCCTGACGGGGCTGCCACAGCCGCAACCGCCCGTCGAGAAAGCCATCGCATGTCAGATCACTTTCGGAAAACACGAAAATCAGCCCGTCACATCAATACCGTTGTCACGCATCACCGCCCTTGCAATGAACAGGTCATCGTCGATCACCATCAGGCGGCGCGGCATTATGCCGATGCTGCCTTCGAGCACGCTCATATGGACGTCCAATTCAAAGCAGTCTATACCCTCTCCGCGCAGGAGCGATGTGGCGAATGCGATGATGGTCGGGTCATTGGTGCGCAAGAGTTCCTTCATGCAACGACTTAACGGCAGAGCCGCGGCTTTGTCGAGCGATTAACAGGACAGGCAATATGGATCAGGTCAACGGAGCCGCCAAACCCCACGAAGCCCTAGCCAAGCTGCTGGGCGACGACATGGCCGCCGTTGACAGCCTGATCCGCAAACGCATGCATTCCGACAACGCCCCGCGCATCCCCGAGGTCACGGCCCATCTGGTCGAGGCCGGGGGCAAGCGCCTGCGCCCGCTCTTGACGCTGGCGGCGGCG
Source organism: Paracoccaceae bacterium (assembly GCA_015487165.1). Taxonomy (GTDB): domain Bacteria; phylum Pseudomonadota; class Alphaproteobacteria; order Rhodobacterales; family Rhodobacteraceae; genus UBA5972. The sequence goes on along the minus strand of WFQE01000190.1, from coordinate 7,367 downwards.
CGGATGTGCGGCTATGACGGGCCGCATCATGTGCATCTGGCCGCCACCGTCGAGTTCATCCATACCGCGACCCTGCTGCATGACGACGTGGTTGACGAAAGCACCCAGCGCCGCGGCCGCCCCACTGCCAACCTGATGTGGGACAACAAGTCGTCGGTGCTGGTGGGCGATTACCTGTTTTCGCGGTCTTTCCAGCTGATGGTCGAAACCGGCTCGTTGAGGGTGCTCGATATCCTGGCCAATGCCTCGGCCACCATTGCCGAGGGCGAGGTTCTGCAGCTGAGCGCGGCGCAGGATCTGGCCACTGACGAGGGCGTCTATCTGCAGGTCATCCGTGGCAAGACGGCCGCGCTGTTTTCCGCCGCAACCGAGGTTGGCGGCGTGATCGCCGGTGCCGACGAGGCCGTGGTTGCCGCGCTGCGCGATTATGGCGATGCGCTGGGGATCAGCTTTCAGATCGTCGATGACCTGCTGGACTATGGCGGCTCCAGCTCTGACCTGGGCAAGAACACGGGCGATGATTTCCGTGAACGCAAGCTGACGCTGCCGGTCATCAAGGCGGTGGCGCTGGCCGACGAAACTGAACGCGCCTTCTGGGCACGGGTGATCGAAAAGGGCGACCAGCGCGACGGCGATCTTGAACATGCGATGGAAATCCTGCGCCGGCACGACACGCTGGAACAGACCCGGCGCGATGCGCTGGACTGGGCCGACAAGGCAAAACGCGCGCTGTCCGCCCTGCCCGATGGCGAGATCCGCGACCATCTGATCGGGCTGGCCGACTATGTGGTGTCGCGCGTTTCCTGACCACCCCGCAACACGACCTTCCTGACCCACCACCCGGGATTATCCGCAGCAAGGGCATCCGCGGCCGCCTGCGCCTGCGCGTCCGATCCAAACAGCCCGAAACAGGTTGCGCCCGAGCCCGACATCCGCGCCAGCCGGCAGCCTTCGGTGTTGTCGATTGCCGCCAGCACTTTGCCGATCACCGGCGCGACCTCCAGCGCCGGGCCTTGCAGATCGTTGCGCTGCTCTGCCAGCCAACTCATCCAGCCCGCCAGATCGGCGCCCTCGGGCAGGGGCGACAGCGGCGGGTTATTCGGCGTTTCAAGGCGACCGAACACCTCGCCGGTCGCGACCGCCTGCATCGGGTTGACCAGCACCGCCGGCAGATCGGGCAACCCGCCAACCGGGATCAGCCTTTCGCCCACCCCTTTCATGTGCGCGGCCCGACCCAACAGACAGACCGGCAGATCCGCCCCCAGCATCAGGATCGAGCGCGCCGAAGGCATGGGCAGTTCATACAGATCGGCAAGGGCACAAAGGGAGGCCGCCGCATCAGCAGAGCCCCCCCCGATACCAGCCGCGACCGGCAGGTTCTTTTCCAGCGTGATCCTCGCGCCCTTGTCCGGCGGCAGGATCAACCGCGCCGCCTGCAGCACCAGATTGTCGGCACCAGCCGTCAAGCCCGCGCCCATGGGCCCGCCGATGGTCAAAGACAGCTCGGACGCCGGGGAAATGCGCAGCAGATCGCCGTGATCGGCAAAGACGACCAGAGAATCAAGCAGGTGATACCCGTCAGCGCGCCTTCCGATTACATGCAGCGCCAGATTGATCTTGGCTGGCGCGTGGCGTTCAATCATTGGCGGCCTGGTTGACGGATTCTTCCTTGCGCACCTGGTCCAGCCCGACCTCGAGCTTGCGCTTGATGCGCTTTGCATCCTTTTCCTCGGGCTTGTCCGAAAGCGCCCTGCGCCACTGGAATTCGGCCTCCAGCCGGCGGCCGACCATCCAGTAGGCATCACCCAGGTGGTCGTTGATGATCGGATCCAGCGGCTTGAGCTGAACCGCGCGCTCAAGCACCGGAACCGCCTGCTGGTATTTCCCAAGCTGATAATAGACCCACCCCAGGGAATCCGTGATATAGGCGTCGTTGGGGCGCAGCTTGACGGCCTTCTTGATCATCTGCTGGGCCTCGTCCATCTTGATGCCCTTTTCCACCAACCCATAGCCAAGATAGTTCAGCACCAGCGGCTGATCCGGCGACAGACTCAGCGCAAAGCGGAAATCGGCCTCGGCCTTGTCCCACTGGTTTTCGCGCTCATAGGTGATGCCGCGGGAATAATAGACGAACCAGTGTTCCGGCTTGGGGTCTGGCAGCAGGGCGATGGCCCTGTCATAGGCCTTGGTTGCCTCGGCAAATTTCTTTTCCCGGCGCAGCGCATCGCCCAGCGCGATAAAGACCGAGGGCACCTTGGGATACGCCTTGGCGAGATTGCGCAGCACCTCGATGGCGGCCTCGGGCTTGCCCGCCGATTGCAGGGCGCTGGCCCGGCCGATCTCGGCGCTGTAAAAGCTGGGATCCGAAGGTGCCACCTTGTTGTATTCGGCAACCGCCAGATCATATTGCCCCTGGTTGTCCAGAATATCGGCCACCAGCAGGATCGCGCGGGTAAAATCGGGGCGCAGATATTCGGCCAGCCGCCCGTAGATCAGGCCAAAGCGATCATTTTGCTGGTCGGACAGCACCGATGCGAGGCTGAGAAATACCTCGGCCGCGCCCTCGCGCGCATCGGTCACCACGTCGAAAGGCAGGGTTTCCCCCTTGCGCAAGCGGTCGCGCAGGGCCGTGACCTGCGGGTCGCCAGAACCGTTCAGAACATCGTCGATGATCTTCAGCGCGTCCTTGCTGCGATCGAGCTGGGAAAGCACCTCGATATGGGCGATCAGGCTGCCACGCCCGATGCGCAGGGGCACCCCATTCTGGCCCCGCAGAATCTGTTCGGCCTTTTCGAAATCGCCCACGATCGCCAGCGCAAGCGCCTTGTGATAGTCGGCAAAGGCCCTCATGGCCTGGTTTTCCCCGGCCATGGAATCGAAACTGTCAAGCGCCTGCGACATGCGCCCGAGGCCAAGTTCAATCCACCCCTTCATCAACCCGTCAAGAAGCGGGCTGAAGCCCTTGTCCTTGCCAAAGGCCTTTTGGGCGGCCTTGAAATCGCCCTTCCTGATATTTTCGGCCAGCAGCACGAGCTGTGCGAGCTGGCTGTCGGCCTTGAGGCTTTCCAGCCGCTGCGCAATGGCCTTGCCGGATTTCAGGTCGCCCTTGCCGATATAGGCGATCAGCGCGTTTTGCAGCAGTTCCGGATTTTTCGGATCGAATTTCAGGGCCTCGGTAAAATACCGCGCGGCGGCAACATAATCGCCATCGTAATTGGCCTGGTTGGCGGCCAGATAGGCGCCAGCCAGGCTTTCGGCGGATTGCGCACCAATGGGCTGCATCAGCAAGGCGATGGCGGTCGAGGCGGCAACAAGGACAGGCCTGATCTGCAAGGTCACGCGGTGGTTCTCCGGTCAAGAAACATTGATCGGATTCAGCCTAGAGGCCCGCCCGCCGAATGGCAATGCAGCCCGATATGCAAAACCGCCCACTGCTGCACAATTTCCCGTGCTTCACATATTGGGATAGTTCGGCCCGTCGCCGCCCTGGGGCGTCTTCCATGTGATGTTCTGGCAGGGATCCTTGATATCGCAGGTCTTGCAATGCACGCAGTTCTGCGAATTGATCACAAAGCGCGGGTTCGATCCGTCCTCGTCGCGCACCACCTCATAGACGCCGGCGGGGCAGTAACGCTGGGCCGGTTCGGCATATTTCGGCAGGTTCACCTTTATCGGAATGTCGGGGTCAGCCAGCACCAGATGGCAGGGCTCGTCCTCTTCGTGGTGGGTGTTGGAAAAGGCGACATTGGTCAGCCGATCGAACGAGATCACCCCGTCGGGTTTGGGATATGCGATCACCTCGTGCTGGTCGGCGGGCTCGGTCGCCTCGGCGTCGGTCTTGCCGTGTTTCAGCGTGCCCAGCGGGTTCCAGCCGGTAAGGTTGGCCACCCACATGTCGAACCCGCCCAGGATCAGCGAGGGGAACATGCCCAGTTTCGACCACAGCGGTTTGACGTTGCGCACGCGCTTGAGGTCTTTTGCCACCGGGCCCGTGCGCAGATCGGTTTCGTATTCGGCCAGCTCGTCACCGGCGCGACCTGCGTGAATCGCAGCCACAGCGGCCTCGGCCGCGGCCTTGCCCGACAGCATGGCGTTGTGGTTGCCCTTGATGCGCGGCACATTGACCAGCCCGGCCGAACAGCCCAGCAGAGCGCCGCCCGGAAACACCACCTTGGGGATCGACTGCCAGCCGCCCTCGGATATCGCGCGCGCGCCATAGGCAACCCGCTTGCCGCCCTCGAGGATCTTGGCCACGTCAGGGTGATGCTTGAAACGCTGGAATTCCATGTAGGGGTAAAGATGCGGGTTGGCATAGTTCAGATGCACGACAAAGCCGATGAACACCTGGTTGTTGTCGAGGTGATATATGAATCCGCCGCCACCCGCATTGCCGCCCAGCGGCCAGCCCATGGTGTGGATGACGCGGCCCTCGCGGTGGTTCTCGGGCTTGATGTCCCAGATTTCCTTCATGCCGAGGCCGAATTTCTGCACGTCATGGCCGCGGCCCAGGTCGAATTTCGCGATCACCTCCTTGGCCAGCGACCCGCGCACGCCCTCGGACAGGAACACGTATTTGCCGTGCAGCTCCATCCCGGGCTCATATGCCGGCCCCGGCGTGCCATCCTTTTGCAGGCCGAATTCGCCGGCGACCACGCCCTTGACGCGGCCATCCTCGCCATAGACCAGCTCGGAACAGGCCATGCCGGGGAAGATCTCGACACCCATTGCCTCGGCCTGTTCGGCCATCCAGCGACAGACATTGGCCATCGAGACGATATATTTGCCGTGATTGTTCATCAGCGGCGGCATGGGCCAGTTGGGGATGCGCATGGAGCCCCCCTCGCCCAGAATCAGAAAGCGGTCTTCGCGCACGGGCACGTTGATGGGGGCGCCGCGTTCCTTCCAGTCGGGGATCAGCGCATCCAGGCCGACCGGGTCAAGCACGGCCCCCGAAAGGATATGCGCGCCCACCTCGGAACCCTTTTCCAGCACCACCACCGACAGGTCGGCATCAAGCTGCTTGATACGGATCGCGGCCGACAATCCGGCAGGGCCGGCGCCAACGATAACGACGTCATATTCCATGGATTCGCGGGTGATTTCGGCCATGTCTCGTCCCCCAGATCGGCCCGGACGCGGTATGCACCGGGATACCGTGATACAGTCGTCCCTGACTACCCCATGACCAAATGCCGGTCAATTCGGACCATGCGGAAACCTTGACACTCAGGTCCAGTTGACCTCGGCCCCGCCGGGCAGGGCCTGGCGCGCCTGAAGCGGTGTCTCGGGCGGCAGGTCCATCGCATTGCAAAAGGCCAGCACATGCGCATCGTCCAAAAGCACGAAATCCAGCACCGCCCCCAGAAAGACGGGATCCGCCCCCATTTTTGCAAGATCCGAGGGCGCCGCCCCGCTGGCCCCCAGAAACACGCCCAGCAGGTCATCCTGCCCGGCCAGCCATTCCAGCGCCCTTATGGCAATGATTTCGGCACGCTCCCGGTTCAAGATGCCCTCCTCTGGCTGTCCGATCCGTTGATGGAAAGGATTTCTTAATACCTTGCGACTTAACTGAGTCCAGCAAGCATGTGAATGATTCAACGGTGTGTCGGGGGGCCATATGTCTGGAACGATACTGATCGTCGACGATATGGCCATCAACCGGATGATCCTCGAGGCCAAGCTGACCGAGGCCTATTTCGACGTCTTGCAGGCCGAAAGCGGAAAAGAGGCGCTTGCCAAGGTTGTCGAATGCCAGCCCGATCTTGTGCTGCTCGATGTGTTGATGGACGACATGGACGGATTTACCGTCTGCCGAAAGATCAAGGACAACCCGGAAACCGCACATATCCCGGTGGTGATGGTAACCGCACTGATCAACCCGCAAGATCGGCTGCGCGGTCTTGAAAGCGGGGCTGACGACTTTCTGACCAAGCCGATCAACGACCTGGCCCTGCTGTCACGGGTACGCAACCTGCTGCGGGCCAAGTTCATGTTCGACGAGCTGCGGCTGCGGGACTCCACCTCTCGGGCACTGGGCCTTGATGACTATGATCCGGGGCGCAGTCTTGACCTGGAAGGGGGCAGTGCGGTGCTGGTCCCCGGCTCGGCCGAAGCGGGGCGACAATGGGTGCGGATCCTTGGCATGCAGCGCGATTTCACCTGGACGGAAATGACCGACAGCAAGGCCGTTCTCGACCTGCAGCCCGAGGAGCTGCCCGACGTGTTCATGGTTCATGCGAAACTGGCCGGTGGCGGCGACGGGCTGCGCCTGGTGTCGCACCTGCATTCGCGCCCCATGACACGCCATTGCGGCATCATCCTTGTCGTGCCCGAAGGCCAGCAGGAAACCGCCGCCAAGGGGCTTGATATCGGTGCCAGCGACTATCTGTACGAGCCGCTGGACCCGCCCGAAACCATCATGCGCATCAAGGGGCAGATCCGGCGCAAGCATATCTCGGACCGGCTGCGCGCCAATGTGAACGACACGCTGCGCCTTGCGGTGCAGGATTCGCTGACCGGCCTCTACAACCGGCGCTATGCGTTGCAACATCTGGCGCGGATATCCGAAAAGGCCCGGCGCAGCGGCAAAAGCTTTACCGTCATGCTGCTGGACATCGACAAGTTCAAGCGCATCAACGATCGATACGGCCATGCCGCAGGCGATCATGTGCTGTGCGAATTCGCGCACCGTTTGCAGGAAAACCTGCGCGGTGTCGATCTGGTTTCCCGCATCGGCGGCGAGGAATTTCTTGTCGCCATGCCGGAAACAAATGAAAGCCAAGCCCGCAAGGCGGCCGAGCGTCTGCGCCGGATCATCGGGCAGACACCGTTTGACCTGCCCGCCCCGGCAAGTTGCGCGCTGCATGTCACGGTCAGCATCGGCGTGGTCATGGGCAACGCCCACAGCCAGGATATCGACCTGCTGCTGCGGCACGCCGATGAGGCGCTTTATGCCTCGAAAAACGACGGGCGCGATATGGTCACGCTGTTCAGTTCCGCCGCCTGAGGCGGCTGCCCGACCCTGGCCTTTGCCGTCACGGCTTGTGCGGCCCGCGTCTTGCCTTTGACAAGCGTCTTGCAAAGGCGCGGCGTTGTTCCGGTGTCATTTCGGCAATCCGGTCAACCAGAACCTTCCGGCCCAATGACATCCGGCGCGCCAGCATGTCTGCCTGTCGCGCCAACACCCTTTCCAATGCCGCTCGGTCAAAGGGTTCGGCCAGCAGGGCCGCCCTGAAATCGCGTGCAAATCCCCTGTAAACCCCGCCCTCTGCCCGCAACGCGCCGCGCATCTCGCGCACCGCCTTTGCAAGCTGGGCGCGGGATTCGGGATCCATCGCCCGCCAAAAGGGGCGCAAGCCAAGCATCTG
>WFQE01000189.1 GCA_015487165.1 Paracoccaceae bacterium | reverse complement strand
CTCCTTCTGTCATCTGTGATTACAGAAAAGGCCGCCGGAAATTGCCTGAAAGCCTGGCAATTCGGGTCGCTGAACTGCTGGAAATCTCACCTGCCGAGGTGTTTTTGTCGGTGCAAGGGGAGCGGGTCCACAATGAACAAATGGCCCGCGAGATCGAGGCACTTTTGCGCCGGGTGGGAAGCATGGCCGCCGCGTTTATTCTCGGCATTTCAATGTTTTATGCCGCTGTCCCGCCCTCCCCTGCCCTTTCGGCCGCGCGGGAACCATGGATATTATGTCAAATGAGCGACGCCGCCGGCGCCGCTGTCTCCCTCCTAAGAAACTTGCCGAAATCGCCCTTTGGTCCAATTTTCAGCCCTACCCGGCATCAGGTAAAAAATCGCCCGGAGCATGGATCACATGGAACTGATAAGGAAAAATAATCATGCACGGGGATGTGATAAAAAACTTTCATGACCTGTACGGGTTGCGGCACCTGTTTTGGGTCATGGGCGGGCTGTCGGTGGACGATTTCGCGCGGCTCTGCGAACGATCGCCGGCGACGATCCGGCGATGGGATCGGGAAGGTTCGGCGCCCTGCTGGGCGGTGCTGCTGGCCGGTTGCGCGGCCGGGCTGCTGCTGCATCCCGACTGGCACGAATTCCGGGTTCTGCCGGATGGGCTGCTATGGGATCGTGTCGAGCGCCGTGGATACCATGCCGGGCATCTGCGCTCGATTCGGTGGCTGAAATCGGCGCTGGACAGCGCGCAGGCGGAAAACCGAGAATTGCGCCGGGAACTCGATGGCCGGCGCTTTCTATCGTGTGCCGCCAACGACTGCGGCCCATGCCTCTAGCGCATATTGCACCAGATACGGCGCTGCACGATGCGATTTTCTATATCGTGGCGTCAGGTATTTTCTAAACTGCGTTTCATTGACGCCCAAGCGGCGCGCGACCTCCCGTTGCGACAGCCCTATTTGAGACACCAGACCCCGCAAATATGCGGGGTCTGGATTGTGATTTTCTACTGTCGGCACGCCCATCATATTCCGTTCCTCGACATAATGATCACCGAGCAATCGAGATGAGCAAATTTGTCATACGGTTTCCAGGCGTCAAAATCATCTGGCAATTCATCAGCAGGGATTTCATCCCCGAATCTGGTCCAATCAGGGTCGCCATCCCATTCTACTACCGCAATTCGTTTCCAACCCTCAACCGTCGCATCATGATAGGTTTTCATTTCGTCCTCCTCGCCATTTCTGGCTGGTATCGCGCTCGGGGCCAATCCCCTGCACTCAACTAGACTATAGACTATAGTCTATACCCTGTCAACCCCTTTTTCTGCGGCGCTTTTTGGTGACCTTGATCACGCGGCCGGCACAGGTCAGCCGATACCCGGCCTTGATCCGGCCACAGCTATCCCGCCCGGTATGCGGTTTTGCCTTGCGCTTTCTGGCCATCTTATGCCCTCCTCTCTACCTTATTGCAAAGAATGTCATCTATGCGCTCATGCGCTCGATCTGCTGCGGCGCGTAGCTGGCTCAGTTCCCGGTGGATGTGCCGAATGTCGGCACGGATCGCGCCCCAGGTGATCGCGCCGCCAATGATCATTCCGGCGACACTCACCACCAACTGCGCCACTCCGGCATCGAATATCATTTGTATCATTTGCCCTTCCATTCCGTGACTATCTGTTTTGCGAAATAGAAACCTACGATCACGCCCACCGGCATCACCAGCAGATCGCGCACGGTCTGGAAAATGTAGGCGCTCCACTCCGGCGCCCAGGGCCAGGCGAGCACACCCAGCAGGATCAGGCCGGCGAACAGCGCGACCAGGATCAGCGCGATCAGTCGGCGTGCCACATTCTGCGGCTGTGTGGCCTGCAGGTAGCGCAAAAACCACTCGCGCGCCTGTGCCCTGGCCTCGGCCTTTTCTTCGTCGGTGTAAACCAGTTTATCGGCGCCGGCCATCACGCCATCGGCCACCTTCTCGGCCATTTTCCCGCCACCCATCAGCCAACCCCACAGGCTCATTTCATGATCCCCCGGACGGTGAAAAAGAGGATGGCTGCGCCGGCCGCGCCCAGCGCGGCGGCCAGCGGCCAATCGGTTTCCGGCCAGCCGCCCGCGGCGAACAGGCGGGCGCCGCTGGCGTCCTCGACCACCACGCCGGCGCGGATCATGGGCAGGCTGGCGCCCTGCGGCCGTCGTGCATCGTAAATTGTGATCGCCGGCCCGAGGTTCGTTTTCAGACGCACTCGGACGCTGCGCCGGATCGCCTCGGATTGCAGCAGGGTCAGAATTTCGTCACGGATTGCCATGGGTCACATCGTATAGCCATGTCCCCAGCGACCAGCCTTTTTTCCCGGTCACGGCCTCGCCGGCCCGGGAAATGCCAGAGTAGATCACATTCTGATCGCTGGCCGGGTTGATTTTCTGGAGGCCGGCGGCAATCTCGCGGCGCTTTACCCACGCCACGGCCGCGACGGCGCCGGCGGCCACCACGGCGATGAATGTACCGTCAATGCGGACGGAAACGCGAGATTTTTTCATGCCCATGATACGGCCTCCGGCGTCTGATATCGGCGTTTCAGTTCTGCGATGCGGTACAGCGGTAGCTGCGCGTGCGGTCCGTCAAAATGACGAAACCGGCCACCCCACTCGAAGCCGTTTGCCTCGATGATGCGGCCCAGCTTTTCCCAATCGCTGCGGCCGCCCTCCGGCTGCCATGTCCAGCGGCCCAGGCGGTCGAGAAACACGAAATCAACGGCCAGGCCCCATCGGTGATAACTGCTGTCAACATCCTTGGTCCAACTGGTGCCGCCCTTCATCAGAGACGCCTGACGCTCGCGCGAGCGCCAGCCCTCGAAGATGCCCACATGCAGCCCTTGCCGGGCCGCCTGCTCCAGCACCCGCAGCGCGCGGGCCTTGACCTCCGGATGCAGGCGATCCCAACCCTCGCCGCTCAAGGTCATGCGGGCGCGAATGTCGCGGCCCTTCCAGTAGATGAACGCGCCGGCAGCCATCAGCCCAATCACCAGTTCCCGCATCACACCCCGGCGCGCCGCGCCTGCTCGTCGAACGGCAGCCGGCGCACGGCCTCGAACTGATTCGGGTCGTTGTCGCGCAGTCGGGCAAGCCAGGCGTCCACGGCCTGCGCGCGCTGGCGCTCGGCTTCGATGGCGGCCGGGTCCGGCGGTGGGTTGAGTGCCGCGCGCGCGGCCTCGGCGGCCGCTTCCAGATCCCGTGATTTCGCTGCAATCTGGTCGGCGGTCGGGCTGGTGATGCCCTCAGCGACCAACGCAGAAATCGCTTGCTCGATCATCAAAGCACCTCCCAAACTGCAGACAAATAGCTGCTGGCGCTCGTATATCCGAACAGCCCATGTCCTGGCGGGATGATGACTGGCAACCCGCTTGCGACTTTCATCTGCCCGTTGCCCGCAGTATTTTCGACACCCCAGACGATAATCGCGCCATCTCGAGCACTGGCTGGCGTTACAGTATTCACCAGCACCGCAGCCTCGGTGCTGGGATATCCTCGGGCGGTAGCAAAATCGACGCGCACGCCATTCACATTTGCCGATGGCGCTACCATCGTCACCAGGCCCGCGACAACGCCTGAATAATAGCTCGTGCCAATCGTGCGCGGTTTGACCGGATCGATGATCTGCTGGATGCTGGGCGGGTTCAATGTATTGCTGCTGCCGCCAATAATCTCCATGTTTCCCGACACCTGCGCGGTCTGTGCATCGGTGTCATATCCGACGAACAGCGGCACGATCTGATCGCTGGCACTGTTGTGCGAGACGCGCAGCTCCTCGAACGGTGACAGGCGCACCACGCCGCCCGGCGAAAGCGTGAATTCCTCGCCGTTTTCCGGCGCCTTCACGGTCACGCGATAGGTTGCCTCTGGATCAAGGAAAATCACATTCGCCGGGCCGATGCTATATTGCTCTTCAACGCCGGCGCGCACGCTCAACTTGTACGGCTTCATCTCCTGCGCTTCCCCTTCGGCATGTTCATAAATAGCACCACGGCGGCGATGCCCAGCATCATGATGGTGGTCTGCCTGGCGAGTAGCTGGGCATCGGGCCGTCCGGCGTCGGCGGCAAATTGCAGCGCGGCCTGCTCGGCCTGGCCCTGGCGCTGGATGACTCCCAGGGTGATTTCGGCCATTTTCTCGATGGCCCCGCCATCGGTGACGGTCACATCTGAACTCGAAGCCGACAGGTTGAACGCGCCATTGTCCGCGCCACCCGAAACATTTTGCGTCTCGTTGCGGGTCAGGTTCTCGGAACTGGAACCGAATATTGCTAAGCCCATGACAGCCCCCTATTTCCGATTGCGGCGCGGGCGGTTGCCCATGACAACGGCCAGCAGCAGCACGCCGACGCCGGCCACGCCCAGCAGGATCAGGCGATCATCGATGCGCGATTTCCCGCCGAACGAGATATTGCCCTGGGAAATGCTGGTCGTGGTCGATGCGCGCAGCGACGATGCGTTGCTGTTGCTGCCGCCGCTCATCGCCCCCAATGGCCCGAACATCAGCGGATCACCTTCCAGGCGACGAGCGCGGCCAGGCCCAGCCCGCCGACGATCAGCACGGTGCGGGTGTCAATCCCTTGCGCCGGCTTGTCGGTATAGGGCCGGGCCTGCGGGTTCTGGCTGCGCGCAGGCTCCCCCAGCGCGGCCTGGCCCTGCTCGGTGTAGCCAAGGCGGGCCTGGACTTTCGCTTTTTCCAGGTCAACGACGCTGTTCCAGATATCCCCAAGCGTCAGCCCATCGAAAAAACCGGCCATGGCAGCGCCCTCCTCAGCCCACGCCCTGGAGGGTGTCCAGGGTTTCGGTGACGATATCGGTTGCGCCGGCGGTGTCCAGGGTCATTTTCACCCGGAAATCGCGCACGCTGTCGGTCTTGAACGCCTGGGCCACATCGCCCTCAAGCATCATGTCGATGTGCGTTGCGCTTGCCGTCTGCGGCACACGGGCGACCGGGGTTGCCGATTTCTGCATCCGCTCCAGCACTGACTTTGTGGCGTCGATGACCTTGACCTGATCCAGTTCGACTTCCACGGCCGACACATCCGACTTGAACAGATGGATTGCACCATAGAAAGCCCCGCGCGGCAGCTTGTCGATCTCGACCTGGCCTGCCACGGCTGCGCTGTGCGGATATTCGCGGACCTTGAAAAACACGCCCAGCGGCTGCGGCTCCGGGTCCACGGTCGCATGCGCTTCCATGGCGATATCAGAAGGTGCGGCGCTGTCCAGTTCGATTTCGATGTGGAAGGTCTGCACATCGGAAGTCCCGATACCGGGCGCGCGCCGGTAAACCACATCCATCAGCTCGCCACGGAAAAAGTGCAGCATGAACTGGCTGGCGCTGTCGGTGCTCCGGTTGTAGTAGGAATTGATCGCGATCAGGCGATCTAGGTTCTTGTAGGTCTGAACCACCTTGCCATCCAGCAGTACATCGATGCGCTTGAAGGCTGCAGTGGTCAGGCCGGTGCCGCTGGCCGTGAACAAAATGTTCTCGTAGGTCGGGCCAATGGGCAGTTCAAGGGTGGCCTTCGATCCCGGCGTGACGCGGGAAAGGCTCGGCAGCTTGACGATCTTGCGGGCCATGTCGTCCCCTCCCTTAAACCATCGAGCCGATGACCGGCGCCTGTTTCGCCAGGATGACAGCACCCACGGCAATCAGGGCCGCGTCTGCGGTCTTGTTCTTGGAAAAGCCCTTCATTCCGATGAACACCAGGCCGGCGCCCACGGCTGCTGCTTTGAAATCGATATTCGGCATTGCTCTTGCTCCTCGCTTGTTGACGGATGCGCGCTTGCGCTGCCCATCAGTCAAGGCCTGAGCCGACGGATTTTCAAAGGGTTTTCAGGCGGGTTTCAGAAAAGGCCCCGATTTTCGGGGCCTAGAATGTGCGGCTGAATTTCTGGATTTTTCGCGCCTGCGGCTGTCCCTGCCGGAAATACAGCTTCAATTTCTCGGTTGTGCGATCCTTCCGGCGCTGCAAAATCTCCAGATCGGCGTCCGGGATGTCCGACAATTTCAGCCCGAACCGGCCGGCGATGTACTCGGCATCCTGCTGGGTGTTCGGCCGGCAGATATTGATCGTGGTCGCGTTGCCCAGCAAGGTTTTGTCGATCTCCTGGCCGCGCTGCGCGATGGCGTAGATTTTCGGGCCATATTTAAGCCCGCGCGACACCAGCACGCCCCAATAGCCCGAGGCCTTGCCCGGGCTGGTGCTGGCCGCGATTTCCTCGGCCACGATCACGGCCGGGCGCTGGATGATCCAGGCGAAGGCCGCATGACAGAATGCGTCGAACTCGCGCAGGTTGCGCGGATGGTAGGCGATCCGCGCCTTGCCGGTGGCCGCGCGCAGGCGGGCCACCAGCGCGGGCAGGCCCTCCACGCTTTCCAGCCCATATTTTGCTGCGAACTCGCCTTCCACATCCCACACCAGCAGCCGCTGCGCAAGCCGCACCTGCGTCAGCACATACTGCGTCTTTCCGCTCCGGCTCGCGCCAACCGAAAAATGCAGTTCTCCATCCGGGCGCTTCATGGCCGGTCCTCCAGTTCGTGCACTTCCGGCATGGTGTCGGTCTGCGGCTCCACACTCGGCGCCTCCGGCTGCGCATTGCCGGCTGCGGCCGGTTCGGGCTGCTGATCCTCACCCCTCAGCGGTATCTCCCAGCGCGGCCCAATCACCTGCCAGGTCACGGCCACGGCCTCACACTCCGGGCAAGGGCCATCACCGCCGCCCGGGATGTAGCGCAGCCATGAGGCCGGCAAATATTTCGTTGCCACGCGCGCCCATGCCTGGCCCAGCTTCGCACACTCCTCTTGCGTGACGCGCCAGGCCGGCGCCCAATAGGCAAACACGAAGGCCGCCGCGCCGGCCAGCCATCCGGCCAGGTTCTCGGCCGCCTCCTCGCGGTCGATATCCACGGCCTCGCCGGCCTCGCCCTGCTCCGCATCGCTGGCGGTCGCCGGCGGCGGCTCGATGCCGTGTTCCTCGATCACGGCGGCCCACTCGCGGGCCTGCCGCTCCTCGCTCACATCCACATCGTTGACGCCCTGCTCATCATTCATCGGATCACCCCCCTTTTCATCATCAGGCCGGCCGCCAGCCCTACCCCGGCCAGCCCCAGCAGCACCAGGCCGGCGCGGCCGCCCTGCTCGTCCTCGGTTTCTGATTTTTCCGGCGATTTCCGGGCCTTTTCAGGCTCCGGCGCTTCGGATTTTTCAGGCTTGGCCGGCTCATGGCCGGCTTTCTCCCACTCGCGCAACTCGTCCACGCTCTCGAACACTTCGCCGGCATCCAGCAGCGATTTCAGCCACGCCTGGCTTTCGTGCGTGCTGCCTACCAGCCGGCCATGCGTCGGGCAGGTCACGAAATACTTGCCCCGCTTGTCCACAGAAAAGGTGGCCGTTCGCCGGCATCCGCGCACCGGGCAGATGCACACCCCGATTTTCTCAGCCATTACCCACCCCCCACGCGGCCCCCGCCGCGAACATCATCACCGACCACAGCCCCCCACCGGCCACCAATGCCGCCCGGATCATCGCCTGGCGGCGCTGG
>WFQE01000188.1 GCA_015487165.1 Paracoccaceae bacterium | reverse complement strand
TGATCGTCTGCGGGTTGCGTTTCAGGATATCGCGTTCGAGCCGGGCAAGAGTGGTCGGGTTATCGCAGTTGCCGGGATTTTCTCCCTCTTGCCGAAGCAGCCGATCGGGGCGGCAAAGCGACAGGTCGGAAACGCATAATATCCCGCGCTCTGCCCACCAGAGGGCGCCGCTGGGCAGGGCGCTGAGACGTGCGCCGGAAAGAGTAAACTCGTGGCTTCTCATGGTTGACAGGAAACACGCGCATCGTCGATGAAGCAAGGCCCGCCGGCCCCAAAATCACCGCTTTGGGCGCAAATCTGCCGCTAATCGTGCAAGTAGTTCCGGCAGCCGCCGATCAGCGCCATCGGGGGCCGCATCAAGCGCGGATTCGACGTCCTTTTTCAATATGCCGATGGTATTGTCGGCTGCGAAACCGTCGCGCGCGAATTCGATATCGTCAAAATTCGAAGCAAACCAGTTCTGGCCCGAACTGACATTGACAAGGGCAAGGAATTTTTCCTGATCCAGGCCCGCATCGCGCGCCCAGTCAAGCGCGAGGCGGGTGGTCAGGATGTTTGACGCCGCAATCATGTTGTTCAGAACCTTGGTCTGCATTCCGGCGCCATATTCGCCCATGTGATGAATGCTGCTGCCCATCGCGTCAAACAGGAGGCGGAGCCGATCAAGCGTGTTCGCGTTGCCCCCCTGCATGAAGGAAAGCCGCGCCTCCATCGCGGCAATCTGTGCGCCGGACATGGGTGAATCGATCAGATCGATGTGATCAGGGACGCGGTTTCGCAGTCGACGAACATAATCGGGTGACAGGGTCGAACAGACAATGATGACCTCCAGATCAGAGGCGCGCGCCACGAGTTTCTGATCATTGAACAACAGTTCCTCGGTTTGGGGGATATCCCGCACCACCGAAAAAAGGATGCGCAACCCATCGGCAAAGGCGCCGACGTCGTTGGTAACGTGCCGGGCAAAGTCGCCATAATCATCGGTCGGGCGAATATCATAACCCCGTGCATCAAACCCGGCATCTATCATTGCCGCCAGCATTGGTTGACCCATTCGACCGCAACCAGCCAGTCCGATGCCGTTCAGCATGGTGTCAGTCCTCCCTGACAAAAAGATTGGCCCAGGCACGATCCATCAGTTCAGGGTTCATCTGGGGGGCAATCCCCTCATAGGCGCAGATCGAGAGGATCTGATCGACCAGAAACGGCCCATGAAAATTAGCATACACGTTTTTCACGGTTGGATAGAGATTGCGGATCAGATGCACGATCGCCTGCTCGTCAAGGGGCAGGTTCCTGGCCTGACAGACACGGGCAAAGATCTGCAGGAACTGGTCCTGGTTTGGTCCATCGATCCTGACCTTGTAAGCGATGCGGCGCAAGGCAGCGTCGTCGAACATTTCCCTGGGGTGAAAGTTGGTTGAAAAGATCACCAGCGTGTCAAAGGGAACGACGAATTTTTCGCCCGACTGCAGGGCAAGGATGTCATAGCCGGATTCCATTGGCACGATCCAGCGGTTGATCAGCGCCTGCGGCGGGTCTTCTTGCCGGCCGAGGTCGTCAACGATAAAGACGCCGCCCGTGGATTTCAGTTGCAGCGGTGCCTGATAGGTGCGTGAAACCGGGTTGTATTTGAGGTCGAGCATGTCAAGCGTCAGCTCGCCGCCGGTGATGACGGTGGGGCGGCGGCAGCGGACATAGCGGCCGTCGAAACGCGGGCCGCTGCGGCGCAGGGATCGCGTGTCTTCTATGGATTCCTCGGCCTTTTCATGCACGATGGGGTCATAGACGGTGATGACCTGCCCCATATATTCGATTGCACGGGGCACATAGATCCTGTCGCCCAGCGCATCGCGTATGCCGTTGGAAATGGATGATTTGCCGTTGCCCGGTGGGCCATACATGAGGATGGACTTGCCGGAATTGATCGCCGGGCCAAGCTGATCAAGCAGGCCATCTGGCAGGATCAGATGCGCCATCGCATCCTGCAACTGCTGTTTGGAAATCGAGATGTTGCGCACCGCCTGCCGTTCGGTCTGTGCCTTGTATTCATCAAGCGGCACGGGCATCGGGCCATAATATTCGGATTGCGCCAGCGCATCGATGGCGCGGGCCTTGCCCGATTCCGAAAGCGCATAGGTCATTTCGACATGGCCGCCAGAATCGCGATTCCCAAGCGTTTCAAGCAGGTTCTGCCCGCGGACGATCTCGATGACCTCGTTGGTCAGCCCGGGGGGCAGGCAAAGTGCCTCGGCAATGGTGCTGGCCGTTGACAGGTGCCGCCGGAAAACCGTTTTCAGGAAGATGTCGCGCAGCATGACCATGGCCAGCCCCGTTTCGCGCACCGAGGTGGGCTGCGGCGGGGCCTTGACGTCGATTGTGTGCATGTTCATGTCTGCCTCGTTTCCCTGACCATATTTGTGTTTTTCGGCGGAGTTTAGCCGTCAAGCCCCCGATCAACAACAAAAACCGCCAAGCCCTTTTGCATCGCCAAGTCTGGCGTTGTAAGATTACCCGAAAGTAAACAGGGGGCAGGGATGGGCAGGCCGTCAGCGGGAATTTACGCGCTTTTTCTTGTTGTTGTACTGGCGATCCAGGCGGGGCTGCTGCTGGGAAAGGGCGTTTTGCTGCTTGACCAGCATGAAGGCGATGCTCTGCACCTGATTCAGATCATCATGCGGATGTCTCAGGGAGAGTGGCCCCATCTGGATTTCACCACGCCCATTGGCATTCTGGCCTTTGCACCGGTGTCGTGGTTTGCCTCGATGGGGTATGGTGTTGGCCATGCGATCATCTACGGCACGCTGCTGGTCGCCTTGGGTTTCCTGCCGGCGCTGTGGTGGATCGGAATTTCCCGTCTCAGAATTCTGCCGGCGCTGTTGTTTGGCGGCTTTGTTGTCGTCCTGATAACGGCGCTGGTTTATGGTGGCGCAGATCAGGTTTCGTCGATCTCTATGTATTACAACCGCTGGGCGTGGGCTGCGGGTTTTGTCATCGTGACTCTGGTCATGGTGCCACCTGACAGGAATTCCTCTGTTCTGGATGGTCTGGTTCTGGGGGTGGCTCTGTCATTTCTGGTCCTGGCCAAGATCACCTTTTTTGTCGCTTTCCTGCCAGGGGTGGTGATTGCCCTGGTCCTGCGGCGCCAGTTCAGAACCATGCTGGTCACCGCCATCGTTGGTGCCGGCGTGTTTTCATTGATGACGCTGATTGCCGGCCCCGAATTCTGGTCGGCATATGTTCACGATCTTCAGGTCGTGGCGCAGTCGGGCATTCGTCCGATGCCCGGCGCCCCATTTCTGGCTCTTCTGGTTGGTCCGTCCTTTGTTGCGGCCAATATCGTGTTGCTGATGTCGATCGTGTTGTTGCGACAGGCAGGGCAGGGAACCGAGGGGGTAATCCTGCTGATCTTTGCCCCGGCCTTTGTCTATGTCACATGGCAGAACTGGGGAAATGATCCGAAATGGCTGTTTCTGCTTGCGCTGTTGCTGTTGAGCTTGCGGCCCGAGCGTCATGTAAACAACAGCCTGGGCTGGGATGTCGGGCGCGCCATGACCACGACAGCGTTGGTTGCGGTCGCACTGATCCTGCCCAGCCTGTACAATCTGACACTTGCCAATCTTCATCATGCGCGGATGTCGCGCGCGGGGTTTTTTCAGCTTTTTCCCAACAAGGCAAACAATGATATCGAAATGGATGCTGGCCGCATGTATGCCCCCGCCCGGCGCGAGGGGTTTACACTGTCCGACCCGGCAATCGCTGCGCGCGTCAAGGCTGCGGTAAAGAAAAAACCCGACATGCTGTTTGGGCAGCCTCTGAAATCGTGCCGGCTGGAGATGGGGCTGGTCAGCGTTCTGCACCAGATGGCGCGCGATCTCGATTCCCTGCCTGAAACTGCGGGCAAGACGGTTTTTGTGGCGGATACCTTTTCCAACCTGTGGCTGTTTGGCTCGACCGTGCCGCTGCCGGGGGGGGCGCCGTGGTATTATGGCGGCGATGCGGGGATGAGCCGCGCCGATTTCATTCTGGTGCCTCTATGTCCGGTGACCCCGCGGGCGCGAAGCCTGGTTCTGAAAAGGATTGCCGAACAGGAAGGGGTGCTGAACCTGCGCGAAGTCACCCGCAACGACCTGTTCATACTGTTGCGGCGATTGCCGGATTGAGATGTGGCATCAAGGGGGCCGGGTTGGTTGATTTCAGCTTGGCGAGGGCGCTTCTGTTGAAAAATGAAAATACTGGCAGACCTGGCAATACTGGCAGACCTGGCCAGGACATTCGCGCGCCAATGCCAATAATATTGGAAAATCGCATGACTGAACATCTTCAACGCCATTACCCAAAGCAAACCATGCAGATCGGCCCGAATTGCGACAACAACAGGGATCGAGGCGAATGAAAAGGCCGTCGAAAATGTCCATAGCGGTGTGGGCTTTGGCGGTACTTGTCGCCGTTATGTATGCGAATTATGCCAATGAGCCCCAATTTTATGGAATTGCGGCGCTTGGTGGCGCGACCGGGTTGGCGGGTGTTATCCGATACTACCTGACCGGCAAGAAATAGCACAACGGTTTGCACCCCACCGCGACCGGCCCCTCATGCGTGGTGACGGTGATGTTTGGCCGAAAAAGGAAGCATCTCTAACCGGCCCAACCAGATTGCAGGGCCAGATAGAACAATAGCGTTCCGGACAATGCCAACCCCATGGGAAAGGCCTTGCCAGACTTCCAGGATTCCCAGTCAGGGGCGAGGTTGCGGATAAAGGCCAGCTTGCGCGCAATGCGATGCATGAGCACGGCGGCCAGCAGCATGACCGCAAACAGCAACATCACCCCCCGCAGATCCGACGCGGCAAAGAAAGGCGCGATGGCTGCCGCGTATTTCGCGTCTCCGCCACCGACAAGGCGCAGGGCATTCAGAACAAAGCCGATCGCCAGAATGACAAGAAAGTTGACCAGCCGCCACAGATATTCGTCAAGGGGCAGGGCGATCAGCCCGAAAACCAGAAAGACACCCAGCATGACCAGCACTGCCTTGTTGGGGATCTTCATGTATTTCAGATCGCTCCAGGCGATCCACAGTGCTACCGGAATGGCCGGAAGCAACAGCCACAATGCGGCCCATTCGGGTCTGGCCATGATGGTGTTTCCCTGTTCAGATTCCGGCGCGCTGGTTCAGCGCTTCAAGCGTGCGCACCGCGTTGGCAAAATACCGGGGATGCGTGTCGATGGCCTGTTGCAGCAGGCCGCGCGCCACGTCGTCATCGCCGTTCTTCATGGCCAGAACCGCGATGCTGTACAAAAGCTTGGCGCGCTCTTCCTGGGTCATGCGAATGACAGGCAATGTGTATTTTCCCTGTGCAGCCCGTGCCATGACCAGATTGTTCTTGGCGGTGAACATCTTTGGATCATAGGTGATGGCCTCGAGGAACAGCTTTTCGGCGGCCTTGTAATCGCCCCGTGTCAGCTTGGAATATCCCCAGTTGTTCAGCACCGGCGCCGGGTTGGTCGTCAGGCCCGCAGCGGTTTCATAGAACGCATCCGCCTTTTTCCATTTCTTGTGGCTGTCGGCGATCATCGCCTCAAGGCGATAGCGCTTGTAGGTTTCATAGGTTGGCGGGGTGTCGTTGAGCTGCTTTTCAGCCAGCGCCCATTCATTGGTGCGGATCAGCGCGTCAGCATAATTCACCCGGTCCTCGTTCGAGGCCTCGCCCGATTTCATGATATCGGCATATACCAGCACCGCCTCTGAGGCACGTTTTGCCCTGACGAGGGATTGAGCCAGCCCCCGCTTGAATTCTATGCGGTCAGGCTCTTTCTCGAGGGCTTTCTGAAAATAGGTAACGGCCTCGTTCGGATCGGCAACGGTCAGCATGATGTCATTCAGGTTGGATGCATCAATGACGTTGAGCGCGCTGATCTTCTTGTCTGCGGTTGGTGCCTGGAACTTGCTGCATCCCGACAACGCCAGTGCGGCCCCGATGACGATGGTGGTCACGGATAAAAGTCGCATGAGTTCGGACTTCCTCTACTGCTCGACATTCCCGCCTGGCGTGCGCAGCAACAAATATTGTCCGTTGCCTTTGCGGACCAGGCTGTATTTTTTATTGTTGTCCGCATCATACGATGGATTTTTCATTTTTGCGATAGAAATACGCAGATTTTTGCGGATCAGGTCGGAACTGCCGTTATCCAGCCCGTAAGCTATGCGAAAAGCCCGCCGTGCCTCGCCATCCCGGCCCAGCTCCATCAGCACAACGCCAAGGTTATTCCAGGCTGGAACCGACTTTGGATCCTTCTTGACAGCGATTTCCAGAAGCTTGCGAGCCTCGTGAAGGCGCCCCAGCCTGAGATTGGCGGAACCCATCCCACTTAGAACCTCGGCTGTAAGCCCGCGGCGCCCGCTTGCGCGAATATAGGCGTCGAGGGCCTGATCATACTGCCCCATCGCCATCAACTGATGACCAAGCGCAAGATTGTCGGTTGCCTCGCGCGCCACCGGCCCGCGCGATTGCCCTGAAAGCGGCCCGGTTCGTTGCGCGCTCAGCCCGCCGGTTGTTGTCTGGCAGGCTGTCAGCATCGTCAGAAAGGCAAGGGTCCCCACCCTGATTTTCAAGTCATTTCCCCGCGGTCAGCGTCAGATAGATGTTGTAGATCGATGGCCCGATCAGAATGATCAACAAGGGCGGCAATGTAAACATCATCGTGCCAAGGGTCAGCTTGGTGGGCAGCTTGTTCGCTTTTTCCTCGGCCCGCATCACGCGCTTGTCTCGCATTTCGGCGGCATAGACGCGCAGAGCCTCGGAAATCGACGTGCCGAAATTGGCCGACTGGATCAACACCGTGACAAAGGCGGAAATGTCCTGTGAACCCGCGCGCTCGGCCATGTCGCGCAGCACGTTGACGCGGTCCTTGCCGGCCTTCATCTCGCTGGCGACGATCTCGAATTCCTCGGACAGGTCCGGGTAGCCGGGGCGGATCTCGGTGGCGACGCGCTGGATAGACTGGTCAAGCGACTGGCCGGCCTCGATACAGACCAGCATCAGGTCAAGCGCGTCGGGAAAGCCCTCGGTCAGGTTTTGCTGGCGCGTCTGGCGTCGGCGTTCGACCCAGTAGATGGGCAGGTAATAGCCGACTGCCCCAGGTACCAGTATGGTCATCAATGTTGATTGCAGATTCATGCTGTCCATACGGATCAGGGCCACCAGAACGCCAACGATCAGAAAGCCGATGGCCAGCGCGAATTGGGCGAAATGCATGGTGCGCACGGCATGCTGGCTGCGATAGCCGGCCTGGATCAGTTTCAACCGCGTGGCGGAATAGGTTTCCTGATCCTGTGGTTCCAGAAACGCCGCGAACTTGTCGAGGTTGGGGCCCCTGTCCTGAAAGCGCAGCTTGGGCTGTTCCTTTTCCTCGGGCGCCTTGGGGTGCGGGCCGGATTGCGCCTTGAGGCGGTCCACCGGGGCGGTCATTTTCTGCAACAGGAACGGGATTGTGCCCCCCACCAGCAGCAGACCCAGCGCGCCGATTGCGTAGAACGGCCCCATCGGGCCGAACCGGGCGACCAGAAAATCCATTGCCGTGTTCATCAGGTCCATGGTTTCAGCCCCCTATACCTTGATGTTGACCATCATCCGCATGAAGATGATGTTGATGCCCAGAAATACGCCCACGACCAGCACCGCCGGTATGAAAAATTCGGTTTCCATCACCTTGTCGTAGTAATGCGGCTGCGCGAGGTTGATGCCGATCAGCGCCAGCAGCGGGAAAAACGACAGGAACATCCCCGACCATTTTGCCTCGGCCGTGATGGCCTTGACCCGGCGGAACAGCTTGAAACGCGCGCGGATCACCTTGGCCAGGCCTTCAAGGATCTCGGCCAGGTTGCCGCCCGATTTCTGCTGGATGTTCACCGCCACAGCCAGAAAGCGCAGGTCTTGCAGGCCGATACTTTCCGCCATGTTGTTCAGCGATTCCGTGATGTCCATGCCATAGGCGGCCTCGTCGGCGATGATGCCGAATTCGGTACCCAGCGGGTCGGCCACTTCCTGCGCCACGATGTTCACCGCGCTTGAAAACGGATGGCCGACGCGCAGGCTGCGCACCATCAGTTCGACCGCATCAGGCAATTGTTCCTCGATCAGCGCCATGCGGGCCTTGGCCTTCTTGTTCAGCCACATATACACCGCACCGACACCCATGACCGGGGCCAGCCCGAGGCGGATGGGGAAGGATGCCGAGGTGCCGAAGCTCAGGGCCAGGAAGGCCGCAATGCTGAGAAAGACCATGATCATGATCAGCGCCTTGGGGCTGAAGGCGATCTTGGCCTTGTCTGCCCGGTCGCTGATGATCGACAACAGCGGAATGCGCGAGCATGATTTGTGCTGCTCGCGTTCACGGCGCAGGGTTTCCAGAACCTTCTCGCGGTCGGTGCCCTTTTCGAGCATGTCGATCCGGCGGTTCACCCGGCTGTTCATGCGGATCGAGTCGCCAAAGACCAGCAGGTAGATACCTTCCACTGCCAGCAGAACGCCCAGGAAAATGGCGGCGTAGATGATCGGTTCGGGGTTCAGCATTGATCAGCCTCCTACTGTGCCGCGGTCTGCGTGTAGATGTGGTTGGGCAGCTCGAAGCCCGAATACTTGAAACGTTCGGAAAAATGCGAACGTATGCCGGTGGGTTCGAAATGACCCAGAACCTTGCCGTTTTCGTCGATGCCATAGCGCTTGAAGCGGAAAATTTCCTGCATGGTGATGATGTCGCCTTCCATGCCGGTCACCTCGGTGATCGAGACCATCCGGCGCGAGCCGTCCTGCAGGCGGCTGGCCTGCACGATCAGATGCACGGCGCTGGCAATCTGGGCACGCACCGCTTTCAGCGGCATGTCGATCCCCGCCATCGCCACCATGTTTTCAAGGCGCGAAACCGCATCGCGGGCGCTGTTGGCGTGGATCGTGGTCATCGATCCGTCATGGCCCGTGTTCATGGCCTGAAGCATGTCGATCACCTCTTCGCCACGGGTTTCGCCCACGATGATGCGGTCGGGGCGCATACGCAGCGCGTTGCGCAGACAGTCGCGCTGGCTGACCTCACCCTTGCCCTCGACATTGGGGGGGCGGCTTTCCATGCGGCCCACATGGATCTGTTGCAGTTGCAGTTCGGCCGTGTCCTCGATGGTGAGGATGCGTTCGTTGTCGGCGATCATGGACGACAGCGCGTTCAGGGTGGTCGTCTTGCCCGAGCCGGTGCCGCCCGACACGATGATGTTCAGATGCGCACCAACGGCGGCGCGCAGATACATGGCCATTTCTTCGGTGAAGGCGCCGAACTTGATCAGTTCGTCGATGCCCAGCTTGTCTTTCTTGAATTTGCGGATCGACACCAGCGCGCCATCGACCGCGATCGGCGGCACCATGGCGTTGAAACGCGAGCCGTCCTTGAGACGCGCGTCAACATAGGGGTTGGATTCATCGACACGGCGTCCGACCGCCGACACGATCTTGTCGATGACCCGCATCAGGTGCTTGTCGTCCTTGAACACGACCGGGGTCAGTTCAAGCTTGCCGGCGCGTTCCACAAAGATCTGTTTCGGGCCGTTGACCAGAATGTCGTTGATGGTGTCATCGCGCAGCAGAGGTTCCAGCGGGCCGAGGCCCGTGACCTCGTCATACAGCTCCTGGTGCAGGGTGGCGCGTTCCTCGCGCGTCAGCACGATGTCCATTTCCGCCAGGCCGTCGGCACAGATCGCGGCGATTTCGTGCTTGAGGTCAGCCTCGGATGCGTGTTCCAGCGCGGCAAGGTTCAGCGTGTCCAGCAGGCGCTTGTGCAGCTCTACCCGCACCTCGGCCAGCTTTTCACGGCGTTTGAGTTCCTTTTCGCTAAGGCCCCGCACCACGGCAGGTCGGGGCTTGGGCGCTTCCGGTGCCTTGGCTGCCGGCTGTGGGGCGGCCTGCTGCGGGGCGGCCTGCTGCGGCGCCGCGGTCCGGCTTGCGGGCTCGGGGGTGGCCGGTTTTGCGTCTGTCTGGGGCAGAGGACGCCCGGCCGTTTTCTTGTAACGGGAAAACATGTCCTACTTACCTCCTTTGGCTTCGGCCTGGGATGTGACCAGGTCGAAAATGGATTTGGCGAGTTTCATCATGTCCTTGCGCAGCGGGTTCTTTGCCGCCGTTTCGGCCAGCGGCAGACCCTGATCGCAGCTGTCCACGACGGCCTTGCCGCCGTCGGGCAGCAGGATTTCAAGCTCGATATTCAGGTTTTCCGCCAGCCGCTTGACGCGGCTGCGGCCGCTGAGATCGGTGAATTTCGGGGCGCGGTTGAGGATATACTTGACCTTTTCCATAGGCAGATCCTCGGCCTTGAGCGTGCGGATGAAGCGCAGGGCATTTTGTGCCGAACGCATGTCCATCTCGATTAGTGCGAAATAGATGTCTGCCCGGTTGATCAGAACTTCGGACCACTGGATCAGCGTTTTCGGGACATCGACGATCACGAAATCGAATTGCGATTTTGCCATGTCCAGCAGGGCAATGACGTCCTCGGATGTCAGCATCTCGTAGGGCAGGGATTCTGCCGGCGCGGTCAGGACCTGCATTTCGTTGAACGGTTGCAGCGCCGACATGAATGCCTCGCGATCCATGCTGCCGATGTCGGACAGCAATTCGAAGATGGCTTCGCGTCGGGGCAGATCCAGATATGTGGAAACCGACCCCATCTGCAGGTCGAGGTCCAGAATGCAGGTCTTGTATCCTTCGCCCGTGCTGAGGCGAGAGAGTTCCCATCCAAGGTTCACGGCAAATGTCGTGGCCCCGACACCGCCGGCCAGGCCATAGACGGGCATGATGACCCCGTCGCGGACTGTTTCAGCGCCACCGCCCTTGACCGGCGCAAGTGGCGCAGGCGCGGGGGTTCGGATTCGCTCGATCGCTTCGTGCAGGGCACCTTCGGGCAGGGGGTAGGGGGCGAAATCGGCCGCGCCCAGGCGCAGCAGCTGGTGCAGTGCGACCGGTGACAGGTCGTGGGCCACCAGGATGACCTTGATGCCTGCCGATTCTGCAGCCTTGATGACCTTGATGACCGGTTCCAGGTTTTCTTCGTCGGTGCGATCTACGGCGACTGTCACGAATTCCAACTCACGCGCCAGGGGGCTGGAAAGGAAGGCGATGCCGTCTTCAAAGTTCAGCCCACCCCAGGCCGGACCAAGTTCCGCTTCCATGTCTTCGATCAAAAGGTCAAAGGCTTTGACATCCCGCGCGATTACGCAGGCGGTGATGCCAACCTCTTCCTCTGTTTTTCGCAGACCCATTTCTTGCCCGTATTCCCTAAAAAGGTTTCTTGCTCTGTTGCCGCGGATGCTTGCCCCGGCCGAACGGAAGACACCGATTCGGCTATGAGGGTTTGCACGCAGTTTGCCCACATCTGTCGATGGGTCTTCCAACTGCGATTAGTGGCCGCAAACTTTGGCAATATTAGGGCTGAAAGATGGAATGTGTCTTTATTTGGAAGCAGTCGCAGCAGGCACGCTGTTATTGCCCTGAACATAGGTACGATAGACCAGCGCGGCATATTTCCCGTCGAGGTCATCGCCGATAAAATTGCGCACAAAGCCGATTACCTGCGTTACAGTTCGGCGGTTGCGCCTTTCGCGGCCCTCGGTCACGACAAGTGGCTGCGTTTCGCCGAACGAGGCGACTGCCTCTAGCCGCTTTCGGTCAACCCCCCGGGAAACAAGATAGGCAACCGTGTTTTTCGCCCGCCTGAGGCCGAGGCGCTTGTTGTAGGCTTCTGTGCCGACAAGATCGGTGTGGCCATAAACGCGGAACCTGATTTCGGGGAACTGCTTGATCCATTCGGCCTGTTTGTCGAGGATTCGCCGGGCTGTTGGATCAAGTCGTGCCGAGTTGAAGTCGAAATTGATCATGGTCGGCACTTCGCGTTCGAATTTTCGGCCCAGGTCCAGCAGCAGACCGTTCTGGTCGCGATAGGCGGCCTGGACGAGGATGTTGTTGTAGGTCGGATTGCCGAATGCACCTTCGTTTACCGAACCTCCTGCTTCATGGCCTTTGGCTGCAAATCCGTCATTCATGCTGGCCGTCTGCTGGGTGCAGGCGGAAAGTGCGACCACGGTTGCGGCAAGGATGAATCGGGTTCTGTTGCGCAAAGCCATGATCCTACTCCATCACATAGCCATAGGGGGCCTTGATATCCTGCGTCGAGACGCTGGTATGGCCTTTCTTTCGGGCTTTTCCTGCGGTTTTTCCCATCAGGAACAATTCCGATTCTGAAGGTATGCGGACCCGGTCGGTAGGTAATGCAAGGGCATCGCCTTTGACCGGGGTGACCAGATGCGGGGTAACGATGATCACCAGTTCGCTTTGCCGGCGGTTGAAGTCAGAACTGCGGAACAGGGTACCCAGAACGGGGACATCACCCAGCCAAGGTACCTGATTTGCCAGCCCGGTAAAGTCATCCTGCAACAGGCCGGCGATGGCAAAACTCTGCCCGTCGCGCATCTCGACAACGGTCGAGGTCTCGCGCCGCTTGAAGGCGTTGACCGATATGCCGCCGTTTTGCGAAACTGTGACAGTGGTATCAATCGAGCTGACCGCAGCCGAAATCGTCAGGTTGATGAGGTTGTCATCGACAACAACCGGCTTAAAGTTGAGTTCGACGCCGAATGGCTTGTACTGAATGGTCGTCGTTTGGCCATCTGAAACCGGGATGGGATATTCCCCGCCGGCAAGAAATTTCGCGCTCTGGCCGGATATGGTCACCAGGTTCGGCTCGGCCAGGGTCCGCACCATGCCTTTCTTTTCCAGCGCTTCCAGCAGCAATGCCATCTGTATGCCCCCGGCGCTGAAACCGATGCCGAGACTACCCATAGAAGTGGCTTTGACGACGGGTCCGGTTGTTGGGACACCGTCAGTCAGTGCTGTTGCGTTGAACGTGCTGGTGTAGGAGCCCGAGCCACCCTGAACCCCACTTGTGCCCGCCACACTGGTGTTCAGGCCCAAACTCGAGGACAGGTTTTTCGAGACCGAGCGCTGCATTTCCGCAAATCGCACCTTCAGCATCACCTGCTGTGTGCCGCCGACGGTCATGAGGTTCGTGACCTTGCCCGGCGCATAGCGCTCACCCAGTTCGACGGCGAGCGCAACCTTTCGAGCACCGGACACACGGCCGCTCAGGACAATACCGTCATTGGCGGTGCGGACATCTATCTTTTCGCCAGGCAGGATTTCATGCAGGCGTTCCTTGAATTCGGCAATGTCCGGTGAGACCTGAACATCAACATTCGTGATCAGGCGGCCCGCATTATCGAGAAGGGTCAGGGTTGTTCGCCCCGGCGATTTGCCAAGGATATAGATGCTCTTGTCCGAAAGGGTGGAAATATCTGCAATTGCCGGGTTGGCCACCGAAAGCTGGGCAAATGATGTTGTGCTTTCCATCACGACCGCCCGGTTGACGGAGACCTTGATGCTGCTGGAAGCACTGCCCCGGCTGATGGTCAGAACATCCTGCGCGCCCGCCGGCAAGGCGGGTTGCACGACAATGGCCAGACCAACAAGGCCAGCCCTGATAAAGCTGCTCGAACGCATGTGATCCTGCCTCTCTGATCACGTTATATATGCGGGTCTTGATTGCCCGTTGCGCACAGT
>WFQE01000187.1 GCA_015487165.1 Paracoccaceae bacterium | reverse complement strand
CGCCCAATGCGCAGGCGAAACTTGTGCGGGTGGCGCGTGGGGCCATTCTGGATGTCGCGGTCGATGTGCGGCGCGGCTCGCCCGATTTCGGCAAATGGGTGTCGGTGGAACTGTCTGCCGAAAACGGCCGGCAGATCCTGATCCCGCGCGGATTTCTGCATGGGTTTGTCACTTTGCAGCCTGACACGCATGTCCTGTACAAGGCCGACAATTATTATGCGCCAGAATCCGATGGTGTGGTGGTCTGGAACGACCCGGATCTGGCCATCGACTGGCAGACCGACAAGGTGACCCTGTCCGACAAGGATGTCGCCGCACCAAGGCTGGCCGATTGGGAAAGCCCGTTCATTTATGGGGACGACACATGAAGATACTGGTAACGGGCGGGGCAGGTTTTATCGGCTCGGCCGTGGTGCGGCAGGCGATTGCCGACGGCCACGCGGTGGTCAATCTCGACAAGCTGACCTATGCGGCCTCGCTTTCCAATGTGGCGCCGGTGGCCGACAACCCGGCCTATGCGTTCGAGCGGGTCGATATCTGCGACCGCGCGGCGCTGGACGGGGTATTTGCCCGCCATCAACCTGATGCGGTGATGCATCTGGCGGCCGAAAGCCATGTTGACCGTTCCATCGACGGCCCCGGCGATTTCATCCGCACCAATGTGGACGGCACCTATACATTGCTTGAGGCCGCGCGCGCCTGGTGGCAGGCGGCCGGGCGGCCCGAGGGGTTCAGGTTTCACCACATCTCGACCGACGAGGTATATGGCACGCTGGGCGAAACCGGTCTGTTCACAGAGGAAACGCCCTATGCGCCCAACTCGCCCTATTCGGCATCAAAGGCGGCCAGCGACCATCTGGTGCGCGCCTGGGGCGAGACCTATGGCCTGCCGGTTCTGGTGACCAACTGTTCCAACAATTACGGCCCGTATCATTTTCCCGAAAAGCTGATTCCAGTCGTGATCCTGAACGCGCTGGCAGGGCGCGAGATCCCGGTTTACGGGCAGGGCATCAATGTGCGCGACTGGCTGTTTGTCGAGGATCACGCCCGCGCCCTGCTGCTGGTCGTGGAAAAGGGGCAGGTGGGCGAAACCTACAATATCGGCGGCAATGCCGAGGCGACCAATATCGACCTCGTGCGCCGAATCTGTGCGATCCTAGATGAGGAACTGTCCGATGGCGCCCCTCACGATCGCCTGATCACCTTTGTTGCCGACCGCCCCGGCCACGATCTGCGCTATGCCATCGACGCCAGCAAGATCAGGCGCGAACTGGGGTGGGAACCATCGGTCACGCTGGATGAAGGACTGCGCCGCACGGTGCGCTGGTATCTGGACAACCGCGACTGGTGGCAGGAAATTCAGGCCCGCGGCCACCGGCAGGAACGCCTTGGCTTGGCGGGGGGCGCGTGATGCGTATTCTGGTATTTGGCAAGACGGGGCAGGTGGCGCGCGAACTGGCCCGTGCCGCCAGCGCACGCGGGATCGAGGCAACATTTCTGGACCGTGCAAGCGCGGACCTGACCAAACCGCTGGCCTGCGCGGGTCATGTGTCGCGCAGTGATGCCGATGTCATCATCAACGCCGCCGCCTACACCGCCGTTGACCGCGCCGAGGAAGAACGTGCGCTCGCGCGCGAGGTCAATGCCGCCGCCCCCACCGCGATGGCGCGGCTTGCGGCGGAAAAGGGTATCCCGCTATTGCATGTCTCGACCGACTACGTTTTCGACGGCAGCGGCAATCAGCCCTGGCGCGAGGATGCGCGCCCCGGCCCGCAAGGGGTTTACGGGCGCACCAAGCTGGGCGGAGAAACCGGCGTTGCCGCCTTTGGTGGGCCGCATGTGATCCTGCGTACCTCGTGGGTGTTTTCGGCCCATGGCAACAATTTCGTGCGCACCATGCTGCGGCTGGGGGCCGAGCGTGACACGCTGAACGTGGTTGATGACCAGCGCGGCGGCCCGACTCCGGCCGCGGCCATTGCCGACGCCCTGCTGACCATCGCAACCGCCTTTCACCAGGGGCGCGGGGTTTCGGGCATCTTCCATTTCTCGGGCAGGCCGGCCGCAAGTTGGGCCGATTTTGCCGAAGAAATATTCAAGGGCCGCACAGGCGCCCCGACCATCAACCGTATTCCGACCAGCCAGTATCCGACGCCCGCCAGGCGGCCGGCAAATTCGGTGCTGGACTGTAGCAAGATATTTGAAACCTATGGCATTGAACAGCCAGACTGGCGCGTGGGGCTGCGTGCGGTGCTGGCCGAACTGGAGGCACAGGAATGACAGATCGCAAGGGGATGATCCTGGCGGGGGGCTCGGGCACGCGGCTGTATCCGATAACGCATATGGTGTCGAAACAGCTGTTGCCGCTTTATGACAAGCCGATGGTCTATTACCCCTTGTCGGTGCTGATGCTGGCCCATATCCGCGAGGTGGCGATTATTTCGACCCCGCGAGATTTGCCTTTATACCGCGAATTATTGGGTGATGGGCGCCAGTGGGGCATGAAATTTGCCTATATCGAACAACCCCGCCCCGATGGCCTGGCACAGGCCTATCTGCTGGCCGACGCGTTTCTGGACGGCGCGCCCTCGGCGCTTGTGCTGGGCGACAACGTGTTTTTTGGCGAGGGTCTTTCAGACAGGCTCAAGGCGGCGGATGAGTGCACAAGCGGTGGCACCGTGTTCGGTTACCGCGTGTCCGACCCCGAGCGCTACGGCGTGGTCGAGTTTGACGATGGCGACAAGGTGTTGTCGATCGAGGAAAAGCCTCAGCGGCCGAAATCGCCCTATGCCGTGACGGGGATCTATTTCCTTGACGGCCAGGCGCCGGAGCTTGCGCGCGAGATCAAACCCTCGGCGCGGGGCGAGCTGGAAATCACCGATCTGCTGAACCTGTATCTGGAACGCGGTCTGCTGAATGTCGAAAAGCTGGGCCGTGGCTATGCCTGGCTGGATACCGGCACCCATGACAGCCTGCTTGAGGCCGCCGATTTCATCCGCACCATCGAGAAACGCCAGAACCTCAAGATCGCCTGCCCCGAGGAAATCGCCTTTCTGAATGGCTGGATCACCCGCGAACAGATGCTGAAACAGGCCGAGCCCTATCTGAAAACCCAATATGGGCAGTATCTGCTTGGCGTGGCCGAGGGGCGGTAAGCTTGGCCGGGCGGACCGGCATTCATGTTTCGGCAATCTCTCGGGTGGAAAATACGTGCTGTCAGGTCGATAGACGTGTTTTCCACCGGGAGGCTTGTTCACAATGCAGGTGCTGGTTGTCGGGGCTGGTCTTTCCGGGGCGGTGATCGCGCGCGAGCTTGCCGAAGCCGGCCATATGGTCACAGTCGTCGAAAGCCGCGATCATCTGGCCGGCAATTGCCACACCGAACGCGACCCCGAAACCGGTGTGATGGTGCACAGATACGGCCCCCACATCTTTCATACTGATGATGTCGAGGTCTGGAACTGGGTCAACCGATTTGCCCGGTTCCGCCATTATGTTCACCGGGTCAAGGTGACGGCCCGCGGGCGGATCTATTCGCTGCCCGTAAACCTGCACACGATAAACCAGTTTTTCGGCAAGACGATGCGCCCGGACGAGGCCGCCCAATTCATGGCGCGGCAAGGCAAGGATGGTGCGGCTTCTCGGTTGCGCAGCTTTGAAGATCAGGCGCTTTGCTCGGTTGGTCGGGATATCTATGAAACCTTTTTCCAGGGCTACACCTGCAAACAGTGGGGGCGTCACCCGTCGCGCTTGCCGGCAAGTGTTTTCAGGCGGTTGCCGTTGCGGTTCAGCTATGACGACAACTATTTCAACCACCGTTTCCAGGGAATCCCCGAAGAGGGATACACCGAAATGGTTGCTCGCATCCTTGACCACCCGCATGTCACGGTCATTTTGCGCGCCCGTTTCAGCAAGAAACATGCAGGCGGCTATGACCATGTATTCTATTCCGGCCCGCTGGATGGGTATTTTTCCTGCCGGCTTGGGCCTCTGGCCTATCGCACGCTGAATTTCGAGGTATCCATCCACAAGGGCGATTATCAGGGCTGTGCGGTGATGAATTTTGCCGATGGTGATGTTGCCTGGACGCGTGTGACAGAACACAAGCATCTGGCCCCTTGGGAAAGCCACGAAAGCACGATCTGCTATCGCGAGTTTTCCCGCGAGGCCGGCCCCGATGACATCCCGTTCTATCCGATCAGGCTGGTGCGTGAAAAGGCGCTGTTGAAGAAATACCAGACGCTGGCGGCACGGGAAGGGCATGTGACATTTATCGGGCGTCTGGGCACCTATCGCTATCTGGACATGGATGTTGCGATACGCGAGGCGATAGACGCCGCCCGCCGGTTCATTCGCAGGCATGAGCGCGTCAGGCCCTTGTGGAACTTGCCTGAAACCGGACTTTCGGGCCGTGACAACAGGGGCGGGCCGGTGCGCGAAGAGGAGGTGGTTTCGTGAATCGGGTCTGGCATCCGGATGCCGTGCATGCAAAGGCAAACGCCCCGCCGGTTGGCAAGGCCCGTGGTCGTGGTCGTGGCCGGGGCGACGGGGCGTTGCCTTCAACACCGCGGCGCAATGTTGCTGTCCACTCGACGGCCCCCCAGATTCCGCCGCCAGCCTCGCCTGCGAGGATGAAGAGACGGCACTATCTGATTCTTGCCAGCTTTGCCCTTGTGGTCATCGTCCCGCTGGTTGTGTCTTTCTGGTATCTCGAAAGCAGGGCGGCCGACCAATATGAATCGATCACCGGCTTTACCGTGAGCCGCGTCGATGCGCTGCCCGCGCCCGCGGGAGCCCTGCCAACAGGGCTGGGGCAGCTTTCCCTGGGGATGTCCACGGACGGGGACATCGTGCAGCAGTTCATCCAGAGCCAGAAGCTGGTCGAGCTGGTGGATGCAAGGGTCGATTTGCGGGCGAAATGGGCCAGACCGGCCAATGACCCAGTGTTTGCCTTTGATCCGAGCGGCTCGATCGAGGATCTGGTCGACTACTGGCAGGATATGGTCAGCGTCTATCACGATGGCATCAGCGGGCTGATCCAGCTGCGGGTCAGGGCCTTTGATCCCCGGGATGCGCGCCAGATCGCACGCGCCATCGTCGATGAATGCACCTCCATGATCAATCGGCTGGGGGCAAAGGCCCGCAGCGATGCCATTCGTCATGCCAGGGAAGAGCTTGACCACGCGCTTGCGCGTCTCAAGGCAGCGCGGCGTGCGATGACCGCCTTTCGCAACCGGACCCAGATTGTTGACCCCCAGGCTGCCATTCAGGGCCAGATGGGGGTGCTGAACAGCTTGCAGCAACAGCTGGCCTCGGCCCTCGTCAAGCTGGACCTTCTGCAACAAACCGCGCCGGTGGCCGGGCCGCGGGCGGCGCAGCTAAGGCGCGAGATCGCTGTCATCAAGAAGAGAATCGCACAAGAACGCGGGAAATTCGGGAAAGGGAATGGTGTGGCAGAAGGGGCGGACTATGCCTCGGTGGTTGGCGAATACGAGGGGTTGTCCGTCGATCTGGAATTTGCGCAGCGCAATTACCTGTCGGCCCTGTCCGGGTTCGAGGCCGCCCGGGCCGAGGCGCGTCGTCAGGCCCTTTACCTGGCGGTATTCGTTGCCCCCACCCTTGCCGAGACTGCGCAATACCCCCAACGCGCCCAGTTGCTGGCCGAGCTGGCGTTCTTTCTGTCACTGGGCTGGGGGATAGCCGTTCTTGTGGCCCATACGGTCAGGGATCGGCATTAAGACCGTGATCAGGCTGTGCAACCTTTCTAAGAGTTTCGGCGTGGGGCGGCGGCGCAAGATCGTGGCCGATGCCATCCATGCCACCTTTCCCGAAAACACCAGTGTGGCCCTTCTGGGCGCGAATGGCGCGGGAAAATCGACGCTGTTGCGCCTGATCTCGGGTGTTCTGCAACCCGATTCCGGCCGGGTAGAGGTCAAGGGAACTGTCTCGTGGCCGGTGGGTTTTGCTGGCAGTTTTCACCGCGACATGACGGGGCAGCAGAATACGCGCTTCATGGCCCGTATTTACGGGGTCGATAGCGACGATCTTGTCGGATTTGTCGAGGACTTCGCCGAACTCGGCGATCAATTCCATCGGCCCGTGCGCACATATTCCACCGGCATGCGTGGACGGCTTGCCTTTGGTGTTTCCATGGGCATCCGGTTCGACACCTATCTCCTGGATGAAATCACCGCGACGGGTGACGCCGCTTTCAAGGCGAAATCGCGTATGGTGTTGGCGAATCGATTGAAGGAAAGCGGTGCGATTGTCGTTTCCCATGCGCTGCCGGTCTTGCGTCAGCTTTGCGCCGCTGGTGCCGTCCTGCACGAGGGGCGATTGACCTACCATGACGATCTGGAAGAGGCCATCGCCCATTACCGCGCCAATATCGCCTGCCGCAGTTGAAATCACCACCGGGAGGCCGACGCTTCCGCCTCTTTCGAGACAACGGCGACGTCGGGTAAAGGTGGCGCCAAAGGCAATATTTTTTGCTTGCGTCACAGACCGTTCTGCAACAGGCTGCGGGGATCGAAAATCACGAGGAATTCCCGGAATTGAGCGACAAACCCACCGCGCTGATAGCAGATGATATCCACAAGAGCTTTGGTGATCTCGAGGTTCTGAAAGGGGTTTCCCTGACGGCCCGGGAAGGCGACGTGATCTCGATCATCGGCAGCTCTGGCTCGGGGAAAAGCACCTTCCTGCGGTGCATCAACTTTCTTGAAACCCCAGACAAGGGCCGCATCGTTCTGGATGGCGAAGAGGTCATCGTGCGCAAGGATCGCCGCGGCCGCCTGCTGGGTGCGGATGCAAAGCAGATCCAGCGCCTGCGCACGCAGCTGGGATTTGTCTTTCAAAGCTTCAACCTGTGGTCCCACATGACCGTCTTGCAGAATGTGATGGAGGGGCCGGTTCAGGTTCTGGGGCGCGACAAGGCGGAAGTGCGCGACGAGGCGATGGAGGTTCTGGCCGAGGTGGGCATTGCCGAAAAGCACGACGTCTATCCGGCACAGCTGTCGGGCGGGCAGCAACAGCGGGTTGCGATTGCGCGCGCGCTGGCCATGCATCCCAAGGTGCTGCTGTTTGACGAGCCGACTTCGGCGCTGGATCCCGAACTGGTGGGCGAGGTTCTGCGTGTCATGCGCAAGCTGGCCGAAGATGGGCGCACAATGATCGTCGTCACACACGAGATGGGCTTTGCCCGCGAGGTGAGTTCGACCACCATTTTCCTGCACAAGGGCCGGGTCGAGGAAGAAGGCCCCCCGTCGCAGGTCTTCGGAAACCCGCAGTCCGATCGCTGCCGGGCTTTCCTGTCAAGCACTCTTTGACTAGTATCAATGACATCAACAGAGGAGAAGAACATGAAATTTCTAGTAAAAATTGCCGGGATTGCGGCCGTTGCCGTGGCATTTGCCGTCACGGGTGCCAGTGCCAAAACCATTCGCATGGGCACCGAGGGCGCCTATCCTCCGTTCAACTTTGTCAATGACAACGGCCAGGTTGACGGGTTCGAGCGCGAGCTCGGCGACGAGCTGTGCAAGCGGGCCGGCTATACCTGCACCTGGGTCACCAACGACTGGGATTCGATCATTCCGAACCTGGTTTCGGGCAACTACGATACCATCATTGCGGGCATGTCGATCACACCCGAGCGCGACAAGGTCATCGATTTCACGCAGGAATATTTTCCGCCCGACCCCTCGTCCTATGTGGCGCTGGCCGGTTCCAACCCCAATCTCAAGGGCGGGGTGATTGCCGCACAGACCAACACCATTCAGGCAAACTATGTTGCCTCCAGCGGGGCCAAGCTGGTTGAATTCGCAACCGCCGATGAAACCATCGCAGCCGTGAAATCGGGCGAGGCTGATGCGGTTCTGGCAGATACCGCCTATCTGAAAGACATCGTCAAGGCGTCCAATGGTGAACTGGCCTTTGTCGGCGACAAGATCTATATCGGCGGCGGCGTCGGCATGGGCATCCGTGAGTCCGACACCGAGCTCAAGGACAAGATGAACGCTGCGATCTCGTCCATGAAAAAAGACGGCTCTCTGAGTGCGTTGATTGCCAAGTGGTTCAATGGCCGCAAGGTTACCTGGTGATCTGAAACATCAAATCGGCCGGGCCACTCAGGCCCGGCCAACCGGATATTCCCGACATGTTTGAATATTGCGCTGATCCCGGCAGTCTGGACTCGCTTCAATGGTGGTCCTGCTATCTGACGACTGTAAAACAGGTCATGTTCTACAAGTCCTTCGGGACGGTTCTGGCGCTGCTTTTCCTGACAGCGCCCGTGATCCTGCTGTTCGGTTTCGGCGGTGCGATGGCGCGGCGCTCGCGGGTCTTGCCCCTGCGCTGGTTCGGGTTGGCATATTCCTCGATGGTTCGCGGCATTCCCGACATCATCTTTTTCATGTTTGCCCTGATCGCGCTGGATCAGGGGATCGAATATATTCGCCACATCACCCTGTGCCCCGACTGGACCGAGCCCGTCCGGCAGGGCAATGATTTTGTGGTCTGCCCACAGGCCAAGATGCCGTTGAGCAGCGCGCCGCAATGGGTGCACCAGATTTACGGATTCTTTCTGGCCGTTATCGGTTTTGCCTTTGTCTTTGGCGCCTTTGCCGCCAACACCCTTTACGGTGCCTTTCAGGCGGTTCCTCATGCACAGCTTGAAACAGCTGCCGCATTCGGCATGAGCCGCGCCAAGATGTTCAGGCGTATCCTGCTGCCGCAGATGTGGGTCTATGCGCTGCCGGGGTTGTCGAATCTGTGGATGATCCTGATCAAGGCCACGCCGTTGCTGTTTCTGCTGGGGGTGCAGGACATCGTTTATTGGGCCAAGGAGCTGGGTGGCGCCAAGACCGCGCGCTTTACCTATCCGCATGGCGACTGGCGGCTTGGGTATTTTCTGGTGCTGCTGGTGTTCTATCTGGCGCTGACCTGGCTGAGCGAACGCGTGTTCGAGCGTCTTACCAGGCGTGTTTCCCGCGGGCAGGCGACCATGGGGGGCACGACATGAGCCTGTGCGCCCAGGAATTTTCGGACTACGCCCTCAGGGCCATCGGCATTGGCGAGCGTCTGCTGCCAAAACACGACATCACGCTGTGCGACCAGTTCGTGCTGATCGGCTCGGGCATGATGTGGAACATCTATTTTGCCGTGCTGGCGGTGTTCTTCGGGTTCTTTCTGGCAACCGCCGTGGCCCTGGCACGTGCCAGCGACCGCTGGTTCTTTCGCCTGCCGGCCAAGGCCTTCATCTTTGTCATTCGTGGCTCGCCCCTGTTCATCCAGTTCTTCATTGCCTACGAGGCCTTTGTCCTGATCCCCAAGATGGGGATCGACATCAACCTGGGCTTTACCGAAATCACCGTCGAAACCCGCTGGCTGACCAAGGCCTGGCTGGGGGCGCTGATCGTGCTGTTTCTCAATACCTCGGCCTATACGGCGCAGATCTTTCACGGCGCGCTGATGTCAGTGCCCAAGGGCGATCTCGAGGCGGCCGATGCGATCGGCCTGTCCGGGTTCAAGAAGTTTCGCCGGATCGTTTTTCCCGCCATGCTGCGGCTGGCATGGCCGTCTTACACCAACGAGGCGATCTTTCTGTTTCATGCGACGACGCTGGTGTTCTTTTCATCCTTTCCGGCGTGGCGGCAAAAGGGCGATGCGCTGTATTATGCCAGCTATTTCGCCGACAAGACATTCGACCCCTTCATTCCCTACCCGATCATTGCGCTGTATTTCGTGATCTTTACCCTGCTGCTGACCTTGCTGTTCAGCTTTGCCGGCAGGCGGCTGAACCGGCATATCCGCAAGGATCATCAATAGCTGTCATCCTTGACCGCCTGCATCGACACATGAGTCGAGGTGCTGCCGACATGGGGCAGGTTGGAAATCACCTCGCCCAGAACCCGGCGATAGGCGTGAATGTCATTGGTGCGCACCTTGAGCAGATAGTCGAATGATCCGGCGATCATGTGACATTGCTCGATCTCGGGAACCTTGCGGACGGCATCATTGAAGGCGGCAAGCGCCTGTTCGCGGGTGTCGGTCAGCTTGACCTCGGCAAAGGCGACATGATCGCGGCCCAACTTGGCCTGGTCAAGAATGGCCCGGAAACCAAGAATATAGCCCTCGTCGATCAACCGCCTCAGCCGCACCTGGCAGGGGCTTTTGGACAGACCGACACGGCGGGCCAGTTCGGTGACCGGCATGCGTCCATCGGCCGAAAGGGCCTCGACTATTTTTATATCTATGCGATCCAGATCGCCTGAAACACTGTCATTTATCATGCAAAACGCCTGTCATTTCTTTCAAATGCGGTCAAAACATAATATATTTTACCCGTGATCGGGAAACAATACGTTCCGTTTCTTGCTAGAATCCTCTCAATCCACAAATGACAGGATCTTGGCATGACCCGACTTGACGAACTTCGCAACGAAATCAGGGATGCCCGCTATGCCGAGGCGGGCGATGTGATTGCCGCCCTCAAGGCACGCGCGCCGCTTGACGCCGATCTGCGCCAGCGGGCGGGCCAGAGGGCCATTGACCTTGTGAACCGCATCCGCAGTGCCAGCCGCCCCGGCCTGATGGAGGTTTTCCTTGCCGAATATGGCCTGTCCACCGAAGAGGGCGTGGCCCTCATGTGTCTGGCCGAGGCCCTGTTGCGGGTGCCCGATGCCCCCACAATGGATGCCCTGATCGAGGACAAGATCGCGCCTTCGGAATGGGGGCGCCATCTGGGGCGGTCGTCCTCGCCGCTTGTCAACGCCTCGACCTGGGCCTTGATGCTGACGGGCAAGGTGCTGAAACAGGAAACGGGCGAGGGGATCGCAAACACGCTACATGCTGCGGTGAAACGCTTGGGAGAGCCGGTAATCCGAACCGCAGTGCAACGCGCGACCCGCGAGCTGGGTCACCAGTTCGTGCTTGGCCGCGATATCCGCGAAGCGTTGCAGCGCGCCCGCAAGTTCGAGGATCAGGGCTATGGCTTTTCCTATGACATGCTGGGCGAGGCTGCTTTGACGCGTGATGATGCCACCGCCTATTACGACGCCTATGCCAGCGCCATCTGGGCCATTGCCGACTGTTGCAAGGGCGGCGATGTGCGCAGCAATCCGGGCCTGTCGGTCAAGCTGTCTGCCCTGCACCCCCGATATGAAAGCGCCAAGCACAGCCGCGTGATGGCCGAGCTGGTTCCAACTCTCAAACGGCTGGCCCGGATGGCGCGCAAGGCCGATATGGGTTTCAATATCGACGCCGAGGAATCCGAGCGGCTGGAGCTTTCTCTTGATGTGATTGCCGCGGTTCTCGCCGACCCCGAGCTGAGGGGCTGGGATGGTTTCGGTGTCGTGGTTCAGGCCTATGGCAAGCGCGCCGGCCCCGTGATCGACTGGCTGCATGCACTCGCCGAAAAGCATGACCGCCGCATCATGGTGCGTCTGGTCAAGGGCGCCTATTGGGATGCCGAGATCAAGCGTGCGCAGGTTCTGGGCCTGCCGGGCTTTCCGGTGTTTACGCGCAAGGCAGAAAGCGATGCGTCCTATCTGTATTGCGCGCGCAAGCTGCTGGACATGACCGACCGCATCTATCCGCAATTTGCCACGCATAATGCGCATACGGTTGCCACAATCCTTGAAATGGCGCCCGATCCTAATTTGTTCGAGTTCCAGCGCCTACAGGGCATGGGCGAGGCCCTGCACGACCTGGTATTGCGGGAAAACGGCACGCATTGCCGTATCTATGCGCCGGTGGGCACGCATCGCGACCTGTTGGCCTATCTCGTGCGCAGGCTTCTGGAAAACGGCGCCAACAGCTCTTTCGTCAACCAGCTGCTGGATGCCGATGTTCCGGCCGAACATCTTGCCGCCGACCCCATCGAGGCATTGGATCAACCCGCCCCCTATATCCGCGCGTTGTGTCCGCCTGCCGATCTGTTTCAGCCCGAGAGGCACAATTCCCGCGGGTTCGACGTGCAGAACGAGGGCGACATTGCATTGATCGAGCGCGCCCGGGCGCCTTTTGCGAATACGCTTTGGCAGGCGGCCCCTCTGATTGCGGGCAAGGTCTCTGCATTGGCCCAACATGAAATACATGACCCGGCCACGGGCAAACTGGTGGGCCATGTGGCCGACGCCAGTGATCATGATATCGAGGTGGCGCTTGCGGCTGCGCGTGACTGGTCCGGGGTGGATGTGGGGCGGCGCGCCGAAATCCTTGAACGCGCCTCAGACCTGATCGAGGATCGCCACGGTGAATTCACGGCCTTGCTTTGCCGCGAAGCCGGCAAGACGATAGCCGACGCCATATCCGAGATCCGCGAGGCCGTTGATTTCCTGCGCTATTATGCAGCGCGCGCCCGTGCATTGCCGGACACCCCTCCGCAAGGGATATTTACCTGCATTTCGCCGTGGAATTTTCCGCTGGCGATCTTTACGGGCCAGATTGCGGCCGCTCTGGCCACCGGCAATGGGGTGTTGGCCAAACCGGCCGAGGAAACAGCCCTGACAGGGCATCTTGTCGTTTCACTACTGCACGAGGCCGGTGTTCCGCGCGAGGTCTTGCAATTCCTGCCCGGCGAGGGCACCCATGTGGGCGCGCGCCTGACGTCAGACGCGCGCGTGAACGGCGTGTGCTTTACCGGCTCGACCGAAACCGCGCAGCTGATCAACCGCGCGATGGCCGAAAACCTTGATCCATCGGCCCCGCTGATCGCCGAAACCGGCGGCATAAACGCCATGATCGTTGACAGCACGGCGCTGCCTGAACAGGCGATCCGCGATATTCTGGTATCTGCATTCCAGTCGGCCGGGCAGCGTTGTTCGGCGCTGAGGGTTCTCTATCTGCAAGACGATATTGCCGAGCCCTTCCAGACCATGCTTTTCGGCGCGATGGATGAACTCAAGATCGGCAATCCCTGGGAGATCGACACCGACATCGGCCCCCTTATCACGCCACAGGCCGTCGCCGAAATCGGTGCCTATGTGGATGCGGCCGAAAAGGGGGGCACTTTGCTCAAGCAACTCGACTGCCCCAGCGGCGGAAATTTTCTTGCACCTGCTGTGCTGCGGGTATCGGGGATCGGACAGGTGTCGAGAGAGGTCTTTGGCCCGGTTTTGCATATCGCCACCTTCGGGCAGGACGAGCTGGATCACGTGGTCGATGCCATCAACGCGCGCGGCTATGGCCTGACCTTTGCCATGCACAGCCGAATCGATGACAGGGTTGAACGTGTCACCCGAAAGATCCGCGCCGGCAACATCTATATCAATCGCAACCAGATCGGTGCTGTGGTCGGATCCCAGCCCTTTGGTGGCGAGGGTCTTTCCGGCACCGGCCCCAAGGCAGGCGGGCCCCATTACCTGCCCCGTTTCCAGCGGCGGGCGGCGCGGCACCTTGCAATCGCCAAGTCCCGCCCCCCGACCTTTGAGACCATCCAGGGGGCGCTGGACAAGTTGCGGCCACATCGGGACAAAAAGCTTGAAACGCATGATCTGCCGGGGCC
Source organism: Paracoccaceae bacterium (assembly GCA_015487165.1). Lineage (GTDB taxonomy): Bacteria > Pseudomonadota > Alphaproteobacteria > Rhodobacterales > Rhodobacteraceae > UBA5972. The sequence continues at coordinate 3,453 of WFQE01000187.1, read as the reverse complement.
GACGGGCGAATCCAACCGTCTGTCGCTATATGGCCGCGGCGTTGTCCTGTGTCTTGGCCCCACGCCCGAGGCGGCGCAGAAACAGGCGCGGATCGCACATGAAAACGGCTGTGTTTCCCTGATCGTCGTTCCCGGTGCCAGTGACGGGATAGATGGATTCCTGCCGCGTGAATGGTTGTCACGGCTCGGGGGCTTTGACCTTGTTGCCTTGTGGTCAGCTGCGGATGACCAGTGCGCCGCCCGTCAGGCGCTGGCGATGCGTAATGGTGCGATCATCGGCCTGTCAACAGGCGACGACCTGGCCGAGAAATGCCGCCTCGAACGCCACGTCTGTATCGACACCACCGCCTCGGGCGGAAATGCCAGCCTTCTGGCGGCGGCCGCGGAATAGGGGGGGAGGGGCTTCTTCTTTGCGAAAATACTCCCGCCGGAGGCGCGCCACCCCGCGCGGGGGTGGCGTTGTCGTTGTCAGTCTTCGACCCAGCCGCTGACGGCCTTGACCTCGCAGAATTCCTCGAGGCCCCATTTGCCGCCTTCACGACCGTTACCCGACTGCTTGTAGCCGCCAAAGGGCGCACCGGCCGCGCGCGACTGGCCGTTCATCTCGACCATGCCGGCGCGCAGTTGGCGGGCCACCCGGATGGCCTTGGCGGCATCCTGCGTCTGGACATAATCGGTCAGGCCATAGGGGGTGTCATTGGCAATAGCCACCGCCTCGTCCTCGGATTCAAACGGGATGATCGAAAGAACCGGGCCAAAGATTTCCTGCCGCGCGATGGTCATGTCGTTATTGACGTCGGCAAACACCGTGGGGCGCACGTAATAGCCGCGGTTGACGCCTTCGGGCAGGCCGGGGCCGCCGGCGACAAGGCGCGCGCCCTCTTCGATACCCTTTTCGATCAGGCCCTGGATCTTGTCCCACTGGGCGCGCGAAACAACCGGCCCCATGTGGCGCCCCGGCTCGGCCGAGGGGCCGACCGTCAGCTTGGCGGCGGTTTCCGCAGCGATCTCGATCGCCTGGTCATAGATTTCGCGCTGCACCAGCATCCGCGTCGGCGCGTTGCAGGACTGGCCGGTGTTGTTCATGCAATGCAGCACGCCGCGCTTGACCGCCTTTTCGTCGGCATCGGCAAAGACGATATTGGCACCCTTGCCGCCCAGCTCCAAAGCGACCCGCTTGATCGTGTCGGCGGCATTCTTCTGGATCAATATCCCCGCGCGGGTCGAGCCCGTGAACGAGATCATGTCCACATCTTCATGCCCCGACAGCTGGGTGCCGACGCCCGGCCCGTCGCCATTGACCAGATTGAACACGCCTGCCGGCACGCCGGCCTCATCCAGGATCTCGGCAAACAGCATGCCCGAAAGAGGGGCGATTTCCGACGGTTTCAGCACCATGGTGCAGCCTGTCGCCAGCGCCGGGATGACCTTGAGAACGGTCTGGTTCATCGGCCAGTTCCACGGCGTGATCATGCCGACAACGCCGATCGGCTCGTACAGGATGCGGTCATTGGGGGCGTGATCGCCAAGGCGGCGTTCGAATTCAAAGCCCTTGAGCGCGCGGATGAAATTCTTGATGTGATAGGCCCCTGCCGGCACCTGCTGCTGGCGGGCCAGATCGATGGGCGCGCCCATCTCGCGGCTGATGGCCTCGGCCATCTCGTCGGCGCGGCGCAAATAGATGTCGAGGATTTGCTCGATCAGGGCAAGGCGTTCTTCCACGGGCGTGAACATCCAACCCGGAAATGCCGCGCGGGCAGCGGCAACAGCCTTGTCCGTGTCGGCCGCCGAGCCGAGCGAGATCACGGCAAAGGCCTCTTCGGTGGAAGGGTCGATGACCTCGAGGTCATTGGCGGCCTCGGGCGAAATCCACTGCCCGTTGATGTAGAATTGGCGCTTGTCCAGCATTGTCGTTCTCCGGTCGTGAAAGGAGGAAAATTTGCCGGCACAGTGTCATTGTGTGCGATGGGATGCAAGAGAGGCCGTATTAATTTGATCAAATTATTTCAGCCATGATCCCGCCACCCCAGACAGCAAAAAGGCCCCGCAAGCGGGGCCTTTCCACGATATGTGTTTCGCGCGGTTGTCAGGCGTTTTCGCGCTTGATTTCCTCGCCGGTTTCCTGATCGACGACTTTCATCGACAGGCGCACCTTGCCGCGATCGTCAAAGCCCATCAGCTTGACCTTCACTTCCTGGCCTTCCTTCAGCACATCCTTGGGATGGTTGATGCGCTCGTTGGCGATCTGGCTGACATGCACCAGGCCGTCGCGCTTGCCGAAAAAGTTCACGAAGGCGCCGAAATCCATCAGCTTGACCACCTTGCCGGTATAGATCTTGCCAACTTCGGGCTCGGCCACGATCGAGTGGATCATGTCACGTGCCTTTTCGATGGCTTCGGCGTTGGGGCTGGCGATCTTGATGATGCCGTCGTCGTTGATATCGACCTTGGCACCCGAAACCTCGACAATCTCGCGGATCACCTTGCCGCCCGAACCGATCACTTCACGGATCTTGTCGGTGGGCACCTGCATGGTTTCGATGCGCGGTGCGTGGATCGAGAAATCGCCGGCCGAGGTGAGCGCCTTGGCCATTTCGCCCAGGATGTGCAGACGGCCCTGCTTGGCCTGTGCCAGCGCCTGTTTCATGATTTCGGGCGTGATGCCCGCAACCTTGATATCCATCTGCAGGCTGGTGATGCCCGCTTCGGTGCCGGCAACCTTGAAGTCCATGTCGCCAAGGTGATCTTCGTCACCCAGGATATCGGTCAGAACCGCAAAGTCGCTGCCTTCCAGGATCAGGCCCATGGCCACACCTGCAACCGGCGCCTTCAGCGGCACGCCTGCATCCATCATCGAAAGCGATGAACCGCAGACGGTCGCCATCGAGCTTGACCCGTTGCTTTCGGTGATCTCGGACACGATGCGGATGGTGTAGGGAAAGTCGGTCGCCGGCGGCAGCACCGCCTGCAGCGCCCGCCAGGCCAGCTTGCCATGGCCGATTTCACGACGGCCCGGCCCCATCATCCGGCCAGCTTCGCCCACCGAATACGGGGGGAAGTTGTAATGCAGCAGGAAGTTCGACTTGTAGGTGCCGTTCAGGGCGTCGATCATCTGTTCGTCGTCGCCGGTGCCCAGCGTGGTGATGACCAGCGCCTGGGTTTCGCCACGGGTGAACAGCGCCGAACCATGGGTGCGCGGCAGAACCTGCACCTCGGCGCTGATCGGGCGGACCGTCGTCAGGTCGCGCCCGTCGATCCGTTTGCCGGTTTTCAGGATGTCACCGCGCAGGATCGAGGATTCCAGCTTCTTGAAACAGTTGCCGAGGTTTGCGTCTTCGCGGTCTTCTTCGCTCAACTGTTCTATGATGCTGTCACGCGCGGCCGAGATGGCGGCCTGGCGTTCCTGCTTGTCGGTAATGGCAAAGGCGGCACGCATGGCCTTTTCGCCGGCGG
>WFQE01000186.1 GCA_015487165.1 Paracoccaceae bacterium | reverse complement strand
GTGTTGCTGGCCACACGGCCTGAACGGCGTCGTGCCATGCTGCGCGGGATGATCGAGGCCGCCGACAGGGCCGAACGGCATGTGGAAAGGACGGGGCGTGCGCATCCGCGCTGGGGCACAGGCTGTCTTGAGACCGTGGCTGGCGCATATAAGCGTGCGAACGAGCCCTGGCTGGACGACCCGGACTACGCCTGCTGCCTGATCATGGTGCTGGAAGAGGCCGCTCAGCCCCGCCAGCGGGTGGCAAGCGCACGCGCCGTGCCCGTCAGCAGGCCCACATCCGAGCCGACCGCGATGAACAGGGCGCCAAGTTCCCTGTAACGTTCGATGCGTTCCTCATTGCCCATCAGGATGCCGGGCGCCTTGCCCGAGGCCTTGATGCGGGTGATCGTGTCTTCGATCGTGTTCTGCACATCGGGATGCAGCGGGTCGCCGTGATGGCCGAGGCTGGTGGCAAGATCGGCGGGACCGATGAACACGCCGTCAACGCCCTCGGTCGCACAGATCGCATCGAGGTTTTCCAGCGCCTGCACCGTTTCCACCTGCACCAGCAGGCAGGCCTGATCGTTGGCGGTGTGCAGATAGTCGTCATCCATCCCGTAGTTTGACGCCCGCACCACACCCGCGCCATTGCCGCGAATGCCCTGCGGCGGATAGCGCATGGCGGCGGCCATCAGGGCGGCGTCCTCGGCCGTGTTGACCAGCGGCACCAGCACGGTTTGCGCGCCTGCATCCATGACCTGCTTGACCCAGACCACATCGACGCCGGGGATGCGCACCACCGCCTGGGTGGGGGACGGGGTGATGACCTGAAGCTGGTCGCGGATCGAGCGCAAATCATTGGGGCCGTGTTCGCCGTCGATCAGCAGCCAGTCAAAGCCGGTATGGGCGCAGAGCTCGGCCGTGGTGGCGGTGCCGAGGCTTTGCCATAGCCCGATCTGCAGCTGGCCAGTGGTGATCGCACTTTTGAAACGGTTTTCCGGTGCGGCCATGATGTGTTCCCCCTGTTTGATGGATCGGGAAAATCATTCCAGAGATTGTGCGCTGTCGCAATACGGGCGGGCGTGAAACCCTGCGTCATGGTTGGGGGCGCTGCCCCCAAACCCCCGGACGTATTTGGGCAAAGAAGAAGGGTGCAGGCCTACCAGCGGCCGAGAGTCGCGCGGGCCAGAAGGGATGCGCGGCGGGTGAATTCGGCGGGCGCGAGAGTGCCTTGCAGCGCGGCCCTGGGGGTGCGGGCGGCCTGTTTCAGGACATGCCCGGCCTGCCATCCGGCCAGCAGGGCGGGGCGCGCGCGCGAAGGCACAAGGCGGCGTTGGCGCCGCGCGGTTGCGATTGCGGCAAGCCCCGTGTGGGCCAGACGGGTGATGGTCTGGTTGCCGGGCTCGGGCAACGGGTTGCGGCCTGCGCTGTCAAGCACCGGCAAGGCGCGCAGCAGGGCGGCGATGCCGGCGCCGCGGGCGAAATCGCGCACGACCGGTTGTGCAGCAGCAGGGGCGCCCAGGGCCAGCGCGCCCAGCCACATGAGGTTGCCGGCGGTGTTGTCGATATAGTTCAGCAGGGCGGTTTCGCTGGCATGGGGCTCGCCCGCGATATCGTGGCGGCGCGCCGAGACCATTGCGGCCAGCAGGTCCGGCGGCAGGTTTCGCTTGGCCACCAGAGCGGCCAGGGGCGAGGCGACCTCGTGGCCTGGCAGGGGGCGGTTTGCGCGGATGTCTTCGATCAGGTCGGCCCAGAATTGCAGGCGCATCTGTGCGATCAGCGGTTCCTGCGTGACCCAGGGCGCGCGGGCGATTTCGAGGTTGAAGGCATAGAGCACGAACAGCGCCGCGCGATCATCGGGCGGCGCGACCATCGCCGAAAGAAAGCGGTCGGGGTCGCCCCTGCGGGTGTTTTCGGCGCAGGCCTCGATGGTCATGTCGCGACGGGTTGCTTGTCGCGGATCAGCTTCCAGATGATGGCGTCCAAGAGCGCCTGAAAGCTGGCATCCACGATATTTGCGGAAACCCCGACGGTGGACCAGCGCGCGCCGGCGCTGTCCTCGCTGTCGATGATGACGCGGGTCACGGCCTCGGTGCCGCCATCGGTGATGCGCACCTTGAAATCGACCAGCCGCATATCGTCGATGCAGGCCTGATAGGGGCCGAGATCCTTGGCCAGCGCCCGCGCCAGCGCGTTGACCGGGCCGTTGTCGCGGCCCGACTCGTCCAGGCTTTCGCTGACCGACAGCACCTTGCGGCCGGCGATTTTCACCACCACGACGGCCTCGGAAAGGGTGACCATGTCGTCATACTTGTTCTTGCGCCGCTCGACGGTGACGCGGTAGCGCTTGACCTCGAAAAATTCGGGCAGCTGGCCCAGATGGCGCCGGGCCAGCAATTCGAAACTGGCCTGCGCGGTGTCATAGGCATAGCCGCGATCCTCGCGCTCCTTGATGTCGTTGAGGATATCGGCAAGGCGGGGGTCGTCGCGGGCGACCTCGATTCCCGCCTCGGCCAGGCGGCGGCGCAGATTGCTTTGCCCGGCCTGGTTCGACATGGGGATGATGCGACTATTGCCGACAAGCGACGGGTCCACATGCTCATAGGTGGACGGGTCCTTGACGATGGCGCTGGCATGCAGCCCGGCCTTGTGGGCGAATGCGCTGGCCCCCACATAGGGCAGCGATTTCAGCGGCACGCGGTTGAGGATG
>WFQE01000185.1 GCA_015487165.1 Paracoccaceae bacterium | reverse complement strand
GCGCAAACCATGCCCGAGATGCGTCGCTATTCGGTTGTCGCCGCGATCATGAATTTCTGGCTGGCAGCGCGGGCGCAGGGGCTGGGCGTGGGCTGGGTCTCCATCATTGATCCTGTTCGGCTGCGCGACGACCTTGACGTGCCTGCCGAATGGGCGCTGGTGGCCTATCTGTGCGTTGGCTGGCCGGTCGAGGAAATGCTGACGCCCGAGCTGGAAACAAAAGGCTGGGAACGGCGTGATCCGAAACTGGCGCAGTTTCTGGACCGCTGAGCGGGAAAAGGGGGCGCTGCCCCCGGCCCTGACGGGCCTCCCCCGGACGTATTTGGACAAAGAAGAAGCGATTTGGGCGGAGACGGTAAAATGGCGGCTGAAAAGATCTGTCTTGGCGTGATCACCGGCGCGTTTGGCGTGCGAGGCGAGGCCCGCATCAAGAGCTTTTGTGCCGAGCCCGCCGCCATTGCCGATTACGGTCCGCTGTCGGACGAGGCCGGCGAGCGCAGCTTTGCGATAACCCTGGTCCGCCCCGTAAAAGGCGGGTTTGCGGTGCGTCTGGGTGGCGTCAAGACGCGCGAGCAGGCCGAGGCCCTGAAGGGCGTGCGGCTTTACGCGCCTCGTGCGGTGCTGCCCTCGTTGCCCGACGATGAATATTATTACGCCGACCTGATCGGCATGGATGTACATGATACCGGCGGCGCGCTGCTGGGCAAGGTCACGGCCGTGCATGACCACGGCGCCGGCGATTTGCTGGAGGTGGCACAACCCCGCGGCAAGGGGTCTTTCCTGCTGCCATTCACGCGCGAGGTGGTGCCGACGGTTGATCTGGCGTCGGGGCGAATTGTTGCTGATCCGCCTAGGGGGTTGTTGCCGGGTGATGGGGATGAGGATGACTGACAAGCCGAAATCACATGGCCGTCTGTCGGTGCGTCCGACACTGAAACCGCGCCCCTTGATCGAGGACACGCCAGAGTTGGCCGGCGCCTGGAAGGCGCGCGTCATCACCCTTTTCCCCGAGGCGTTTCCGGGCGTGCTGGGCCTGTCGCTGACCGGCAAGGCCCTGAACGAGGGGCTGTGGGCGCTGGAAACCATCGACCTGCGCCGCTTTGGTGTCGGAAAGCACAAGAATGTGGACGACACGCCTGCGGGCGGCGGTGCCGGCATGGTTCTGCGCGCCGATGTGGTTGGCGCGGCGCTGGACGAGGCCGCCGACGGCACCCCCGTTGATGCGCGTGAATGGCCGGTGATCTATCTGTCACCGCGCGGCAAACCCTTTGACCAACGCATGGCGAAACGATTCGCAGCGGCGCGCGGCATCACCCTGCTATGCGGGCGTTTCGAGGGCGTAGACCAGCGCGTGCTGGACGAATATGGCGTGGAAGAGGTCAGCATCGGCGATTTCGTCCTCACGGGGGGTGAAATCGCGGCGCAGGCCTTGATTGATGCCAGCGTCCGCCTTATACCCCGCGTGCTTGGAAATTCCGAGTCGGCCGTCGAGGAGTCATTCTCGCACGGCCTTCTGGAGCATCCGCAGTTTACACGGCCCCAGGAATGGAAAGGTCGCAGAATACCCGAGGTTCTCCTCTCGGGGCATCATGCGAAGATCGCCGAATGGCGGCAAGTCCAGTCCGAAAGGCTGACCAAGGAACGTCGTCCTGACCTCTGGCGGGCTTACGAAAGTAGGGACCCGGTTGGAGACCAAGAGCTCTCGGGACGCGAAGCAACTTCGCCGGCAAACGGTGAGCAACACAAGGACGACTGAAATGAATGTGATCGAACAGCTCGAAGCTGAACAGATCGCCGCCCTGGGCAAGAAGATCCCCGACTTCAAGGCAGGCGACACCATCCGCGTGGGCTACAAGGTGACCGAAGGGTCGCGCTCGCGCGTGCAGAACTATGAAGGCGTATGCATCAGCCGCAAGGGCGGCAATGGCATCGGCGCCTCGTTCACCGTGCGCAAGATTTCCTTTGGCGAGGGCGTGGAACGTGTGTTCCCGCTGTATTCGACCAATATCGACAGCATCACGGTTGTGCGCCGCGGCAAGGTGCGTCGTGCCAAGCTGTACTATCTGCGCACGCGTCGCGGCAAATCGGCCCGTATCGCGGAACAGACCAACTACAAGCCCAAAGACGGCGCGGACGCGTAAGGAGCGGAGCCATGAAAAAAGACATTCATCCCGATTACCACATGATCACGGTCAAGATGACCGATGGCACCACCTATCAGACGCGCTCGACCTACGGGAAAGAGGGCGACACGCTGACACTGGACATCGACCCCACGGCGCACCCCGCCTGGACCGGTGGCAGCCAGAAGCTGATGGATGCCGGCGGTCGTGTTTCCAAGTTCAAGAAGAAATACGAAGGTCTGGGTTTCTGATCTCAGATCGAACTTTCGCCTTGGCGGAATATTGTCTATAGCTCGAAACGCGCCCGCCTTGGGCGCGTTTCCTGTCTCGGGGGGCTGCAAACGTGTCGCACATCATCATTGTGGGAAACGAAAAGGGCGGATCGGGAAAATCCACCACCTGCATGCATGTTGCAACCGCGCTTGTGCGCATGGGCTACAAGGTCGGCGCGCTGGATCTGGACACGCGCCAGCGCAGCTTTTCCCGATATATCGAAAACAGGGCCGAATTCATCCGCCGCACAGGCATCAATCTGCCGATGCCCGATCTGGGCCGACTGCCCAATGTCAGCCAGTCCAAGCTGGCGCCCGGTGAAAACATCAGCGATCGCCGCATTTCCGAGGCGATCGCCCGACTTGAAGCCGAAAACGATTTCATCGTTGTTGACTGCCCCGGCTCGCACACCCGGCTTTCCGAGGTGGCACATTCCCTGGCGGACACACTGGTAACCCCTCTGAATGACAGCTTTGTCGATTTCGACCTTTTGGCCCGGATCGACCCTGAAACAGGTCGCGTCGTCGGCCCCTCGATCTATTCCGAAATGGTCTGGTCTGCCCGGCAGCTGCGGGCACAGGCGGGGTTGCAGCCGATCGACTGGATCGTCCTGCGCAACCGGCTTGGCACCCAGAACATGCACAACAAGCGCAAGGTCGGAAAGGCCCTGGACGAGCTGTCCAAGAGAATTGGCTTTCGTGTCGCCCCCGGTTTTTCCGAGCGTGTGATCTTTCGCGAGATGTTTCCCAACGGGTTGACGCTGCTGGACATGCGCGATGCAGGCATTGGCGGATTGAACCTGTCCAATATCGCGGCCCGGCAAGAGGTGCGCGACCTGATCAAGGCGTTGAACCTGCCGGATGTGGTGGTCAAGTTCTGAGGCGCATCAATCACGTTAACCCTTTCGGGGAACAGGCACGAATCATCGCCGAAAACAGGCATGATTGCTTTCCAAACCAGGAATTCCTGGTTCAAAATGGGGAAAACAGCCCCTTGAATCAGAATATAAGTTGAAATTCTGCAACAATACTTCATCCCGCTTCATCAGCCGCGAACGCCTTTGACCGGAGGCCGGAAATCGGACTATTGGCGCCCGACACGAAACAATGATGTATGCCTGCGCCGTCGCCTAACAAAGCGCAACTCAACGTAAAATAGCATTATTGGGTTGTCCTCCAAGGGTCCGTCACCGTGCGGGGATTTCCACTACTATCCTGCATTCGGAAACAATCCTCCCGGTCATTATCGGAAATATGCACACTATTTCAGCCTGTTGAGCGGCTCAGAACGACAAGAAGCAGCCACATTATTGTCAGATTTTTCTTGGATCGCTGGGATTAACTATCTATTATTGGTTGCAAGGTGCCCAACTGGGATGGGCTTTTCCACACAGGTCATGGGGGCGGCCGCGCACAGGGACTGCATCACATCGATGCAGGAATGGTGAGTGCCGTGATAACGCTTGACGTTGGGGCGCCGATGCTTTGGCCTCCACTCGATCCGATAGCTGCGCCCATGCGGGCCGCCAAGGCTTTGTCTTCCAACATCATCAATCTGGCGCTGGCTCGATGCGAATGGCTTCGTATTGGTCCAGGCATTTCCTGCGTCATCCATTCAGATCACCGGCGGGCCGTACGAGTCGCACGTCCTGTGATCGCACAACATAGAAATCGAAGAGGGTATTGAGATGAGTGACATTCGAAAGGGCAAGGGTTTTGACCCGGCAGATCCCGCCATCATAGCCAACCTCCAGGGCGATGATGATCACAGCACCGAGAATGCCCACGATCTGCTATCTTCCAAAGAACACGATTTCGACCACGAGTTCGACAAGAAGCCGAAGGTTGAGGATGATCATCGTCATGACGACAAGGACGATGATAAGGATCACGGCGAATCCGATCACCCCGCCACCGCACATTTGGCGGGCGACACGGATGATACGCCGCAGAACGAGCCCGCGGATGCGTCCGGTGACAATGGTGCATCAACAGACGGGCCAACCGGTGGCGATATGTCAACCGGGGGCGATACCGGCACCGGAACAGACGGCAGCGGTGAAACCTGTACCACAGGCACCAACGACACCATCGTCGGCACAGCCGGCAATGATGCCCTTTTCGGCGGGGGTGGCAACGACACCATCAAGGGCCGGGCTGGTGACGATCTGATCCACGGGGGCGCCGGCAATGATGACATCCGCGGCAACGCTGGTGATGACATTCTGTTCGGCGATGGCGCCAACAGCCAGGCCAAGGTTGTGAACCTCATCCAGAATGGCTCGTTCGAAGATGTCTCGGGGCTTGATCCGACGACCTATGGCTATGTCGGCAACGGCAGCGTTCCCGGCTGGACAACTGCGGACCCTGCGCATCAGATAGACATTCATGGCGATGCCCGTGGTGGTGTTCAGCCTGCCGATGGTCAGTACTGGGCCGATCTCGAGGCAACTCCGGGAAATATCGTTCTGGGGCAGAACGTCCAGGGCGTGGCAGATGGCGAGAAATACCTGCTGACCTTTTCCGCCGGAGACAGGATCACAGATACGAATACCTTCGAGGTCGTCTGGAACGGTGAACCCGTTGACATCAAGGGGCAGGAAATCATCGACCCCGTCAACGGTGCGATGCAGCAATACAGCGTCGTTCTGACCGGCGGCTCGGGCGATGGATCAAACCGCATCGAATTCATGGGCCTCGGCGATGCAAACCGCAGGGGCGTGTCGATAGACAACGTCAAGATGGTACCGGTGGACCAAGGCGATTGCGACGGAGACGACACGATCCACGGCGGTGCCGGCGATGATCTGATTTTCGCAGGCGATGGCGCGGATACCGTCTATGGTGGTCATGGCGATGACATCATCTATGGCGACGACAGCGATACCCCCACGCAGGACAACAACGGTTCGGGTGGGGGATCATCCGATCACGACCACTCTGGCGGCAGCGGCTCGAAAAAGGCGCATGCTCGCGACCATTCGCACAATGATCCGCAAGGACACCAGGATCAGGCCGACGCAGCCGATCATCACGCTGATCACAGTGCTGCCCATGATGACTCGGGGCAACATGACGCTGACAACGGTTCGGGACAGTCAGGCCATGACGGCCATGATGGCAACGGATCGGGCAATGACAGCGGGTCCGGCAACGGATCCGGGGGTGGCTCGGGGAATGGATCAGGCGACGGGGATGGAAACGGACCCGATGCCTGCAATCTGACCCACGGAGTCGGCCCCAATGGAGACACGATCTACGGCGGTGCCGGTGCCGATACCATTTTCGGGATGGCAGGCCATGACTACCTCAGCGGTGGTCAGGGTGACGATACCATCCTGGGCGGTTCCGGGAACGATCACATCCTGGGCAACCAGGGAGATGATCACCTGGAAGGTGGCGATGGCAACGACTGTATCGAAGGCGGGGTCGGGAATGATACCATCTTTACCGGCGAGGGTGCCGACATGGTTTCGGCCGGTGCTGATCGCGATGTCATTCACGGGTCCAGCGGCGATCACATCGATGGCGGTGCCGGTGGTGACGACTTTGACACGCTTGTTGTGTCTGATGTTGACCATATCGTTTACACCAGTAACGACATGGAAGATGGCATCGTCCATTTCAACGACGGCGGCACGCTGGAATTCGAAGATATCGAAAAGATCGTGCCCTGTTTCACACCCGGCACCATGATCCTCACCGCCGCGGGCGAGCGCCCGGTCGAAACCCTGAAAGTTGGCGACAGGGTGGTCACGCGCGATAACGGCTTGCAGGAAATTCGCTGGATTGGCACCAAACCGCTGAGCGGCCAGTTGCTTGCGGCCGCCCCGCATCTGCGCCCGATACTGATCCGGCGCGGCGCTCTTGGGAATGGATTGCCAGAACGCGACCTCATGGTTTCGCCCAATCACAGGATCCTGATCGCCAATGACAAGACAACCCTGTTCTTTGAAGAACCAGAGGTTCTGGTTGCGGCCAAACATCTGGTGAATGGCGGTAGTATCCAGCAGGTTGATACCGTGGGCCTGTCCTATATCCACATGATGTTCGACCATCACGAAGTCATCCTCGGTGACGGCGCCTGGAGCGAAAGCTTCCAGCCTGGGGATTATTCTCTCAGGGGGATTGGCGACGAACAACGCGCCGAGATATTCGAGCTTTTCCCCGAATTAAGGAAAACCCGGGGACAAATCGGCTATGCAGCAGCGCGCCGCTCTCTCAAGCGGAAAGAAGCAGAGCTGCTTTTCTGAAAACAAGCCTTGCTACGGCGAAAAGGGGTGTTGGGAAACCTTCACCCCTTTTTGTTGCATCGATGACCCTCTGGCGTATCATGCCCCTGTCAAGCGATGGAGGGGCTGATGTCCAGGCAGGTTAGGGCCTGCGGCCCGATGCCTCGCGCATTTCATTTACAAGCGCCCTGAAAGACCCCAGAAACTCGATAGCGGCGGCTTCTGGGTCATCAACGTCCTGACGGGTCATCGCAATTATGATGTCTTCTGAAGAGGCGGCATGTTCGCCCAGTTTTTCAAGGCCCAGCGTTGGTGCAACACCCCGCAGCTTGTGGACACCGTTGCGCAATTCTTCCAGCGCCTGGGCCGAATCGTCGTCTGCGACAATCCTTTCCATCAAGGTCTCGAACTCGTCAATCTTGCTTTGCAGGGAGGCCACGAATTTGAGCCTGATTTCTTCCAGTCTGGTATTGAACAGTTGATCGCCCATGCGAACGGACCCTCTCTCCATGTTGAACCGTAACCCGTAACGTAATTCTTGTTTATTTCTAGAAGGCAAAACGCCTTTTTCCGAGCTTTGCCGTCCACAACCCTTCCTTCTGGGTCATGTCGGCCCCGCTGCTGCGCTGCATGACCCGCCGTTCGACATCTGCGATCGCATCATCCAGAACGGCCAGGCTCCCGGGCTTGGCAAAAACGCCGGGGCTCTTTGCCTCTCCAAGAACCAGGTCGATCTCCAGTGGTGATCCGTCTGGAAACACAAGCCCCATCTGGGTTGCCGTGTCCTGCACCAGATATTCCAGATCTTCCTGTATCAGATCCTTGAACCGGCTGTATACACAAAGGAAAACACCATTTCCGGCATAGGTAAAGAAACAGGTCTCTCCCCTGAGGTTTTCGGATATCGCATCGGCTATGTCGGTGATGACGAATTCAAATTCCGATCCCGTGCAGCGGTCATAAATCGCCGGAATGTTTGCGACCTTGAGCGCAAATATGCTGGACGAGAAATAGTTTCCCCGGCCAAGTTGCAGAATATAGT
>WFQE01000184.1 GCA_015487165.1 Paracoccaceae bacterium | reverse complement strand
GATAAAATTGTTTGTTTTTCCGGTTTGCCTGGGGCCGAGCGTCGGAATACGCTTGAGCCTCTGGCTAGGACGGCCGGGCCCGGAACATACGCGTGTGGCGGAGCGCACGTGGGGTGGCAGGGGGTCCCGGTTGCCGGGATCCCCTGTATTGATGTCAATGGCTAGACCACGGTGAGGATTGCCCCGATGATGGCACAGCCGATTGTTGCATAGCCGCCGTTGATCAAGGTCAGGCTAAACGGCTTGCCTTCGAACGCGTTATTGGTGGCAATCCACGGCGAGGCGACAAACAGCCCCAACCCCAGCCCGGAAAGGGCACCCTTGGCCGGATTCGCGATTCCTGCCTGTGCAAAAGCGTGGCGCATCATTCCGGCCACAAGGATCACGCAGATCAGAGAAATGACATAGGCTTTGCCGCCGTTTTGTAACCTACTGCCTTCGCCGGCTTCGACCCCGGCAGCGGCCATCCACGGTTTAGCTAGCGCCATGTACCACACCGCGCCAAATGCATAAGCCCCTGCTGCTGCAATGATGACAGAAAGATAAGTCACGAGAGTCCCTCCCATATATTGTTATTATTTGGGAAGTATTCCACAGAATGTTGATATTACCAAGCGGGATCTGTTCGACGAACCTAGTCGTCTTCTACCCCGCCAAGTCCGCAGATCACCCGCCATTCCTGTTTCGTCACTGGCTGCACCGACAGGCGCGAGTTGTTCACCAGCACCATATCGGCAAGGCGGGGATCCTGCTTGCACATGGACAGCGTCACCGGGCGCGGCAGCGACTGCACAGCCTTGATATCCACACATTCCCAGCGCGCATCATCGGTGGTGCTGTCGGGATGGGCCTCGGCGATGACCTCGACAATGCCGACGATCGCCTTTTCCTTTTGCGAGTGATAGAAAAACCCCCGGTCGCCGATTTTCATCAGTCGCATGTTGTTGCGGGCCTGATAGTTGCGCACCCCGTCCCATTCTTCGCCGGCCTCACCCCTGGCAAGCTGGTCTTGCCAGCTCCAGGTCGAGGGTTCCGATTTGAACAGCCAGTAAGCCATGTATTCCCCCAGATCTTGCCGCGGTCAGTTTTCCGACCTTAGCGGGCGCGACAGCAGCGCGGCAACCGCCTCGTCGATGTCGCAGCGATGGGCCAGGACATCGGCCACGATGCGGGCGATGGGCAGTTCGATTTCCAGGGGGTCGGCCAATGTCAGGCTGGCCTGCGCGGTGGCGGCGCCCTCGAAGGTGGTGCCGGTCTGTCTTTCACCACCTCTGCCCAGCGTCAGCCCAAGCGAGAAGTTGCGCGATTTTTCCGAAGTGCAAGTTAATGCCAGATCGCCCAGCCCGCTGAGTCCGGCAAGGGTTTCGCGCCGGGCGCCCAGGGCAACGGCAAGGCGCTGCATTTCGGCATAGCCGCGGGTCATGAGGGCGGCGCGGGCGCTTTCACCCAGATTGCGGCCGATGCTGATACCGCAGGCAATGGCAATCACGTTTTTCAGGGCGCCACCCAGCTGCGCGCCGGTCATGTCATGGGACAGATACAGGCGGATCGAGCGGGTCGAAAGCAGGCGTTGCAGTGCGGTGCCATGTTCGCCCGGCGCGGTCGCAAGTGTCAGCGCCGTCGGCAGGCCGCGGGCGATCTCGGCAGCAAAGCCGGGGCCGGTCAGGATGGCGGCCTGGCTGTCCGGCAGGGCTTCGTGCAGGATCTGTGCGGGCAGCAGGCCGGTTCCGGTTTCGATTCCCTTGCAACACAGAACACAGGTCTTGCCGGTCAGGCTGGCGCGATGGTCGGTCAGAAAGCCGCGCAGTTTCTGGGTCGGCACCGTCAGAAGGATGGTTTCGGCGGTCGCCAGCGCATCGGTGTCGGTGGTGATCGTCAGGTTTTCGGGCAGCGGGATACCCGCCAGATGCCGGGCGTTTTCGCGGGTTTCACGCATCTGGTCGGCTGCGCTTGCGTCGCGCGCCCACAGTGTGACGTCGCGCCCGTCGCGCGCCAGAGAGGCTGCCAGTGCCGTGCCAAAGGCGCCGGCGCCTGCCACGGTGAGGCGGCTCATGCCTTGGCCCCCTTCTTGCCGCCCCCCAGCATCGGCGCGCTGGTCTGGTCCAGCGGCCAGCGTGGGCGGGCGGCCAGTGTCATGTCGTCAATCTGGCCTGCACGGTATCTTTCAAGCCCCGCCAGCGCAATCATGGCGGCGTTGTCGGTGCAGTATTGCAGGGGCGGGGCGATAAAGCGCAGCCCCTCGGATTCGCACAGCTGTTCAAGTGCTGCGCGGATGCTGCGATTGGCGGCAACGCCTCCGGCAACGGCCAGCGCGCTGGGGTTGGTGCTGGTCTGGTCGCGAAAATACCCTAGTGCGCGGCGGGCCTTTTCGACCATCACATCGCGCACCGCCGCCTGGAACGAGGCCGCAAGATCGGCCACATCCTGTTTCGTTAGCCCGCCCTGCTGTTGTATCAGCGCGTCGCGGGCCCGTAGCAGCGCCGTTTTCAGCCCCGAAAAGGACATGTCGCAGCCCTTGCGATCAAGCAGGGGGCGGGGGAAATCAAACCGCCTTTCGTCGCCCCGTTCGGCAGCGGCCTCGACCGCGGGGCCGCCGGGCTGGGGCAGGCCCAGAAGATGCGCCGTCTTGTCGAAGGCCTCGCCGGGGGCGTCGTCGATGGTGCCGCCAAGGCGGGTGAAATCGTCTTGGTCGCGCACGACCAGAAACTGGCAATGCCCGCCAGAGGCCAGCAGCATCAGATAGGGGTATTGCAAGTCGTCCGAAAGGCGTGGTGTCAGCGCGTGGCCTGCTAGGTGGTTGACCCCGATCAGCGGCAGCCCGGCCCCGGCAGCAAGGCCCTTGGCGCACATGACGCCTGCCAGCACGCCGCCGATCAGCCCCGGCCCGGCGGTCACGGCAATGGCGTCGATGTCGCGCAGGCTCAGGCGCGCGCGGTGCAGGGCCTCTTCGACACAGAGATCGAGCTTTTCGGCATGGGCGCGGGCGGCAATCTCGGGCACGACGCCGCCGAAATCGGCGTGGAGTTCCGTCTGGCCATAGACGACCGATGACAGCACGACCGGCTGATCATCGCCGCTCTGCCGCAATATGGCGGCAGCGGTGTCGTCGCAGCTGCTTTCCAGCCCCAGGATGGTGAGGTTCCGTTTCATCGACGCATTTTCTTGCCACAGGTCATGGTGGCAGGTAACACCTGTGCCCATGGCAGGCAATCCCGGCACATATGTCCTGGTGACGCGCCCCGATGCGCAGGGGCAGGCATTTGCCGCCCGCCTGAAGGCGCGATTTGGCGAGTCGATCAATATCATCCAGTCCCCGCTGCTTGAGATCAGGCTGCTGAAGGCCGATCTTCCATTGCAGGGGGTGGGCTGGTTGTTGTTTACCTCGGCAAATGGTGTCAGGGGGTTTGCGGCGCTGTCCGAGCGGCGCGATATTCCCGCGCTTTGCGTGGGGGATCGCACGGCGCAGATGGCCGCAACGCTCGGCATGGCGGTGGAATCAGCGGCCGGAACGGTGGACGATCTGCTTGAACTGGCGCGTACAAAGGCGGGCGAATCAAGGGGCGCGTTCCTGTATCTGCGCGGCCGCAAGGTGGCGCGGCCGCTGGTCAGGATGCTGCGGGATCAGGGACTTAACGCGCGCGAGGCGGTTGTTTATGAACAGCTGTCCAAGCCACTGACACCGCAGGCGCGCGATCTGTTTGACGGCGCGCGCAAGGTTGTCGTGCCCTTGTTTTCGCCGCGCTCGGCTGGCGTGTTCATGGAACAGGTTCAGGGGCTTGATACCAGCGCGGTCCGTGTTGTCTGTATCAGCGGCAATGTGGCTGGTCAGCTTGACCGAGATCGCTTTGACGATGTGCGTATTGCCACCACCCCCGATGCCAAGGCTGTCGAGCGGGAAATCGCCGCAATCATTTGACGCAACCTTCTGTGACTTGTGGGGGGGCGATGGGTGACATATCTACAAGGTTGTGTCGGCCTCTTGCTTGCGAAAGGATTGTGAACAGTGGCAACCGGAAAAAACCCGTCAGACAAGGGCAGCAAGCCAGGCAAGGAAACCGGGGCCAAAACCCCGAAGGCGGAAATCATCGAGCCTGCGAAACCCACCCCCAGGAAGAAGCAGGCTGATCCGGTGGTGATCGAGGGCGATGCGGTCGAGATTTCCGACAGCAAGTCATCCGACAGCAAGACAGATGATAAGGGCAAGAAGACCCCTGCGAAACCTGCCAGGGAAACAACTGACAAGCCCAAGGCAACAGATGAAAAGACCCATCCCAAGGAAAAGCCGGCCACGGACAAGCCCAAGGATCGCCCCTCGGATCGCGCCAGGGCCGAAAAGACAGCACCCAAGGCGACCGGCAGGGCAAAAACAGGGTTTACCCCTTTTGTCGGGTTTGTCATCGGCGGTGTGGTTGCGGCCGGTCTTGGCTATGGGGTGCGCGGGTATCTGACACCCCCCCCGCCGCCTGACAGGGGGGCCGAGATTGCGGCACTGAAGGATGAAACCAATGCGCGGCTGTCGGCGCTTGAGAAACGGATTACGGCGCTTGAAAAGCGGCCGGATGAAACCGTCATCACCCAGCTTCAGGCCCAGATCGCCGAGTTGCGCAAGGCGATAGAAGCACAGGCAAGGGATTTCTCGGCACAAACCGAGGGGCTGCAATCGCGCCTTGCCGCGCTGGGTGACAAGCTGAAATCATTGCAGGACAGCGTGGTTTCCGGGGCAACACAGGCCGGTGGCGCCGGGGTCGAGCTGTTCGACCAGCTGCGCGCCGAGGTCGAGTCGCTGCGCAAACAGCTGGCCGACGAGCAGGCAACGCGTGAGGCGCTGGCGAACCGGATCGATTCGGTATCCAAGGCGGTCAATGAGCAACTGGCCAGCGCGCAGGAAAAGGTTTCGCAGTTCAGCAAGGCCGCACAGCAGGCAGTGCGCGAGGCCGATCTGGCCAAGACAAAGGAACGTCTGCGGGCCGCTGTCGAGACCGGGCGCGCCTATGGTGAATTGTTGGGGAAAATTGCCAGAGATGCGGCAATCAGCATTCCCCAGGCATTAAAGGGCGGGGCCGATACCGGGGTGCCGACGCTGACCCAGTTGCAAGAGGAATTTCCCCCGGCCGCACGCCGCGCGTTGAAGGCCTCGATCACCGCGCAGGCGCAAGGCGACAGTTGGACAAGGTTCAAGGCCTGGATGCGGGCGCAGGTCGGTATGCGCTCTCTGGAAATGCGCGAGGGCGATGACCCGGATGCGATTCTTTCACGGGCCGAGGCGGCGCTGAAGGTGGGCAATCTGGAACGCGCCATCGATCTGGTAAAGACCCTGCCGGATGCGGGGGTTGCAGAAATGCAGGGCTGGCTGAGCAGCGCCGAGCGGCGCCTGGCTGTGGAAAAGGCCCTGAATGAATTCGAATCGGCCCTTGATGCCGGGAAAAAGAAAGCCACGAAATGATCTGGTCCCTTGTCAGGATTATCCTGTTTGTTGCATCGGTCGCGGCGATTGCGCTGGGCGCCTCATGGGTTATTGATGCCGGCGGTGAGGTGCGTGTTGCCATTGGCACCATCGAATTCACGCTTACTCCGCTTGCGGCAATCATCGCCATATTGCTGATCCTGCTGGCAGGCTGGCTGATTTTCCGCCTTGTCGGGCTGCTCATGGCAGTGGTGCGGTTTCTGAATGGCGACGAAACCGCGATCAGCCGCTATTTCGATCGCAACCGCGAACGCAAGGGATTCAACGCGCTGGCCGAGGGGCTGATGGCGCTGGCCTCGGGCGAGGGGCGTGTTGCCCTGGCCAAGGCGGCCAAGGCGGAAAAATTCCTGCGTCGGCCCGAACTTACGCTGCTGATCAGCGCCCAGGCGGCCGAGATGACGGGCGATACCAAGCGCGCGCAGGAATATTACAAGAAACTTCTGGCTGACGAGAAAACCCGCTTTGTCGGGATCAGCGGCATCCTGAAACAGAAACTGGCCGAGGGTGACACGGATACCGCACTGAAACTTGCGCAAAAGGCATTCGCATTGCGGCCCCGGCATGAAAAGACACTGGATACCCTGTTTGCCTTGCAATCGCGCAAACATGACTGGAAAGGGGCCCGTCAGACCTTGCAGGCCAAGCTGCGCGCCAAGGTTCTGCCGCGCGACGTTCACACCCGGCGCGATGCGGTTCTGGCGCTGGCGGATGCCCGTGAAAAGATTGAGGCAGGCGATATCGAAGAAGGCCGCATTGCTGTGCTGCAAGCCAACCGCCTGTCGCCCGACCTGATCCCCGCCGCAGCCCTTGCGGCCGAGATGCTGGCCCTGAACGGCGCCACACGCAAGGCCGTGGCCGTATTGAAAAAAGCCTGGAATGCGCAGCCGCATCCCGACCTGGCGGCCGCCTTTGCCGAGCTTCAGCCCGATGAAACCCCCGAAGAACGGCGCAAGCGCTTTCAGCCATTGTTGAAACTCAAACCCGATCATCCCGAAAGCCGGATGCTTGAGGCCGAGCTTGCCATTGCCGCTGGCGATTTTGCCGCCGCGCGCAAGGCGATGGGTGATCTGGCTGAAACCGACCCGACCACGCGCGCCCTGACGATCATGGCGGCAATAGAACGTGGCGAGGGTTCGCCCGACGAGGTTGTGCGCGGCTGGTTGGCAAAGGCGCTGAATGCGTCGCGCGGGCCGCAATGGATCTGCACGAAATGCCACCATATCCATTCCAACTGGGTGCCGATCTGCGAAAACTGCGAGGGCTTCGACACCCTTTCATGGGAGGTTCCCCCGCCTTCGGCCGAGATCCCCGCCGGCACCACCAATATGCTGCCTTTGATCGTTGGCGCGCTGGAAGACAATCGCAATCCAGAGGGGCCACAGGCCGAGCCCGCGACAGACGACATGCCCGAGGCCGAAATATCCGAGGTCGAAATCCATGCGGTGACCCCCGCCACCACGCCACCACCGGCCACCGATCTGCCCGCCGAGCCGGGCGAAGATCTGGACGGTATCCTTGGCGATCCGCATGTGATACCCGAAGAGCAGCGAAAAACCTGATTTTTGGGGCTACCCCTCGGGATTTTTCCTTGCTATCTAGCCCCGCGTGCCGGTGTAGCTCAGCTGGTAGAGCACGTCATTCGTAATGATGGGGTCGTAGGTTCGAGTCCTATCACCGGCACCAGTTTTCACCACACCCAGCATTGCCCGGTTCACCGGTGGGCGGGCATCAGGCTGTTTTCGGTGCGCGTCTACTGTAGGCAAAGCCCAGCACCGCCAGTGCCAGCACATAGGGCAGGGCGTCGGTGAATTGCTGTGGCATACCCAGCCCCTGAATGCGAAAGCCCAGCGCGTCGATAAAGCCGAACGCAAAGGCGGTCAGCAGGATCAGCCACATGCGTCCTGAACACATCAGCACGATCACGACCGCAATCCAGCCACGCCCGGAACTCATACCCTCGGTAAACAGGGTGACGTTGGAAATCGACAGCTGCGCACCGGCCAGCCCGCACAGGATGCCGCATATCGCCAGCGCCTGCGTGCGCACAACCCTGGATGAGATCCCCGTTGTTTCAAGGGCGGTGGGGTTTTCGCCTGCCGCGCGCAGGCGCAGGCCAAAGATATGGCGGTTCAGCATCAGCGCCAGCACGGGCACCAGCAGAACGGCAAGCCAGACCAGAATCGACTGGCCATCCAGCATCGGGCCGATAACGGGCAAGCCGGCCACGAGGGGCAGATCTATTTGCGGAACCGGCATGATTGCGGGGTCGTCAAAGGTTCCTCTGGCGTGAAACAGGCCGCGCAGCAGATAGGCGGTGCCACCGATTGCCAGAATGTTCAGGCCGATCGACACGACAATATCATCGCCGCCCCGCCAGACCGAGAACCAAGCGAAAATCAGCCCGCCTGCCGCACCGGCCAGCATGGCGGCCATCAGCCCGGCTTCCCACGAGTGGAAGGCATAGGATCCCGCCACCGCCGCGAAGGCGCCAAACAGCATGATCCCTTCCAGCGCGATGTTGAATACGCCGGCGCGCTGGCACAGGGCCCCGCCCAGTGCAGCCAGCAGGATCGGCGTAAAAAAGCGGGGGAGCGATTCGATGAGGGCCGGGTCGAACAGCATGCTCATTCGGTGGTTCCTCCGGGTTTTTTCAGGAAATGCCGTCCGCCTGCCAGAAACAGGATGATCAGGCCCTGCACGACCTGCGCCATCTCGCGCGGAATGCCGGCAGAGCGCTCCAGCCCGGCCGCCCCCGTTTGCAGGGCGGCAAACAGGAAGCCGGCAACCGGCACCCACAGGGGGTTGACCCGTGCCAGCAGCACGGCGACGACGCCGGTCCAGGCATAAAGCGGCAGCACAAGCATCCCGTCCACATAGCGGTGCGCAATTCCGAATACCGCAATATATCCGACCAGCCCGGCAATCGCACCGCTGCCGGCCAGAATCTGGAAATACATCCGCCGTTCGGGAAAACCGCTGGCCTGCGCAAAACTTGCGCTATAGCCCTGCGTCCGTGCGCGGTAACCAAAAACGGTCGTGCGTTCGGCAATGATAACGGCCACGGCAACAATGGCCGTCAGGATGATGCCGTAATCCAGTATGGTGCCCTCGAAGCGGGGCAGATAGGTGGCGCGCGGAATCCGGTGGCTTTGGGCGATGCCGCTGTTGATGTCGCGCAGGGGATGCGAAACCAGATATGAGGCGATAAAACTGGCCGGGTAGTTCAGCAGCAGCGATCCCACCAGCAGGGGAATTGAAAAACCCCGCTCAAGAAAGCCTGCAAGCAAGGCCCAGATCGCGCCGGTCAACATGGCCGCCAGCAGCGCCAGAACGCCGACAAGCAGCGGCGGCCCCGGCATGTATATGCCGACAAGTGCGGATACCAGCCCGCCAAGAACCAGCTGGCCTTCGCCCCCGATATTGATCAGCCCGGCCCGGAATGACAGCAGCACTGACAGCGCCATGCCGACGATCAGGCTTGATCGGGACAGGGTCGAGAAAAAGTTGAAGTTCCTGCGCCCGCCAAAGGCACCGTCGAAAAAGGCGCCTATCATGTCAGGGGCCGAGGGGATCAGGAACAGCACCGCGGCAACGACGACACCAAGAAGCGCAAGCATGGTCAGGCGTTTGCGATCAGGCATCATCTGTTTCCCCGCTTGTCTGCCCGGCCATCGCGGCGCCGACTCGATAGACGTCAAGTTCGTCGCGCCCGAAAATGCCGTTGAGCTTGCCGTTGTAGAAAACCCCCACGCGATCAGACAGCGCGAACAGCTCTTCCAGATCACTTGAAACCAGCAACACCGCGGCCCCCCGTTTCGCGGCATCAAGAAGGCGGCCGTGGATGAAGGCCATCGCGCCTATATCCACCCCCCAGGAAGGGTTTTCCGCGATCACAAGATGCGGGTTTCCCGACAGCTCGCGCCCGACGATGATCTTTTGCTTGTTTCCGCCAGAAAGATCGCCCACCCGCTGTGCGGGGCCGGTGGCGACGATGTCGTATTCCTTTATGATGCTGCGGGCATCATCCCTGATATTGCGTTTTTGCAGCCAGCCGCGGTGCGAGAATTCGGGATTGGTTTCCCGGCCCGCAAGGGTGTTTTCCCAAAGCATGCCATCGGTGGCCAGCCCGGTTTGCATGCGGTCCTCGGCCATATAGGCCAGGCCCATGGCCCGTCTGGCGCCAACCGATGCGTGGGTGATGTCCTTTCCTGCCAGGGCCAACCGCCCCTGCGCCACGGGGGTCAGGCCAACCAGGGCCTCGACAAAGGGCTTCTGTCCGTTTCCGGCAACGCCGGCGATGCCAAGAATTTCGCCGGCGCGAATCGTCAGGTCGATGCCGCGCACTGTCGACAGGCCGGTTTCCCGGGTGACGTGCAGGTTTTCGATTTCCAGAACGGGCGCGTCCTGCCGGCAATCTGTCTTGGGGGGCGAGGCGATTTCCCGGCCCATCATCGCGGCGGCGATCCTGTCGCGGGTCGTGTCGCGCGTGGCGGTTTCAAGCACCTTTTCGCCATTGCGCATGATCATCACGCGATCGGATACACGCATGACCTCGTCAAGCTTGTGGGTGATGATGATCACGGCGCGGCCGCTGTCGCGCAGGCGCCTGAGCATGTCGAACAACCCGTCGATCTCGGCCGGGGTCAGAACGGCGGTCGGTTCGTCCAGAATGATGATTTGTGCGCGCCGGAACAGCATCTTGGTGATTTCGACCTGCTGGCGCGCGTGAACCGGAAGGGTGGAAACCCTGGCATCGAGGGGCAGCGAGAAACCGAATTGCCCAAGCAGGGTTTCAACCTCGTCCCTGCGGGTGCGAAAATCGATCATGCCCAGGGGGCTGGCTTTTTCCGCGCCGACAAGAATGTTTTCAAGAACGGTGAGTTCCGGAAAAAGCATGAAGTGCTGGTGAACCATGCCCAGCCCCGCCGATATGGCGTCGCGGGCCGAGCGGAACCTGCATGGTTTGCCGTCAACCTCGATCCTGCCGCTGTCGGGGGGCAGCAGGCCGAACAGGGCGTTCATCAGGGTGGTCTTGCCGGCCCCGTTTTCCCCGACAATGGCCAGGATTTCGCCACCGGGAATGTCGAGAGAGACATCCCTAACGGCGTGAACCTCGCCGAACGACTTGCTGACGCCGACAAGGCGGCACAGGGCCGCCTTGTCATTGTTTGGTGAATGCGCTGTCACGGGTTCAGTCACGTTCGCCAACCCGCATCATTTTGCGAACATCGGATCCTGGATCTTGAGCTTGCCCGAAATGATGTCGGCAGCAACCGCGCGAACCTTGGCCACGACCTTGGGCTGTTTGGCGACAAGGCATTCGCTGGCGGCCAGAACATCATCGGGGCTGGTGGACAGCGATCCCATGCCGCCCTCTTTCAGGCCATAGGCAACGATTGGCGCGCCATTGCCGTTGAGGATGCCGTCGATCGACTGAACGATGACCGAGTCGACCAGCTTGAGCGTGTTGTCATACATCACACCCTTGGCGTCGGGGCAGTGGTTCACGTCAACCGAAAGCACCTTGAAGCCCGCCTCCCTGGCGCCTTCGAAGACCCCGAAATCGCCACCGGCGGTAGCCGAAAAGATCACGTCGGCCCCCTCGGAATGCAGGGCAAGCGCCTGTTCCTTGGCGCGAACCGGGTCGGCAAAGGGGTTGGGGCCGCCAACCCAGCGGACATCGACCTTGATGTCGGGGTTGATGCTTTTGGCGCCCATGGCAAAGCCGTCGGTGTAGCGATGCAGGAACGGGATATCCAGCGCGCTGACCGCGCCAATCTTGCCGGTCTTGCTGTTCATGGCCGCAATGACGCCCATCAGATAAGAGGGCTCGTATTCACGGAACACCGCGCAGCTGACATTTTCGGGCCGGTCCTTGAAGATGCACTGGTC
>WFQE01000183.1 GCA_015487165.1 Paracoccaceae bacterium | reverse complement strand
GCCCTTGCGCCTAAATACTTGCAGGACTCGGCGGCAAGGCTGCCCCTATCACGGAACACAAAATGGCAAACCACCTGTATCAGAACGACCTGCCCGACGGCCTTGACCTTGGCCCCGTTGTCGCCATCGACTGCGAAACCATGGGGCTGAACCCGCACCGCGACCGGCTGTGCCTGGTGCAGATGTCGGGCGGCGACGGCAACGCGCATCTGGTGCAGATCTCGCAAGACCAGACCGAGGCACCCAACCTGACACGCATGCTGTCCGATCCGAATGTGCTGAAACTGTTTCACTTTGGCCGTTTCGACATCGCCGTGCTGCTGCATCGTTTCGGCGTGCTGACAACCCCCGTCTATTGCACCAAGATCGCCAGCAAGCTGGTGCGCACCTATACCGACCGGCACGGGCTGAAAAACCTGTTGCAGGAATTGCTGGGTATCGACATTTCCAAACAGCAGCAAAGCAGCGACTGGGGGGCCGAAAACCTGACCGACGCGCAGATTGAATATGCCGCATCCGATGTGCTGTATCTGCACCGGCTGAAACAGGAACTTGACACCCGGCTTGCCCGCGAGGGGCGCAGTGATGTTGCGCAGGCCTGTTTCGACTTTCTGCCCTACCGCGCCCGGCTTGATCTGTTGGGTTGGCCTGAAACCGATATTTTCTCGCATTGATCATGGACGTGGACAAAGAACAATCCGAATCTCTGGCCGCCGGCCGCCGCGTCATCGGGCGCGAGGCCGAGGCCCTTGTCCTGCTGCGCGATTCCCTTGACGGCGGCTTTGTGCAGGCCGTCGATCTGCTGCTAGAGGCGCGGGGCCGGGTCATCGTTTCGGGTATGGGCAAATCGGGGCATATCGCCCGCAAGATCGCGGCGACCCTTGCCTCGACCGGCACACCTGCGCATTTCGTCCACCCCGCCGAGGCCAGCCATGGCGACCTTGGCATGATGGCGCAGGGCGATGTGGCGCTGGTGCTGTCCAATTCCGGCGAAACCCCCGAACTGGCCGACGTCATCGCCTATACAAGGCGCTTTCGCATTCCCATGATCGGTGTTGCGGGACGTGCCGAAAGCACGCTCTTGCGCCAGTCCGACGTTGCCATCCTGCTGCCCAGCGCGCCAGAGGCCTGTGACAAGGGCATTGTGCCAACGACCTCGACCACCATGACCCTTGCGCTGGGCGACGCGCTGGCCATCGCCCTGATGGAACGCCGCCGCTTTACACCCGAAAACTTTCGCCAGTTTCACCCGGGCGGCAAGCTGGGCGCGCGCCTGTCCAAGGTCGAAGACCTGATGCACACGGGCGACGCCCTGCCCCTGATCACGCCTGACATGCCCATGAGCGAGGCGCTGCTTGTCATCAGCCAAAAGGGCTTTGGCGTGGCCGGGGTCGTCGAAGACGGCAAACTTGTCGGCGTCATCACCGATGGCGACCTGCGCCGCCACATGGATGGCCTGCTGGAACGGCGCGCCGAACAGGTGATGACCCGCAACCCGTTGACCACCACCGTCGGCACCCTCGCCGAAGAGGCGCTGGCGCTGATGAACGAACGCAAGGTGACAACACTGTTTATCTGCGAAACCAATGGCGGCGAAACGCTGCGCGGTATCCTGCATATACACGATTGTCTGCGGGCCGGGGTGGGCTGAATGTTCCGGGTCGGCGAAAATTTCCACTCGCGGTTCATTGCCTGGGCCAAGATCATTCTGCCCCTTGTGGCGCTTGCGATTCTAAGCTCGCTGTTCCTGTTCTCGAAAAGCTATGACCCGACAGAAACCATGCGAAACCTCGGCAGCAAGCTGGGAGAGCTGACCCGCAAGCAAAAGATCGTGGCCCCGAAATTTGCCGGCATGACGCCCGAAGGCGTGTCGATCCAGATTTCCGCACGCGAGGGCAGCCCCCGCGAAGGGGACGTTCCCGCATTCGACGCGGTTGACCTCAAGGCGCTGGTCGAAACCCCGGACGGCAAGACAATTCATGTCGTTGCGGCCAAAGGGTCTGTCAATTCACTGAAACAGATGGCCAGGCTGACCGGTGGCATCACCCTCAAGACATCGTTTGGCGTAACCGCCAAAACCAGGGGGCTGGTCTTTGCGCTGGACCGCCTTGACATACGCAGCCAGGGAAAGATCACGGCAACCGCCCCAAGGTCGAAAATCGAGGCGGGTCAGATGTATCTGCATCTTGACAAGGGGGGCAAGGATGGAACGCCGCCGGGCTATGTTCTGGTTTTCAACAATGGCGTCAGGATGATATACACACCCTAAGCAACAAGGGCAGAACAGCATGAAACCATTCAAAAGCAGGCTTTTCCCGGCGACCCTTGCCATCGCGCTGGTCGTTACCACCGCCTCGGCCCAGACGACCGTGCCCTTTGGCGCTGTGAATTACGATCCCAAACAGCAGATCGAAATCGTTTCCGACAGTTTCACGCTCAGCCAGAACAACGGCAAGGCGGAATTCGTGGGTAACGTGGTCGCCGGCCAGGGCGGGATGCGGCTGGCGGCAGACAAGATCGTTGTCGAATACGAACCGGCCAAGGACAAGGAAGAACGCAAGATCAACCGCATGATCGCAACCGGCGGTGTGACCCTTGTGGCCGGCGACCAGTCTGCCGAAGCGGACCGCGCCATCTATTTCGTCAAGGATCAAAAGATCGTCATGGAAGGAAAGGTTCTGATCTCGCAGGCACAAAATGCGCTTTCCGGTCAGAAGGCAACGATCGACCTGGCCTCGGGCACGGCAAAAATCATCGGGCGCGTGAAAACCATCTTTGGCGGAGGCGGCAACTGATGACACCGCCTGTGTCCGGTTCAGCGGGATCGCCGGAATCGGCATCGTCGTCACCCGGCGATGGCCTCCGGGCGCGGGATCTTGGCAAGATATATCGGCACCGGCGCATCATCCATGACGTATCGCTTGAACTGAACAAGGGCGAGGTCGTCGCGCTGCTCGGCCCCAACGGCGCGGGCAAGACAACCTGCTTTTACGCGATTGCCGGGCTGATCACACCGGAAACCGGCAGCGTGATGATAGACGGGCGCGACGTGACGCTGCTGCCGATGTATCGCCGCGCGCAGCTGGGCATCGGCTATCTGCCGCAGGAACCCTCGATCTTTCGCGGCCTTTCGGTCGAGGACAACATCTATGCGATCCTCGAACACAAGATAAAGGACATCAAGAAGCGCCACGAGCGCGCCGAAGAGCTGCTTGGCGAATTCTCGATCGGGCATCTGCGGCGCGCGCCGGCGGTGTCGCTTTCAGGCGGTGAACGCCGGCGGCTGGAAATCGCCCGCTGTCTTGCCAGCGATCCGCGGTATGTGCTGCTTGATGAACCCTTTGCAGGCGTTGACCCGATCGCGGTGGCCGATATCCGCAAGCTGGTTGCCCAGCTCAAGAACCGTGGCATCGGCGTTCTGATCACCGACCACAATGTGCGCGAAACCCTTGGGATCGTCGATCGCGCCTATATCCTGCACGAGGGTCAGGTTCTGATGAGTGGAACTGCCGACCAGGTCATCGGGGATGAAACCGTCCGCCGGGTCTATCTCGGCGAGGATTTCAAGTTGAACTGATCATGGCAATGAAACAGGGACTCAGGGTCAGCCAGAAACAACACTTGGCGCTGACCCCTTCCTTGCGCAGCTCTATCACCATTCTGCGCATGTCTTCCCTTGAACTGGCCGAACACATAAAGGCCGAGATGGCCGAAAACCCGGTTCTGATCGAGGCCACAGCGGAACGGGAATCACCGCGCGCAGGTCACACGCCACCGGATATTTCTGCCTTGCCACAACAGCGCGGGCTGATCGAAGATCTGCATGCCCAGATTTCCCTGAGCCGAGCGCCCGAAATCATCCGCAACATCGCGATGTTCCTTGCCGCGGATCTGAGCGAAGAGGGCTATCTTTCGGACAGCGATGAAAACCTTGCCGAAATGCTGTCGGTTTCCCTCGACCAGCTGCGCCAGGGGATTTCGCTGCTGCAAAAATGCGAACCCGCCGGTATCGGCGCGCGCGACCTGCGCGAATGCCTTGACCTGCAGCTTGCCGCCAGGGACATCCCCGCAGAAACACGTCATCTTGTGATCGGCAACATCAAACTGTTTTCCCGACGCGACTGGGCCAGGTTGAAAAAACTGACCGGCCTTTCGGAACAGCAATTGCGCCGCCTTGCCCGGCTTCTGAAATCTCTCGACCCGCGACCGGGCGCGACCGCCGCGCGGCAAACCACCGAATACCTGCAACCTGATCTGCGGGTCTACAAAGATGATACCGGCATGCTGGCGGTCGAGCTGGTCAACTCGACCCTGCCCAGCCTGCAAATCGATCAGGCGCTCATCCGCAATGCCGGCAAGGGCGACACAGACACGCAGGCATTTTTCCAGAGTCGGGTGGAAAGGGCGCGCGCATTGATTCGGGCGATCAACGCCAGATCATCCACCTTGTTGCGGCTTGGACAGGCGATTGTAGAAAACCAGCCACAGTTTTTTCTGCAGGCAGACGGCCCGTTAAAGCCGATGACACGGGCCTCTCTTGCACAGATGCTTTCCCTGCACCCCTCGACGGTCACCCGCGCACTGGCAGGCAAGGCGCTGGAATGTTCCAGGGGCGTTTTTCCGCTCGGCTTCTTTTTTCCCAGCGCGCTCAAGGCACTTGATGGCGAGGGCAGCGTTTCTTCCACCGAGGTTCAGCAAAAGATTCGCGGGCTGGTTGCGCGGGAAACCGCCGATTCGGTGCTTTCGGATGAGGATATAGTTACCCTTTTGAGGGAAAGCGGTGTTGACATAGCACGCAGGACTGTAGCCAAATACAGACAATGCCTGAACATCCCGACCTCATTTCAGCGTCGCCGGTCAAAGAGAAATCTTTGACGGTCGCGCCTGAGCGAGTCTGCCCGATGGCAAGGCAACGTGGTTTCAGGCATTGCATCAATATTCCCGACACAAGAAGGAGAAAATCATGCGTTACCAGGTGAGCGGCAAGCAGATCGATATTGGCGAAGCCCTGCGCATACACGTAGAGGAATCCCTCGGCGACGCCGTGAAAAAATACGCCGAGCGACCTACGGACGCGACCGTGATTTTTTCCCGCGATGCTGCCGAATTCATTTGCGAAATAACCGTTCATCTTTCGACCGGGCTGACAAGCCAAGCCAAGGCCCGTGCCTTTGAAATCTACGAGGCGTTCGACAAGACTTGCGACAAGATCGAAAAACAGATGCGTCGCTACAAGCGGCGTCTCAAGGATCATCACAGAAATCGCCAGCAACCGATCGAATCACTGACGGCCTCGTCCTATATTCTTGCCGATCACGAAGAACGGCCCGAGGATGCCGAGGATTCACAGCCCGTCATTGTGGCGGAAATGGAGACAAAGATAAAAACCTTGTCCGTCGGCGAAGCCGTCATGCAGATGGAGCTTGATCACGCCCCGGTTCTGGTGTTCAAGAACGCTGGAAATAACGGGCTGAATGTGGTTTATCGGCGCGATGACGGCAATATCGGGTGGATCGACCCGAACAGCTGACCGCCGACACCGGCAAAGTGAAATTCCCGAGGCTGGCCCCCCGCCCTGCTGGGGGCCAATCGGCAAAAAAGAAGTATCGACATGAACCTTGAAGCAGTCCTCAAACCCGAGGCAATTCGCGCTGTGGGAAAACCGGCCAGCAAGAAACGCGTGCTTCAGGATATCGCTGCCAGGGCCGCAACCGTTTACGGCATGGATTCCGAGGCCGTCTTCAGCGCCCTTCAGGAACGTGAAAGCCTTGGCCCGACGGGGGTTGGCGAGGGTGTCGCCATTCCTCATGCAAGGGTGGACGGGATAGATTCGGTCTGCGGCGTGTTTTTCAAGCTGGAAAAGCCTGTCGATTACGATTCCGTCGATCGCCAGCCGGTTGACCTGATTTTTGCACTGTTTGCGCCCCACAATTCGGGCGTCGATCACCTCAAGGCGCTGGCCTGCGTCTCTCGCCTTTTGCGCGACCCCGCAACAAGGGCGAAACTGCGCGCCAATGACGACGAATCGATCCTGTACGCCATTCTTACCGAAAGCGCCGCCTCGCGCGCGGCCTGAGGGAGGTCAAACACCCCAGCCGTCAAACCCGAAATTCAGGTAATCTGCCGGATAGATCTGGCGCGCCAGCTTTTCATGCTGGCGATCATGGATCTCGGCCAGGGGCCAGGGGCACTCGTCCCGGCTGGGCGGCGGGCAGGAAACCGGTTTCAGCCCCGCTTGTGCTTCGATATCGGCAAGGGCCGAGGGTAGCTCGTATTCCCGAATGATCCGGGACGGGATCACAACCTTGCAGATCCCCTGCAAACTCGCGCTCTGGCTGGCCCATTCAGGCCTGATCGCCACCCCGGCCTGACCCGAAATCGCATCCTTCAGAAACCCCAGAAATGACCGAAACCCCTTGGCGTGGGCTGACTGGTCATAACCCGGCGCCGCCGCACCCTTTCGCGGAACCCTCAAAAGCCTGCGTTCGACCAGACTGATGCGCAGGCGTTCCAGTTCCGGGCCGATCAGCCGACAATAGGCCGCATGCGCCCGTTCCAGGGGATGGCTGACCACCGATATTGCCGTGAACCCCGGATGGGCCTTCCGCCACTGGCGCAGGATCTTCTGGTTCATTTCCGTAATCACCGAACCGCCCAGCCGCGCCTCTTGCATCTCCAGCCAGCTTGCAACACGCGCGTTCAGGGCCCCCCTGACCGGGAGAAACAGAATGCCGCTTGCCTCGCCGGCGATATAGTCGGGAACGGCTGCGCCGCGCCGTGGCTCGAAATTGGGGGTCCGGCCCAGGTTCAGATAGTCGGGCGTGCTCAGCGCGCTGACCATTTCCTCGTGGTTTTCGACCTTGCTTTCCAGCGTGCCGGTGTTCTGCTTTTTCAGCGTGGTATCCAGCGCGTCAATCCGGTGCGCCGAGCCCAGAAACCGGGCGAGGCCGTTCAACACCTCGACATCATGCAGGTCGTCGTAATGAATGTAAAAGGCCGTCTGCCCACTAACCTGCAACGCGCGCATGATCCTGATCTGGAACTCTTGCTGTTTCTCAAGACCTAGACGAAACTCGTTGTTATCAAACCGTATTTTCTGCTGCTTCCTGTGCTTTACATTGGTCAGCTTCCACTGGCCCGTGGCCTCGGCAATCTTGCGCGATACATAGGATTCCAGCGGATTGCGGGTCAACACCACCTTGGCGCAGCTCTCGTCCGACAGGCAGTGTTCCAGAACCCTTGGGTCGTGGTTATGAAAGAAACGAAAGCCCGGAATCGCCTGCGGGTCAGCGGCACGGATCGCGGCAAGCAGGCCAAGCGGGTCTTTCTCGCGGGCCGCAAGATCATAGCCCAGAACGTCGCCTTTCCTTGGCCCGCCAACAAACACCGGATTGAACAATTCGCCCCAGCTTTTCAGGTCGGGAAACTGGTTGATATTCGCCTCGAGAAAATTCGAGCCCGTTCGCATTTCCGCGAGAATGATGAAATGGCTGAACCTGCGCGCCGACATCAGCTTATGGCATATGGCTTGATCCGCGGTGTTTTCGCGCCCGGAATATCATCCAGCGGGAAGTCACCGACAGAGTGGGGATTCATCCCCTCGTTCTTGAGTTTCTGCACAAACCGGCCAAAGCCCTGCAGATCCACAAGCCGGGGAACTTCGGTCAGCTTGCGGCTGGCGCCCGGGTCGATTCCGTTCAGAACGGTTTGCAGAACGGGCATCGGGTTTTCCACAAACTCGGCCAGTGTCCACAGCTTGACCTGCGCCCTTGTGTGAGGCGAGCGCAGCTTTTCCACATGCGCGGCCTCGATGGCCTGATAGCGGGCGGCAACACGGCGAATGCGGCCAAATTCCATGTTCGAATGGAACAGGGGCACCGCCCATGCGCCGGTGATGACATGGATCCGCGCATTTTGATCGCTGGCAAGGAAATTCCCGATCGCCTGACGGTCAGCGGGGCCAAACTGGAAACACTGATATTCGCCCTGGGTGTTCCAAAGCAGGTTTTCAAGAAAGGCGCGCGGATTGTAATCCCGCAACTTGGCGCTGCTCGACAAACAGCCCGCATAGACCTCGGCGCCATCCACGAATTCGGCGCCGCGCTTGCCAAACAGATGCCCGTGAACCCGCGCGCCGGTGCGCTTTTCCAGCCATGTCTGAAAGTTTGAAAACAGATCGGTGAACCCTTCGAACACACTGTAGGGCGCGCATGTCTTCTGGATCGCCCAGAGGTCGTGCATCGGAAACCGGCTTTGCATCCGCCGCCCGGCACGACCACGGGTGCGGCGCAGATTGGCCTGCACGAACACCTTGTCCAACTTGCGGGGGTTTGGCTCGATCCGGGCAAGGGCCTTCATCTCGTTTCCAAGGAACCGGCGATACAACAGATTGGCGTGCGGCCAGATCTTGCGCGCAACAAAGCAATCGGATTTCTGCAACAGCTGCAGGTGATCGTCATAGAACACATGCGGCTTGCCCTGGTTATCAAACCGCGAAAACGTCAGCGACCGACTTTCGATATTGGTCGAATGTTTCCGCACAAGCGATTGAAAATACGACTCATCTGGTATCCAGACCCGGCTGAAATATCGATCATATTCCTGCCGTTGCGGATCATCCAGAATGGCCGCAAGCGTCTTGCGCGTAAGGCACCACCATTGCGAACCAAGATGCGGCTCAACCCCTTCGGGGATATGGCGGGAATAGCCGACCCGGCGTTGAAGATCGACAAAGCGATCAAACAGGCGGCGATGCCTTTTCCATGAAAACGGGAAATGCAGCGTGAATCTTTCAAGATCCAGGCCACCGACCGTCCAGGTTACCTCTTCGGTGGTGACGGATTCGATGAAATCGGTTTCGGGGCGTTCTGCAAGATAGTCCCGCAGCTCGGCCGCCGGCCGCAGTGGCAGGCATGACCCGCTGGCCAGAAAGACGTGATTCACCTCGGGAAATTCGTCCAGCATCAGGCGCGCCGCATCAAGCGTTGCCGCCACGATGGAAAACTCGCCCCAACCGCAATTTCGACGCGGCGCATAGCGGACATTGGAAAACTTGGCCAAAGAGGCCTTGAGATCATCGAATTCCCGCTGCTCGGCCTTTGCGTCGATATGCAAGACCACCGGCAGATCATTCTGCGCCCAATAGCCTGAAACCTGGGCCGCACGGTCCAGGTTCTGGTGAGCCAGCAAAATGAATCCAACCGACAAAAGCCCCTCCTACACCCAGTTCCCCTTTGACATGAGACCGAGGATTTCGAGTTGCCGCCAGTTGATGTATTTCTCGGACCACTTGCACCAGAGGACGGGGGAATCCTCAAGCTGCTCTTTGTAGGCCCGATATTCACGGCTGTTGCCGTAATGCTGACGGCGCTTCAACTCCTCTTCGGTCTTGTCGCTGAGTGTATGGAGAAATTTGGCATGAAGAAGGCAACCTGATGTCTTTTCTCCGCCAGATTCGTCGTAAACCAAGTTGAGCCCTCGGGGGAGCAGCATGTGGGTCGAACTGATATAGACATATCGCCTGTTCCACTTGACCAGCGGGATCTTGTTCAGCGCAGGTGCCTTTTTCGGCGCATTCGGAAAGAACACCCGCGCCCGCACACCGCCCTGGATCCACAGGTTCCGGTATTTCGGATTGTGCGAAATCACATAATTCCCGGCGTCAAAATATTCCGCGATTTCAAACGGATCCTGCCCTTCCCTGTATTCCACCGCATTAATGGGCCCCTTGGGATACATGTCCAGCAACATCGCACCGAACGACCTGACATTCGACGCATCAAGCCAATCTGTCAGCGCGCGCAAGGGACGCGAATCGCAGAACGGATAAACCAGAAATTCATCGACATCGACAACAAGGTTCCAATGGTCACAACCATAACGGAACTGTAACGCGTTCAACCAGTCGACCCCAAACCGCGCCTGCTTGTAGCCATGTGATGTTGTCCAGAGTGAAACGTCTGGCTGTTCGCTCAGATATTCACGCGACCCGTCGTCCGAGCCGTTATCAACCATCAGGAAATGGTTGATTCCCAGCTTGCGATAATATTCCAGAAAATAGGGTAGGCGGATGCGCTCGTTCCGCAGGACGGAAAACAGCAGGATATCGTCCTTGCCGATATTGCCGGTGCGGTTGGCAACGCGCCTTAACTGCCGTGACTTGCGCATGAAACGCAGGCGGGCGCGCTGACGCTCGACTCTCAGACGATATCGTTCGATCAGACTCAATACCCGGATCCCCTGCTCTGCCTCATGCGCAAGCCGTTTTTGTCAGGTCTGCCCTGTTGTTTTGCCCTCAACATAGGATGACGCCACCAACAGGGCAAGCGACAGGGTTCAGCCGCGGCCGTCCGACATCAGGCCCAGCGCAGCCAGCTGTTGCCAGCCTTCATAGCGCAGGCTTTCGGGCGTCCAGAAAACAGGGTCGCCGATCAGCCCGTCATAATAGCCCTCATACAGATCGCAGTTTTCAAAATGCTCTCGGCGCTGTTTTTCAATGGCAGCCCGCTCCACAACCGTATGCATGAACTTGGTATGCAGCAACACGCCCGAAATCGCCCCCGACGCCTGTGGCCCGCGCACGCGATTCAGGTGGCGCGGCAAGACCGAGTGGGTCGAGCTGACATACACATAACGGCGGTTCCACTTGACCAAGGGGGTCTTGGACAGCGTCGGGGCCTTGCTTGGATCAGCCGCGAAAAACATGCGCGAGCGCACACCGCCGCGGATAAGAATATTGTCGAGCTTCGGCTGATACTTGGTTGTATATCCGCCAGAATCGAACCACGAAAGAACCTCGGTGGGGTCTTGACCGCGTTCGCAGATTTGCGCGCTCAGCGGACCCTTTGGATACAGCTCCAGCATAAGCGCGCCCATTGATCGGCGGCGGTCATGGTCAAGCATAACCGTCAGTTCGTGCAGATCGCGCCTTGGCCAGTCAGGGTAAATCAGTAATTCGTCGGCATCCACGGTTACTGTCCAGTGCCCATGTGCGTGGCGGATCATCAGCCAGGTCAGCCAATCCATTCCAAAGCGCGCCAGACGATAGCTGTGCGATGTCTGCCACAACGACACATCATCCTGCGCCGCCAGATATTCGGCCGAACCGTCATCCGAGCCGTTATCGACCACCAGAAAATGATCTACGCCCAGATCTCGATAATGTTTCAGAAAATAGGGCAAACGCTCGGCTTCGTTTCTGATGGTCGCAAACAACAGGATGTCGTTTCGCGCGATTGCTCGCGTTCTGTCATGCACCACCTGCAACTGACGCCTCTTGCGCAAGGCCCTGAACAGCAGGCGCTTGCGTTTCCAGCGCATCCGATAGGCCAGCCACGCCCGCGACAGGATTGGTTGCCGAGGAACCTCGTCTGGAAATGGAATGGCTGCCGGATCAGTTCTTGTAGTCACCGGTCATATGCCATTTCCAGGCATCCCTTATCATCTGATCCATGGTCGAACGCCGCGGAATCCAGCCCAGCTCGGCCTTGGCGCGCGTTGATCCGCTGACCAGTCTGGTGCAATCCCCCGGTCGTCTTTCGCCAACGACATGAGGAACCTCGCGGTTTGTGACGGCGCGGGCCTGGTCGATCACCTCCTTGACCGAAAATCCGGTGCCGGTGCCTAGGTTGAACACCCGGTTTCCCTTGCCCTCTTCCAGCCATTTCAACCCCAACAGATGCGCGTCAACAAGATCGACGACGTGAACATAGTCACGAATGCAGGTGCCGTCAGGCGTATCATAGTCTTCGCCAAAGACTGTAAGCGCATCCCGGCGGCCCGCGATGGTATCAAGGACAAGCGGCACAAGATGGGTTTCAGGGCGGTGAAATTCGCCAACCTCGGCCTCGGGGTCGGCGCCAGCGACGTTGAAATAGCGAAATATGACTGCCTGCAACCCGTGGCTTCCGCTGAAATTTGCAAGCATGTCCTCGATGGATTTTTTTGATGCGCCATAGGCATTTATCGGTCGTTGCTCGCAATTTTCATCAAGAGTTACGCCATCATGCTCGCCATAAGTTGCGCAGGTCGAGGAAAACACCATGTTCAGACAACCGGTATCAACCA
The DNA here is from genome assembly GCA_015487165.1 of Paracoccaceae bacterium. GTDB lineage: Bacteria > Pseudomonadota > Alphaproteobacteria > Rhodobacterales > Rhodobacteraceae > UBA5972. The sequence goes on along the minus strand of WFQE01000183.1, from coordinate 1,940 downwards.
TTGCCTCGATCAGGGTCAGGGATCCGACCACGTTGTTGCGCCAGTAAAGGCCAGGCTCGCGCATGGATTGGCCAACATCCGACAACGCACCAAAATGCATGACTGCAAGCGGCTGATATTTCTCGAAAACCTCGTCCAGCCGGGCCCGGTCGCACAGATCCCCCTGTTCCAGCGGGCCGAATTTGACGGCGTCGGCCCATCCAGTTGACAAATTGTCATATGTTACAGGGGTATACCCTGCCTTCTTGAGGTATTTGCAGGCATGCGACCCGATATAGCCGGCCCCGCCGGTAACAAGGATATTCCTGTCCATGATCATCTTGTCCGCTTATTGCGCTGCTTTGGGCGACATTATGTTGTTTTCGAGGAAGGAAAGAAAGTCGTCTCTCAGGTCAGGCCGTTCCAGCGCAAAAGAAACGGTTGCCTCCAGAAATCCCGACTTTGATCCGCAATCAAATCGTTTTCCCTCAAAGCGATAGGCGGTAACGTTATCAGATTCGTTTATCTCGCGGGCAATGGCGTCGGTCAGCTGGATCTCGCCGCCGGCACCCACGGCCTTGTCGTCGAGGTTCTCCAGAATCTTCGGGGTCAGGATATATCTTCCGATCACCGCGATATTCGACGGGGCATCTTCGAGTTTCGGTTTTTCGACCATGCCCTTGACCTCGATGATCCGATTCGCCTCCTCGCCCGCCTTGATCAGACCATAGGCCGAAGCCTTTTCAGGCGGCACCTCCATGGCGGCGACCATGTTTCCGCCGACCTCTTCATAGGCCTCGACCATCTGCTGCAGGCATGGCTTTTCCGCCGCGATCACGTCGTCGGTCAGGATGACGGCAAAGGGTTCGTCCGCGATAAGCCGGCGCGCGCACCAAACGGCATGGCCCAGGCCAAGGGGGTCGCGCTGTCGGATATAGGCGATCGCACCGCTGGGCATGGTCGTCTTCCGAAGGATATCCAGTAAATCCTTCTTGTTCTTTTTTCTCAGGCTTTCTTCCAGCTGCGGTGCGCTGTCAAAATAGTCTTCGAGCGCGCCCTTGCCCCGCGAGGTGACAAAGATGAATTCGCGTATACCGGCGGCCCGCGCCTCGTCGATCGCATATTGAATCAGGGGTTTGTCCACCAGCGTCAGTATCTCTTTCGGAATTGACTTGGTTGCCGGAAGAAACCGTGTGCCAAGGCCTGCCACCGGAAATATCGCCTTTGTCACCTTGTTTTTCATTGTTGTCACTGCTCGCTCTACTATCAATATTGACTGAAAACCTGCTTATTATTCCTGAAACCTTACGCCATTTTGCTGTCTGATCAATATCTCCAAGGGTCAAAACCTTCTGTTTGACACGTCCGCAACATAAGATTCCCAGCTGGCTGTAACCAATCCTATTCAACACCCATTTCGGCCAGCCGCGCCTCGATGCGGGCAACATCTTCGGGGTTGTTCAACTCCCAGAATGCGCGGCCCCTACCCTCGACCTCGACGCAAAGCACGGGAACGCCGTTTTCCATGAAACGCAGCTGTTCCAGCCCTTCCTGTGTTTCAAGCCAGCCAGCCGGCCATTTCAGATACTGGTCAAGCGCATCTGGCCGATACGCATACACGCCGACATGGTGAAAAACCGGCACCGTTTCGCCCTGGGCCGGCAGCTTTGCAACATGGGGAATGACCTCTTTGGAAAAATACATCGCACGATTCTGGCGGTCGAACACGGCGGTGGTGCCCCCGACGCGGCCATTGCGGCGATCTTCCTGAAAGCTGGCCAGCGCCTCGACATCACAGCGCAAGACCGGCGTCGCTACCCCGACATCGGGCCTTTCCCGCAGGGCGGCAACAAGGTCTTCGACAAACCATGCTGGCGTAAGTGGCGCATCGCCCTGCAGATTCACGATGATGTCAAACCGCTGCCCAAGGTTGCGCAGCGCATCCGCGCATCTTTCGGTGC
>WFQE01000182.1 GCA_015487165.1 Paracoccaceae bacterium | reverse complement strand
GCAGTTGCAGCCAGTTTTCGAGGACGCCCTTCAAGTGCCCCAGGTGCAGGCGGCCGGTGGGGCGCATGCCCGAAAGGACGCGCAAGGGCTGATCGGACGATGGTGTGGCGGATGAACTGGCCTGGCTCAAGCTGTGCTCCCCTTGTCTGGACTGGCCGAACGCTAGCAAAGCCGGCTCCCGATGGCGAAGCCTGGCATTGACGCCCCCGCCGGGCGGACTAAAATGCCGGCCTCGCACGGCGCTTTAGCTCAGTTGGTTAGAGCAGCGGAATCATAATCCGCGTGTCCGGGGTTCGAGTCCCTGAAGCGCCACCAAAAAAACTGAAGAAAAACAGGGGGTTAGACGAACGTCTAGCCCCTTTCTTTTTGCCCAAAATCGCTGCGTGCAACTGGCGTGCAACTGGAATTTGCTCACAGGCGCGCGTGCGCCACGTCCATCAGGTCGGTCACGGACAAGCCATAGGGTTCCATGTCCGCCTTCATCAGTTCCTTGCGCGCCAGCCGGTCGAACAGGTCTCGCACGAACTCCAGCCGCTCATCGGCCGTTTGCAGGCTGGCGGTTTCGATCCATGAAAACGGACCAGCCCGGAGATGCTGCCGGGCCAGCGCGGATAGCAGGCCCGGCGACAGATCGATGCGCAGCAGGGCGCGGAAGTCGATGATCAACTGACAAAAGGTGATCCATGGCTGGCGTGCGCGGTGGTCACTGACGAAGGCGGCGGTGGCGCGGGTATTTTGCATGATTGAATCAGGAACCGGCTGACCTTCCTCCGCCATGTCGGCCGCGAGCTTCTGGAGCATGGCAACACCGCCCGCTAGTTCGCCCATGAGGGAGTCATTCGTTGGATCACCCAAGAAATCATCACCAAAAGTCGGCGAGATGAGGCCGGCCGTCGCCGGATTCTCTGCGGGCAACATGGACGAGAACTCATCATAGGTGATTTCCATATTGCGGAGAACGGGCCACACAGGGATGCCTTCCGGGCCGGCCTCGAAGGTCGGACGTGCCTGCTTGGAAATGAATAGCAGGGACGTGGGGGAACGGGAACCGCGCGAGATGTGGTAAAGCATCACGCGGGCGGAATCGGGCAGGTCGTGCTCGCGCGCGATGGACGAGAAGTTGCGGTTGCCGTGCAGGTGGCGGACGTGACTGGCCCATGCCATGCGGGCCAGCCGATCAACGGGATTGACGTTCGGTCGTGCCATGGCATTTCTCCAGCCTGTAACAAAAACTATCGAAATAATGCAACTGACGGATACAAACATCAAGCCTACGTTCGGTCGCACCAAGTACTGGAGGTGCCGACGATGAACAACAGGCAAGAAAATGAGATGTGGATGACGCTCGATGAGCTGGCCCAGCGGTGGCGGGTGAGCCGGGCGACGATCTACAACCGGATCAGCCGCCATGATCCGGGGCTTCCCCGGTTTGCTCGCCTGTCGGGGCGCATCCGGTTTGTGAAAAGCGACGTAGAGCGCATCGAGCGCGAAGCGCTCGCCGCGTCGGCCCAATAAAAAAGGGGAAGCGCAGCCCCGCTTCCCCTTGGGTTGTCTGCTAAGACGATCCGATTATACCAATAACGCTTGGTATAAGTCAAAAAGGCGTGGCTGCGGTTCGGATTGTCCGGATTGTCCGTGCGCGGCCGTTCCAGAAAATATCCCGACTTTGGCGAGTGGGTCGAGGGCAAGCTTGAAAGCCTGCCGCCCGGCCCGCTGCGGCTGGAAGCCCGGCAGCAGGTCACCCAACTTCTTGATACCGTCGGCGAAGCCGGCGCGGTTGACTATGCCTTTCAGGTCGCCGACGTTGCGCGGCGCGCTGGCCGGCTTTTCGGTTACGGGGAAGCCGGCATCGAGAAGCTGGCGGATAAAATAGTATCCCGTCTTACCGACCGCTGGTTGATGCTCAACAATGACCGAGGCATCCACTTCGCCAACTCCGAGATTCGGGTGCGGGGCGAGCGCATCTGCCGAAAAATCGGCATTCGCCCGCCGTCGGAACGAAAGTCGGACGATGCCGCGGCGCGGCGGTTCATGGATCGCACATGGTGGAAGCGGGTGATGCGATATGCGCTCTACCCGCAACGCGAGCAGGTCGCCAAGGACATCGGCCTTGTCCATGAATACAGCAGCCGGGCCGGTCGCCAGACGCGGCGCGCCATGCTCCGCCGGCAGGCCCAGTTCATCGCGTCGGCCAGCGCGCGGGAGAAGGCGACCGGCAGGGAAATCCCGTTGGAGCAGCTGGCGCAGGCCAAGGCCGAGGGCGAACAGGCGCGCATGGTCGCCAAGGCCACGGGCCTTATCAAGTATGCCGACGAGCAGGGCTGGCAGTCGGCCATGATCACCGTGACCTGTCCGGGTTCGTTCCGGCGCGACGGAACTACGATTGCCGAGGCGCTGGATTACTTGCGGCAGGTGTGGGCGCGGGTGCGGGCGGCGGCACATCGTAAAGGATTGCGCGTGGCCGGCGCCGGCGTGTTCCAGCCTCACAAGGATGGCTTTCCCCATCTCCACGATTTCGTCATTGGGCCTGCGGAGGACTTGGCCGAGTTCATCGAAATCGTGCGCGAGCACGCCTTGCGGCTCTACCCGGACGAGCCGGGCGCAGTCGAGCACCGCGTTGACGTTCGCTACGAGGATCGCCGCAAGGGCCGGCTTAGTTCCTATTTATTGAGATACGTGGTCAGGGAATACGCCCGACCGGCGGAGCCAGCGGCGAACGACCGTAGCGGATCGGCGGTTGACGCCTGGTATGCCATGCATCATGCGCGGCGGATTTTCTGGCACGGGTTGCCGCCCGACTTGTGGTGGGAGTCGCACCGGCGGTGCACGCGCAGGCAGGCCAAGTCGCGGCGCGTGCGCCGGCTCCGCAAGGTCGCGCGGGCTGGTGACTACTGCCGCTGGCTCGATGAAATGGGCGGCATCACCGGCAGCAGCCGACGTGACCGGGACACGGTGACGCTGCATGACATCCGCGAGAATAAATACGAGGAAGAAGTGAAAGTGCCCGTCGGCGTGGTGACTGATGGTGTCGAAATCCTGATTCGCCGCGAGTGGGAAATCGTCTTGCGTACAGTTATTGTAAATGGTCCAAGAGACGACATGGAAGCCGCCAACGATGACGTTCTGGCCCCTGACGGGGTGCATGGCCCACCCATGCAGGCCACCGCATGAGCCTTTCATCGTCAATTCTTTCCCGCCGACGCGGCGTTGCAGCGCCCGCGCCAAGCCGGTGCGCTCGCTGCGCTCGCCGGCCTTCGCCGCCGGCTTGTCACGGTCGCTGCTTTGCCGCTTACGGCTCCCGTGTTGCCTGCCGTATGCTGTCGCCGTCGCCTTCGCCCCTTTCAGGTGCGGGCGAAGGACGACGGGCGACGAGGCAGACGGCAACGGGCCACCCGTTCGGCCATTCGCTGGCCGCCGTCGGCCAGTATTTCATGCGGGCTCAGGACTCAAGGCTCAAAGGCAGCCGGCGAGGATTGCTTGGCCGCGCGGGCCTATGGGTTGCCGCTGGATAATATGTTATCCGGTCGTGCCGGGCTAATAGGTTGCCTTCCCTGTTTTTGTATCTACAATAACCTAATGGAATACGAGTGGGACGAGGCCAAGCGCGCGGCGAACCTTCGCAAGCACGGGGTGGATTTCGAGTCCGTCACGGAGTTCGACTGGAGCGCGGCCCTGCTGCTGCCGGATGCACGGCACGACTATGGCGAGCCTCGCTGGGTCGAAATCGGGCCGATTGGCGGCAGAGTTCATTGTCTCGTGTTCACGAAGCGTGGCGGGCGCATCCGCGTCATCAGTCTGCGCAAGGCCAACCGCCGGGAGGTAAAACGCCATGAATCGCAAACATAAGCTCATCATGCCCACGCCGGAGGAAGATGCCGCCATCCAGCGCGGCATCGAGGCGGACGAGGATGCCTTCGAGCTTTCCGATGAGGATTTCGCGCGCATGAAGCCGACCGCCGAGGTCTTCCCTGACATCCTCGAAGCCCACAAGGCCGGGCGTCTGCGGGCGCGCGGCGGTCGGCCGCGCAAGGCCAATCCGAAGCGCAGCGTGTCCATCCGCCTTGACCAGAAGATCATTGACTTCTTCAAGGCTGGTTCGGAGAACGGGCGCGGCTGGCAGACCCGCTTGCATCAGGCGCTGGAGGAATACGTCCGAACGCACAAGGCATAGTTGGGCGCTGCGGGCGATTCTGCTGGACAACATATTATCCAGTCTGTCCGACGGCGAGCCGACCTTTCCGCCGCAGCGCGGCGACCGTGCCGCCGTCCGACCCTTCCCCCTCTTATTCGTCTATTCCGCGCCAGTCCAAAAAGTTCGCATATAAACTTTTCGAGCTTACGCGCTGTCGGACAGCAATGCCGCTCCACATGGCCCTTGTGACACATGGAGCCTCTCTCATGTCATACAAAATGGGGGTTCACACCCTACTCACTGTCGAGCCTACATCACGTCCGACAAGGTGTCCCACATCGTTGTCGTTTCAATGACTTTCGAGAGGCTCCGAGAGATGCTCCCACAAGTGATTTGTCTGACGAAAAATGCTCCCGGATATGCTGCGCCAGCATGTGCCACAGAGGCTCGGGATTCGTTGATATACATGGCGTTCCGAGTGCCACCGGATGCTCACGGAGAGGCTGCCAGAGAAGGCGGCGGAGACTCTCTGTCGGACGAGAGCATGCTGGCGAGCATCTCTCGCGGGGCAGCGTCTGCCGTGTCACAGCGCCCGACAAGGCGTCGGACAGCTTGTCCCACACGCCCTGGCGCGGGATTGCCTTTGTCCGACGGTTTGTCCCACGGCCTGTCTTACGGTTTGTCCCACGCCGATTTGAAGCTATTTATGCCGTTCGGCCCGGCTTGTAGGACAACTTGTGGGACAAGTCGTCATACGCCCTGTCCGACGGTTTGCCAATTGTCGGACATTGTGGGACAATGAACGGGGAGACGAAACCACGTCGGACAAGAGGTGTTGAAATGCGGAAGGTAACGATTCGTCTCGATCAGCAGGACATGGCGCTCGTGCGGCAACTGGGCGGCGGCAGGGCGACGGATGGCGTCCGTCAGGCCTTGGCGATGGTCAGGAACACGGACGCCGCGATTGCTCGCGTCGAGGATAGGCTTGCGACCATCGAGGCCAAAATCAACGGAGTTGGCAAGCTCACCCAGTCGATCCACGGATTCTTCGAGCAGGCCATGGCGGAGCGACAGAGGCAGGCCCAAGGCCGGCCTGCCTCTCGCTCTTGAGGCTTACAGGAAGATTTCCAGCGACTCTCCCACGTCGAGGCTCGGCTTCTCGTTCCACTGCTCCACGTAGGTGACCAGCGGCTGGATGGACTCCGTGATGGGCATGGTGTCCGTGGGCTTCTCGTAGCGCACGTTCTGCTTCAACTGTTCAACGCGCGCTTCAATCCACTCCTCGGCCTTCACTTCCTCTTTCATCCGCGCCATGAGCGTCGCCCGCCCGGCAAGCTCAAGGAGCACTTCGCGCTCGTCCAGCTTGCCGTCATCCTTGAGCGATTCAATCGCGTCCCTGATCCTGTCCTTCTCGCGGATGGCCGAGAACACCGGGTCTTGCAGGATCACCTGCCAGTATTCCGTGCAGGCGATCACCCGCAGGTTGTGCTCGCGCTTGTCGTCG
>WFQE01000181.1 GCA_015487165.1 Paracoccaceae bacterium | reverse complement strand
TCACCGAACAGGGCGGCCTGATGTGGGGCGAACACGCGGTCGGCAAGCTGGTCAAGGGGCCCGATATCCTGTCGCCGGAAATCGAGGTCTTTGTCGATGACGAGGCCGGCCCCGAGGTTGCCGAAAAGGTACGCCGCCGCCTGCACCACTTTGTCGAACGCAAGATTGCCACCCTGTTCGAGCCGCTGTTGAACCTGAAGAATGACGAAGCCGTCACAGGGCTGGCCCGTGGTCTGGCCTTCCGCATCGTCGAGGAACTGGGCGTGCTGCCCCGCGCCATGGTCGCCCGCGAGGTCAAGGAGCTGGACCAGGACGCCCGCGGTATGCTGCGCAAGCACGGTGTGCGGTTCGGGCAGTACAACATCTTCATGCAGCTGCTGCTGAAACCCGCCCCGACCCGGCTGCGCCTGGTGCTGTGGTCGCTGCAAAACGGCTTTGACGTCTTTCCCGAGGCACCCCCGCCCGGCCTTGTGACGGTTCCGGCCATCGAAGGCGTGCCAGAGGGCTATTACGAAAAGGCCGGCTATCGGCTGGCCGGCGCGCGGGCAATCCGCATCGACATGCTGGAACGCCTTGCCGACCTGACCCGCGGCATGGACAGCCGCGCCGGATTCGAGGCAACGCCCGACATGCTGTCGATCACCGGCATGACGCTGGAACAATTCGCCGACCTGATGCAGGGTCTGGGCTACAAGGCCGAACGTGGCGAGCGTGAAAAGGTCAAGCAGGCGCCAACGCCCGAGGTCGAAAAGACCGAAACCGCCGCGGCCACCGACAAGGAACCGGCCGAGGACGCCAAGGCCGCACCGCAGGAGGAAGCCAAAGCTGAGCCCGAGTCGGCAGAGCCGACCGAGAATGACGCGGCAGAGGCAACCGATGCCGCCGCTGACGGCCAGCCCGCCGAACCGGGTGCCACGGAACCAGATGCGGATGCCGCCCCGGAAATCGAGGTCTATTACACCTTTACCTGGGCCCCGAAACGCCGACCGCCAGTTCACAAGCGCCGCGACAAGGCGCCCGCGAAACAGGGCGGAAAACCCCGTCGCGGCAAGGACAAGGGCCCCAAGGTGGCCAGTGCACGGCCCCCACGCAAGGAAAAGCCGATCGACCCCGACAATCCCTTTGCCGCGCTGATGGCGCTCAAGGAAAAGGGCTGAGGCGACTTGACCGAAAGGCGCGCAACCATCCGGCTGGACAAATGGCTGTGGTATGCGCGTTTCTTCAAAAGCCGCACCCTTTCGGGCAAGGTCGTCACCGCCGGCCATGTCAGGATAAACCGCGTCAAGGTTTCCCGCGCAGCAAGCCCGGTTGGCGTCGGCGACACATTGACCTTTGCACAAGGGCGCAATATCCGCGTGGTGCGCATCATCGCGCTGGGCACGCGGCGCGGACCCGCAAGCGAGGCGCAAGCATTATACGAGGATCTGTCACCGCCGGCGAAAACCGCGCCCTCTGCCCCACGCTTTGACGGCAAGGGACGGCCGGGCAAGAAGGATCGGCGCCAGATGGCACGGCAAGAGCACCGCGACAGCGACTGGAAAGAACAATGACCACAGGCAAGCAGGAACCCGGCAAACTGGCCGAACTGTTCGATCACACACCCGAAATCCACTCGGTGCACCGAATCGGCTGGCTGCGGGCGGCGGTCCTTGGCGCCAATGACGGGCTGGTTTCAACGGCCAGCCTGATTGTGGGCGTGGCTGCTGCCGCATCCGACAAGGGCAACATCCTGCTAGCCGGTGCGGCCGGGCTGGTTGCTGGCGCGATGTCGATGGCCGCGGGCGAGTATGTCTCGGTCAGTTCTCAGGCTGACACCGAACGGGCCGATCTCGAACGCGAGAAATGGGAGCTTGAGAATCATCCAGAATACGAACTCAACGAGCTTGCCGATTCCTTTATCGACCGGGGCGTTGACAAGGAAACTGCGCTTGAGGTCGCCCGCCAGATGACCGAACACGACGCGCTGGATGCCCACGCCAAGGAAGAGCTGGGCATCTCGGCCGCGACCTCGGCCCGGCCCCTGCAGGCGGCGCTGACCTCGGCGCTGACATTCTGCGCCGGGGCAATCGCACCGCTGGCGGTGGTCACGCTGACGCCGCATGAATATCTGATGACCACCATTCCGGCCACCTCGCTGCTGTTTCTGGCCATTCTGGGTGCGCTTGGCGCGCGGGCCGGCAATGCCCCTATCGGGCGTGCCATGCTGCGCGTGACCTTCTGGGGCTCGATCGCCATGGCCATTACCGCGGGCGTCGGCACCGTATTCGGCCATGTCATCTGAACACGGAAATTTGCCGCTCCCGCGCCGATTTTACCACTGGCACGGGCGCGGAAAGCGGCCTATAACCGCCGCGGAATCGACATTGCGAGGGAAATCGCATGACCTATATCGTCAATGACAAGTGCATCGCCTGCAAATACACTGACTGTGTCGAAGTCTGCCCCGTAGATTGTTTCTACGAGGGCGAGAACATGCTGGTGATTCATCCCGATGAATGTATCGACTGCGGCGTATGCGAGCCCGAGTGCCCGGCCGACGCCATCCGCCCGGATACCGAGCCGGAGATGGAAAAATGGGTCGAGTTCAACCGCAAATACGCGGAAAAATGGCCGGTCATCGTTTCCAAGAAAGATCCGCTGCCTGATGCCGAAAAACATGATGGCGAAGTCGGAAAGCTGGAAAAATATTTCTCGGAAAAACCCGGCGAGGGTGGCTGAACCTACCGGCTGACCCCGTCAGCACGTCCTGCATCCCCTAGATCCAAAAAGCTGCGCCTTTCGTGACCCTATTGGCGCGGGGAATGTCGTTTTCGCTCTGTTCCCGCGTCCGAGTTTCCGATAGGAAACATCGGCAATGGAAAGAGTGGGCATGGCATGTTTCTGAGCATCTTCGACATCTTCAAGATCGGCATCGGGCCGTCGAGCTCGCACACGATGGGCCCGATGCTTGCTGCCGGGCGCTTTTTAGAGTTGCTGCGTAACAGCGCCTTTACTGCGAAAGGGCTGCGATGTTCGTTGCATGGCTCTCTGGCCTTCACGGGCAAGGGGCACGCCACCGATCGCGCTGTCATCCTGGGGCTGGCAGGGTTTCGGCCGGAAAATTTTGACAATGACCGCGCCGAACAGGCCCTGAAAGAAATTGCCGGCACCGGGCGCATTCATCCCCCCGGCCTGGCCGAGCTGCAATTTCACCCCGAACGCGACCTGATCTTTGACCATGACCATCCCCTTCCCGGCCATGCCAATGCACTGATCCTCAGCGCCCTCGATTCGGGGGGCGACGTGATATTGCAGGAAACCTATTATTCGGTGGGCGGCGGCTTTGTTCTGACCGAGGCCGAACTGGCCAGCGATCACGGCCCGGAATTGCCGCGCGACGTGCCCTTTCCGTTTCGCAACGCGACCGAGATGGTCGAAATGGCCGAAAAGGCCGGCAAATCGGTTGCCGCCCTGAAATGGGAAAACGAGGTTTCGGCCCATGCGCACCCCGAGCTGTCCAACTGGATCCACAAGATATGGGATGTGATGAACGCCTGTATCGACCGCGGCCTCTCCACCGATGGTATCCTGCCGGGGGGGCTGGGCGTGCGTCGCCGCGCCCACGCAATGCACAAGGCCTTGCAGGCCGAGCGCGGCCAGAACCTGACCGCCCCCCATATCGTGAATGACTGGATCTCGGTCTATGCCATCGCGGTGAACGAGGAAAATGCCGCCGGCGGGCAGATCGTGACCGCCCCGACCAATGGCGCGGCAGGCGTGGTGCCAGCGGTCATCCGTTACTGGCTGGACCACGTCCCCGGCGCGCAGGTTTCGCGCGTTGCCGATTTCCTGCTGGTCGCGGCCGCGATCGGCGGGATCATCAAGCAGAACGCTTCGATTTCCGGGGCCGAGGTCGGCTGCCAGGGCGAGGTCGGCTCGGCCGCCGCAATGGCCGCTGCCGGGCTTTGTCAGGTGCTGGGCGGCAGCCCGCGGCAGGTGGAAAACGCGGCCGAGATCGCCCTTGAACACCATCTGGGCATGACCTGCGACCCGATCCGCGGGCTGGTGCAGGCGCCCTGTATCGAACGCAACGCGCTTGGGGCGATCAAGGCGGTGTCAGCAGCCTCGCTGGCCATGCGCGGCGACGGGCAGCACCTGATTCCGCTGGATGCCTGCGTCGAAACCATGCGCCAGACCGGCCTGGACATGAGCGAACGCTACAAGGAAACCTCGCTTGGCGGGCTGGCGGTCAACGTGCCGAACTGCTGAGCGACGACCTCACGTCACCCCGGTTGCTGCCAGCGCCGCTGCAAGATGTTCAACCGGCAGAATCACCAGCATGTGCCGTTGGTCGAAAGACAGCCTTACCTGCGATGATGCGCAACGGTTCGACGTGCCGATGCGTCCAAGCGGCGAGAACGCAATACCCTTGATCGGCCATTCCAGCCCCTCGGACTGCCCGTGAACCGGCCCGAGAGGAAACAACGACAGACGTGTGCCGGGGGGCAGGTCCAAGGCCATTTCGCGTGGGGCAAGAAAAATCACATCCTGCCCGCTGATGATGAAAATCCGCTTGTCCGCATGACGCGCCAGCACATTCAGCCCGGCAAGCCCGTGGTCCATCCGGCTGCCCGACACCCCCAGCGCAAGATAGAAATCCGCCCCCACCGAATAGAGGCATTTCTCGAAATCGGTGGTTTCCTGTTCGGTCAGTTGAATGATACGGTCGGGCGGAAGATCGCCGCGGGCCTTGCCAAGCGAGTCCATGTCACCGACCACAAGATCGGGAACGCGCCCCTCGGACAGGGCTGTTCGGGCACCACCATCGGCGGCGACAAGGCATGGCGCAAGGGCCGTTGCGCGCGCAAGCTGGGCGGAATCAACCTCGCCCCCACCCAGCACGGTGACACCGCCATCAACATCAACAATCTTTTTGTTCATCCGATATTGATGCTGAATCCGTAAACAAAGATCAATTTTTTGCTGCCAGTTTCGCGATAAAAGCCGTGATTTTGTTTTGT
>WFQE01000180.1 GCA_015487165.1 Paracoccaceae bacterium | reverse complement strand
TCGCCGGCGCAGATCGCCAAGGCCGCCCGCGCCGTCCACAGGCTGGAGGTCAATAGCCGTGCCGAGGCGGAAGCAATCGTGGAGCGCATCCTCGACCGCGGCATCCGCGCCATGGGCCAGCAGCCCCTGGAAAAGGACATCTCCGGCAACACCCGCTACAGTCTCGATTTTCTGAACGTGAATGCCGACATCCCGGCCATGATCGAGGGACTGAAGCGCGGTCGGCGCGGCAACATCTGCTTCTACGGCCCGCCGGGAACCGGCAAGAGCGCGCTGGCGAGGCGCATCGCCGAAACACTGGACAGGCCGCTGCTTGCCCGCCGCGCATCGGACATCCTGAGCGCCTGGCTGGGCGCGACCGAGCAAAACATCGCGGCCATGTTCCGCGATGCAGCAGACGAGGATGCCGTGCTGCTACTGGACGAGGCCGACTCTTTCCTGCGCGATCGTCGTGGCGCCGAGCATTCCTGGGAGGTCACGCAGGTGAACGAGCTGCTGGTGCAGATGGAGCGCTTCCAAGGGTTGTTCATTTGCTCCACGAACCTCGTGGACGACCTGGATCAGGCATCCCTGCGCCGCTTCGCGCTGAAGGTTCGCTTCGACTATCTCACGCCCGATCAGGCATGGGCGATGTTGCAAGTGGAAACCGCGAACCATCCGACCGAGGCGGACAGGCACGCCATCACGGGCATGCGGGAACTCACCCCGGGGGATTTCGCGGCCGTGAAGAAGCGCCTGGCCATTCTTGGCCTTGAGCCGACCGCCGCCGAGCTTATCGAGGGCTTGCGGGAGGACAAATCCGTTCGGCAGGTTGCAGGACAAGGCGGCATCGGCTTCTTGAGCTAGGGTGCTGCCCGTGCCCATCACGGCATTTCACTCGTTCAATCCTGCTGACGCGCTCACAAACCACGCTCATTCCATGCCAATCAAGGCCGACCACCTGTTCCGAGGGCATCACGCATGACTGCCAGGGTACGCCACCTCAATGCGTGGTCCTGCTTGGCCGGCAAGATTGACAATATGGTCAATATTGGTCATATTTTTAGCAGAGGAGCCGGAAGATGAAGCAAGTGAACATCCACGAAGCCAAGGCGCAGCTCTCCCGCCTCATCGACATAGCCGAACAGGGCGAGGAGGTCATCATCGCCCGCCACAACCGCCCCGTTGCGCGCCTTCAGCCCATCCGCCGGGTCGCGCGCAAGCCCGGCCTGATGAAGGGGCGCATCCGCATGCGCGAGGACTTCGACGCCCCCTTGCCCGACGATTGGCTGAACGCCTTCGAGGGACGGGAGGCGTGAATCTTCTACTGGACACCCATGCCCTGCTCTGGTGGCTGGCCGATGATCCGGAGTTGAGCACGAATGCACGCCGCTTGATCGCCGATCCGGACAATCGGGTGCATGTCAGCGCCGTCAGCGGCTGGGAAATCAGCATCAAGCAGGCGCTGGGCAAGCTGGAGGTGGATACGAAAGAGCTTGCGGGGGCTGTCCGGCAAGGCGGCTTCGAGGCGCTTCCCGTGAGCTTCGAGCACGGACTGCGCGCCGGCGCCCTGCCGCCACATCATCGCGACCCGTTCGACCGCATGCTCATCGCCCAGGCCCAGGCCGAGAGACTGAGCATCGTCACCCGCGATCCCGCGTTCGCAGCCTATGACGTGACGTGCGTCTGGTAGACCGCTCCCCCGCCGAACAACAATTCGTTCATCACGCTGAACGCTTCCTTCATGGAGGCTCCCTTCGGCGCATGGCGAATCAGGTCATCGTTGTGGCAAAGGACTTGGCGGGGAAACGCGGGCATGGCCGCCAATGCGGCCCGGGGCATCTTCACGCGCTCGCCCTCGAACGCGAACGGCATGACCAGCATTGCCGTGACATCCAAGCTCCCCGCAACGAGCCTGTTTCCAATCTCCACCGCGCCCCATGAGCTGAACCGCCCCGGGTTTGTCGGAGACTTGAGAGGTTTGGCCGATGAAGAGACAAGCGAGATATTCCCCGGAAGTGCGAGAGCGAGCAGTTCGATTGGTTCTGACGAGCGAGCATGAGTATCCGTCCCGTTGGGCTACGATCGTATCGATTGCATCCAAAATTGGATGTACGCCTGAGACATTGAGGAAATGGGTCAACCGAATGGAGATTGATTCAGGGTCGAGGCC
>WFQE01000179.1 GCA_015487165.1 Paracoccaceae bacterium | reverse complement strand
GGCTCATGGCCAGCATGTCGCGGCCATCTAACATGGCCGTGCCGCCGCGAATCTCGGCCGGCGGGCTTGGCAGCAGGCCGATCAGCGACATCATGGTGACGGATTTGCCGGAACCGCTTTCGCCCACGACGCCAAGCAATTCACCCGGCGCAAGGTCGAAGCTTACCGAATTGACCGCGTGGACTTCGCCACTTCGGGTCGTGAATACGGTTTTCAAGCCCGATACATCCAGTATCGGTGCAGCCCCTTCGGGCATGGCAGACCCCCCAGTTGTCGGTCCCCGCGTCCTTTCCCCGTCGTTTCGGGCGTCGCGGTCGTTTTTATCATAACGTGCAGAGTAAACAGGAAAATCCCCCTGCGGCAATACAGTTTTTTCCATTCGGTCAGTTTCCCTTGCGAGAGGCTTGACCTGCGCGCGGGCGCGGAACACTGTCTGTCAGCTGCGCGATGGAGGGCAAGATGGGTATGGAATTGACGGCCAGGGAACTGCTTGAAAAACTGGTATCTTTCCCGACCGTGTCGGATCAGAGCAATCTTGAACTGGTGAACTGGGTCGCCGAATATCTGAAATCATGGGGCGCCGAAAGCCATCTGGTTTACGACGATACCGGCGACAAGGCCGATCTGTATGCGCTGGTCGGCCCCTCTGTTGAAGGCGGCGTCGTGCTGTCGGGCCATACCGATGTCGTGCCCGTCGAGGGGCAGGAGTGGAGCGCAGACCCCTTTACCGTGGTGGAACGTGACGGCCGGCTTTTCGGGCGCGGCACCTGCGACATGAAGGGGTTTGACGCGCTGGCGCTCTGGGCGGTGCAGGCGGCGGTGCGGCGCGGGCTGAAAAAGCCGCTGATACTTGCGCTGTCCTATGATGAAGAGGTCGGCTGCCTTGGCGCCCCGCGCATGATCGATGCGATGCGACAAACCTTGCCCGCGGCCGAGGCGGTGATCGTGGGCGAGCCCTCGATGATGAAGGTCGTGACCGGCCACAAGGGCGCAGTCGGGTTCAAGACCCATGTGCGCGGATTCGAGGTGCATTCAAGCCTGGTGCATACGGGGGTTTCGGCGGTGATGACGGCCGCGCGCCTGGTCGAATGGCTGCGGCAGCGCCTTGAAGAAAACATTGCCGCAACCCCGAACCCCGAGGACGCGCTTTTCGAGCCCCCCTTTACCACGCTGCATGTGGGGGTCATTCACGGGGGCACCGCCAGCAATATCACCGCCCGCGATTGCGAATTCCTGACCGATATCCGCTGCCCGCCCTCGCAGGATCCGCAGGACTGGCTGGCGCGATTCAGGCAAGAGGTTGCGCGCGTCGAGGCCGAAATTCGCGCCATTCGCCCCGAGGCGGCCATCACCATCACTCCGCGCATGAGTAACCCCGCGCTGCGGCCCGAACGCAACGGCGCGGCCGAACGTCTGGCGCGGATGCTGACCGGCGACAATGGGCGGCATGTGGTGTCATACGGCACCGAGGCAGGCCAGTTTCAGGAACGCGGCCATTCGGTCGTGGTCTGCGGGCCCGGCGACATCGCGCAGGCCCACCAGCCGGATGAATTCATTTCCATCGAACAGTTTCAGGCCGGCCAGCGTTTCATGGAAAGGCTGGTGGATCATCTGGCGGCGCAGGGCTGAGGCCGCCGCCCCTCAAACGCTGCAGGAGGCCCCGCCAAGCACGCAGAACCTGGCGCAATGGCGGTGGTTCAGAAATACATCGCGCTCGGCCTCGGCCAGGGTTTCGCCCAGCTCGAACCGGGGGTCATAGGCCAGCAGCGTGCAGGCCAGAACCACCGGGTGATCCGCCCCGCGCCGCTTGACCACCATGCGCGAGCTGGCACACATGACCGACTCGGGCGATTTTCCCAGAATGCCCCAGCAGGCGGTGGTGATCTCGGGCACATCGGCGTTTTCGTCCATCTCGGGAAACAGCACCAGACGCCCCGGATCATCGGCATCGATATCAAACCCGTGCCGGGCAAACAGCGCGGCAAAGCCCGCGCGCGATTCGGCCTCGGTTTCGCCCCACAGGCTGCGGCCGGCAACATCCATGCGGATGCCCGTGTCGCGCAGCCACTTCATGCCCTGGATGGTCTTGTCACAGGCGCCGGCGCCACGCATCTGGTCGTGATGTTCGCGCCGATAGTGATCAAGCGAGACCCGCAATGTCAGCCGCTGGCCAAAACGCCCGACCAGATCGCGCAAGCCAGCCTGCACACGCGGCCTCATCATCGGGCGCATGGCGTTGGTCAGCACAAGCACGTCAAAGCCGCGCGACAATGCCCGGTCAAGCATGTCGATGATCTGCGGGTTCATGAAGGGCTCGCCGCCGGTAAAGCCGATTTCCGTAACAGGCCATTTGCGTTCGGCGATCTGGTCGAGAT
>WFQE01000178.1 GCA_015487165.1 Paracoccaceae bacterium | reverse complement strand
GGTTACTCCTGCATCAAAGCGAGACGGAAACCGGGCTTGCCGGTCTTGAGGGTGCGGGCGGGCGCGAAGGCCTGCCGGATGGACTCGGGCCAGGCTTTGAAGCGGCTTTCTGGCACGCGATAGCTGATCTCGATGTACTCGGCGGGGTCGTCACCGCTGGCCTCGATGCGGCGTACGATCTCAGCGAGGCGTTTCTGGTCCCAGCTCACCCGCTTGGGCAGATCCGCGGTGACGCGCACCGGGCCGTCGTCGAAATGCACCACGCCGGTGTCCTTACCGGCCGCCAGGCGAGCCGCCTGCGCCCGGTCGGCGTACTTCAGCTCCAGGGCGCGGTCGATGTGCTCGACCAGCACGCGGGCCGAGGCCAGCAGGTCGGCGGCATCGTTCTTGAGTCGGAACAGGGTCTCAGCGGGCTGCCTCGCGAGATCGCCGGGTGGCGTGGCCAGCACCTGATCGGGGGTAAAGGTGGCGGTCATGCGGTACCTCCCGCGCTTGCGCGCTCCGAGGTGCTCTTGCGCAGACAGTCAGCCTCGTAGGACTCGATGTCCTCGACGCGGTAGAGCACGCGCCCGTGCAGTTTGAGGAAGATCGGGCCGATGCCCTCGCTGCGCCAGCGTTCCAGCGTGGCTTCGCTGACGCCCCAGCGTTCGGCCAGTTGGCGTTGGTTCAGATGTTTCACACTCACGATTCGCTCCTATGGGTTGTTGCGGGAACGTGAGGTGATTCTGGGAAGGAGGATGTACGGGCGTCGCCGGCGTGGATGTACGGAGAAATGTACGGAGTGCCCCCCGACCTTGTTCTGGCAACAAAAAAGCCGCGCGATGGCGGCTTGGTGGGGTGGGGGGGTTGAGTCAGGGAATGTTGAAGCCGTATTTCCCGCGTTCGGGGTTGGCGATGTAGGTGCGCCACTGCGGGTTGCCGGAGAACAGGTTCTGTATGCGACGGCTTCGAGCGTGAGGCTTCTCTGGATAGGTCGCGTTCAGGATTTCGGCTTGGTTTAGTAAGAGCCTGCCTTTGAGCCACTGCTCGTAGAGGTATTGCACAGCGCGAGCTTGGCGCTCACCCCTGATCTGCCACGGCTCAGGGATTCCTCGAATGGTGAGCGTCTGCGTGTGGCTGTCGTAATGGACTGGCGGCGACGGCTCGGTCGTTATGCCCGCAGGTGCGGTAAGGACGCGTTCCAGCATGTGGGTATCGATATCCGTCTCCTTACCGACTGGAATCAGGACTTCGGGCAGCGAGGCAAAGCGATACGCCCTGGGCGGCGTGACGATCTCAGGGGGCGGATTGCCGCAGGTCAGAATAAGGCCGTCTTCTGGCAGAGTGCGATCGTTGAAAAAGCGAAGAAGATCAGGCAACCGGCCGTCCACATCACGGGCCAGCCAGATGCCGGTGCGCACTTGCCCCAGCCGAGCGGGACCGAGAAGCCAAAGCGTACCATTGAGGCGTGCCCGGTCGAGGTGACGGCGATCGGCCTGGGAGATACCCAGCAGGTCGGCGACGAGGGTCAGCAAGGGCTGGGGCTTGACGATATAGACTCCAACTTCCCGGTCATGGAGTGGTATATGCCTGAAGGTGTCGGGACAGCGGTAGCCGATGGTCCCGTAATGGTCATATTCGATTTCGACCGGTACCGGCTCCCGATCGGCATCTACGACATAGAAGCCGGCGTCGCCGATGCGTTCGAGCCAGGGTTCGAGCAGGGGGGTGCACGGCACTTCACCCAGGAACAGTTCCCAACCGGGGATGCCCTGGAGGCGAATGTTCTCGGCGCCCGCGATGGATTGCTGCGCCCGGTCGAACAGCGCAAGCAGTTCAAGCAGCAGAGGCGTCGGGATGGGGACTCTCGACACTGCCGATCTCCTTGACCAGCCCCCATTTGACCAACAGCCGGTCGCACAGGGCCCGATCCTTCTCGCGCTTTGCCTTGATGTTGCACTTGTTGTCGCCACGCAGCACGATCGATACCGTGCGCGCTCGCCCTCGGCCTTCCTTGCGCAGGCGCACGGCGATCTTGGCGTAGGTGAGCGGCCTGCGGCGGTAGTCAAAATCCGGCCCGACCAGAGAACGACCAGCGGTAAAGATGTCGTCTGGATCATTGGACCACATCTTCACCAGGAGGCTTCGAGTGCCTACGCTGTAACCCAGTTCCGTGACCTTGACCCAGGCGACAGGCTCGTCACTGATGTCGAACTCCCTGGGCTCAGCCAGGCTCTGGTAGTCGTATTGCTTGATGGGCACCTTCTCGCCGGTAATCGGCGACTGCAGCAAGGTGTCCGCCACCAATCTTGCCAGATCTTCTCGGCCCTTTTTACCGCGAGAAAGTACCTCCAGGTTTCCGTTGTCCGGTTCGTAGGTGACGAAGGATGACTCTGCACGGATGATTTCCTGCGGGACCACATTGCTGTCCTCCACGCGCTCCACGGACTCAGGTGGGCGGTTGTAGTGGATGCTGATCTGATGTAGGGCGACGTCGTCACCGTCCTCGGCATTGGGCCGTAGCCGGCGGAATACCTGTACAGCGATGTCTTTTACGTCGCAATTGAAATGCGCAGCCAGCTTCTCATGGAAGTCGTCAATGGAGGTCTTGTCATCCAAGACGGTGAGATCTTTCGGTGCCACGAAGCCGTCGTAATAGATTTGGCTTTGGTGCAGATAGTCCGCCTGCCGCCAGTCCAGCGCACGCTGGAAAAGTTCCTGCTCGTTACGGTAGAGCCACAGGCTCCGTTCGTATTGGTTGGCCAGCTTGTCGAAGGCATCGCGGTCCTCGTCATCGAAGATGTCCTCCTGGACGCCATCCATCGCATCCTGTCCCGGAGCGTCGCAGAGGAGTACGATTTTCTCCGCCACTTCCTCCATTCGCTGGCGGTCGGGGACCGGCAGGGCATCGAGGGCATCGGTCAATTTGGCGCGCTGCTTCCGCTTGCCGTCATCTTCGTCGAGTCCCGGCAAGGCGGTATTGAACTCTTCATGGACGAAGGCCCGAAAGACCTTCGGCGGGAGGTGGCCGAGCAGTTTAGCGAGATTCTGGGCGTCTTTCATGCGTGTCTCCTTGAAGGTCCGCTTTCAGGGGACGGTGGTGGTCAATCGTTTCCTCTCATACGGTTGAGCCGCTTGCGGATTTCCGACGCTGGTAGACGTGTCCGCGGGTCTTCCAGCATGACGGCCAGCGCCTCCGCCAGCGTTTTGTTGGAGACGACGCCCTCGGCCTCGAGCTGATCGATGACCCAGAACACGCCCAGTACCTCGACCGATTCCGCCTCGGCGGTCTGGCGCATGCGCTTGTCGCTACTCAGTAGGGGCCATTCGTTAATGGCCGATAGCGTGATGGCGAAACAATCGTGCAGCGTCAGCTGCGGGCATCGTTTCTGGTAGCCCGCAGCCTTTTCCATGCCTTTCGGATCCAGGTGCTCAACCCGCAGGCCGAGGCGCACAAGATCTTCCCGGGTCAGGCCATGCAGGTCGAGCAGCTCGTCCTCATAGAGGATGTCGGGGACGGCAAATTCGCAAGGCAGCGCGAAGATCGCTTCGAGGAGGGACCACTTCGAAAGCTCGATCAGGACGGACGCATCGCTCACCAACACCCGCACAAACGACTACTCCCCGGGTCCGTCCATTGCGCGGCTGATCTCCGCGGTGCTCTGTCCCAGCAGTTCAGCCGCCTTGGGCAAGGAGATGATGTCCTCGGCCAGGGCGCGGAACACCAGCCGCTCGAAGCGGCGGGGCTGCTCGTTGTCGGGCAATGGCATCGGTTCGGACTTGCGCCAACCTCGGCCGATGCCGCGGAAAATGCGGCTGAGGGTCGCCTCGGTAATAACTTCGAGATCCTTGAGCCGCACCATCAGCGCCGCGGCGCTGACGCCGAACATGTGCTTGATCTGGATGATCTCGGCGTAGCCAAAGTTGTGACGCCGCTGACCCACCTCGAAAAGCAGGTCCTCGCGAGGCATCAGGAAGGCGCTGGCGAAGCGGTGGCAGACCTTCTCCTCATCCAGCTTTTTGTTCTTTACCTGCACCACCATGTGCCCTAGCTCGTGGGCCAGGGTGAAGCGCTGCCGCTCCACCGATTTGGCGTTTGAGCTGACGATGACCGGCACATCCTCGTAGTCTGGGCGCGAGACCCGACAGGTCAGTCCGTCCACGGTCAGGGGAAAGTCCAGCTTGAGAACCTTGATCCCGTGCTCCTCAAGCAACTCGGTCATGTTGGGGATGGGATTCCCGCCGAGGTTCCAGTCCCGACGCAACTGCTCGGCGGCTTTCTCGGCATCTTCCAGGCTCTGGATTCGATAGGGAGCACCCTCGGGCCGGTCCCACTCGTGGCTAGCTACGCCAAGCAGTTCCTCGATCTGCAGGTAACGATCCAGATGATCGAGCACTGCGGCTTCCACCCGGGCGCGGTCCTTGGCGGAGGTCCTGGCGGTCTTGCGAAACTCGAGGCCTTCGAGCCGGATGTCCGATGGGCTGAACAGATAGCTCAGCGGGACTTCCAGAGCCTTGGCAAGCCGGATGGCGACCTCCGAGCCGGGCAGCATCTCGCCACGTTCGTAGCGGCCGATGGCCTGGGGGGTCACGGCATGGTTGATGGCCTCGGCCAGCCCCCGGAGGGAGAGGCCGGCGCGCTTGCGGGCCAGTTTCAGTCGTTCACCAAACACGGGATTCTTCATAGTGTTTACAGAATAGAAAAATAGTGGTCATTTGTAAATCTGCCCGCAGGCCTTCGATTTCGCCAGCCCCGATTTTGGTGGGGGTGGGCATGTTTACTCATATCTCCCCATGAATCCGCAACGTCCCGCTGGATATTCCTCCTTTCCAGACAGACACTTACCGTTCCGAGTCAGTTGGACGGACGGGAGTGGTACCGATGGAGAGCAGCATCAAACAGGTTCCCCCGGAGCGGATGACCCCGGAACAGCGCCGGGCCGAGATAGCGGGGTTGCTAGCGGCGGGGTTGGCCCGGTTGCGGGAGGCCAACGCCGGGACTGGAAAGGGCGAGTTGGGACTTGGCTTCGGGGGCGATGAGAGCGTTCATGTGACTCCCTCAAACGAACCCGGAGAGGAGTCCGCATGAGTAAGGCTGACAAGATCCCGCCCACGCCGCCCTCAGTGGTGGCGCAGGTTGCCCAGCTGCCCGACCTGCCGATCGACGAACTCCGTGCGGTGTGGCGCAAACTGTTCCACACGGACGCACCTACCCACCATCGGCGGTTTCTGGAGCGGCGCATTGCCTACAAGCTGCAGGAGATCGCCTTCCGCAAGGAGAACCGGAACCTGCTGCAGAACAACCAGAAGCGCATCCAGACGCTCATCCGCAATGGCAAGTTGCTCAAGCGCAGCCGGGACTACTGCCCGGTGCCAGGCACGGTGCTGATCCGCGAGTACAAGGGCGTGGAGCACCGGGTCACGGTCACCCACGACGGCCAGTTCGAATACCAGGGCTGCGTCTACCGGAGCCTGTCGCGCATCGCCCGGGAGATCACCGGAGCGCAGTGGTCCGGCCCGGTCTTCTTCGGTCTGCGCAAGCCGGGCAGACGACGCAAGGAAGGGGGTGAGCAATGAGCGAGGCCATGACGCGCCGCCTCCGTTGTGCTGTCTACACCCGCGTCTCCACGGACGAAGGGCTGGACCAGG
>WFQE01000177.1 GCA_015487165.1 Paracoccaceae bacterium | reverse complement strand
GGGGGATGGAAACTCCATAGGACGAACCTCGCCTCATGCGAAGTTGATCCCCAACACGGATGCAGCCGAACCGGCGCAGGCAGTCGCCCGAAAACGCGCGGATGCCCCACTTGCGCACCGCCCACCCTTGCGGGATAGTGGCGCGGAAAAATCATCGCAATCATCCGCGCCGCAGCCTTGCGGCAGCAGGGGAAAGAAGGCACCAGTAATGACCGCATACAGATCGAGAACCACCACCCACGGGCGCAACATGGCAGGCGCGCGGGGGCTTTGGCGCGCAACCGGCATGAAGGACGGGGATTTCGGCAAGCCGATCATCGCTGTCGTCAACTCGTTCACACAGTTCGTGCCGGGCCATGTGCATCTGCGCGATCTTGGCGCGCTGGTTGCCGAATCGATCGAGGCCGCCGGTGGCGTGGCCAAGGAATTCAACACCATCGCCGTGGATGACGGCATCGCCATGGGCCATGACGGCATGCTCTATTCGCTGCCCTCGCGCGAGGTCATCGCCGACAGCGTCGAATACATGGTCAACGCCCATTGCGCCGATGCGATGGTGTGCATCTCGAATTGCGACAAGATCACGCCGGGCATGATGATGGCCGCAATGCGGGTCAATATCCCGACGATCTTTGTTTCCGGCGGGCCGATGGAGGCCGGCAAGGTCGTGATCGACGGCAAGGAACGCGCGGTCGATCTGGTCGATGCCATGGTCGAGGCCGCCAACCCCGAACGCTCGGATGCCGAAGTGGCGCTGTATGAACAGAATGCCTGCCCGACCTGCGGGTCGTGTTCGGGCATGTTCACCGCCAATTCCATGAACTGCCTGGCCGAGGCGTTGGGCCTTGCGCTGCCGGGCAATGGCACGGTGCTGGCGACCCATGCCGACCGCAAGGCCCTGTTCCAGCGCGCCGGCGCCCGTATCGTTGAACTGGCCCGTGCATTCTATGAACGCGACGAAGCCTCGGCCGCCCCTCGCGGCATCGCCACGAAAGAGGCGTTCGAGAACGCCATGCGCCTTGATATCGCAATGGGGGGCTCGACCAACACGATTCTGCATATCCTTGCGATCGCGCAGGAAGGCGGTGTCGATTTCACCCTTGACGACATCGACCGGCTGTCGCGCGAAACGCCCTGCCTGTGCAAGGTCGCGCCATCGGTTGCCAATGTGCATCTGGAGGACGTGCATCGCGCCGGCGGGATCTTTTCCATCCTGGGCGAACTTGACCGCGCCGGGCTGATCAACCGCGATACCCCCACCGTGCACAGCCCCAGCATGGGTGCGGCGATCGAGACATGGGACGTGACCCGCAGCAATGACGAGGCGGTTCATACCCTATATCGCGCCGCCCCCGGTGGTGTGCCTTCGCTTACGGCATTTTCGCAAGAGCGCCGTTTTGACAGCCTGGATACCGACCGTGAAAAAGGCGTGATCCGCGCCGCCGACCATGCCTTTTCGGCCGATGGCGGGCTGGCGGTGCTGTCGGGCAATATCGCCCAGCAGGGCTGTGTCGTGAAAACCGCGGGAGTGGATGACAGCATCCTGAAATTTTCCGGCCCCGCGCGGGTGTGCGAAAGCCAGGACGAGGCGGTCAAGCGTATCCTTGGTGGCGAGGTCAAGGCGGGTGATGTGGTGGTCATCCGCTATGAGGGCCCGCGTGGTGGGCCGGGGATGCAGGAAATGCTGTATCCGACCAGCTATCTGAAATCGATGAAGCTGGGCAAGGCCTGCGCCCTGATCACCGACGGGCGCTTTTCCGGCGGCACGTCGGGGCTGTCCATCGGCCATATCTCGCCCGAGGCGGCCGAGGGCGGCAATATCGGCCTGGTAGAAGAGGGCGACATCATCGACATCGATATCCCCGGCCGCAGCATCAACCTGCGTGTGGATGAGGAAACCCTTGCCAGCCGTCGCGCAGCGATGGAGGCGCGCGGCGATCAGGCATGGAAACCGGCCAAGCCCCGCAAACGCCGTGTCAGCCGGGCGTTGCGCCTGTATGCGGCGTCTGTCGCCAACGCCTCGAAAGGGGCGGTCCGGCTGGAGCCGTAGGGCGGGCAGATCGAAGATCTGGCCGGGCGAAGGGACATCCCGCCATGTTTATCCCGGCCGGCAACGCCGGCCAGCGCCCGACCCTCCCCACGGGAGGGCGCTTTTGTGGCGCTTCGATCGAATGAAACGGTTAAGTGGGTTTCGGCGCAGGAGCATATAACGAGCGCGCTGCGCCCACCCAGGGCCGGGCGCTGGCCTCGTTTCGCTGTCTCGATGGTCTATATATTGAAGAATATTGAAGAGAATCAATTCTCGGCAGATGTCTTTACGCGCGCAAAACCTGTTAACTCCTCGCACGCCCCCACGCTTGACCCACACCGGCAATCTCATCTTGATCTGAACGGAAAAGATGGTGCCGCAGGGGAGGATTGAACTCCCGACCTCACCCTTACCAAGGGTGCGCTCTACCACTGAGCTACTGCGGCCTCATTCAATGAGCCGGGGTTTTAGCGTAATTCTGCCGGGACGCAAGCCCAATCTGGACGCTTTCCTGCCCATGGGCTAGAGAGGGCACATGACCAAGGGCGAGAGCGGCAACAAAACTGTCGGACAAGTCGGCAAGCGGGCAGACAGTGCCCGCGAACAGCGCCTGAAAGAGGCGCTGCGCATCAATCTGCGCCGGCGCAAGGCGCAAAAGCGGGGCCGCGCGCAGCAAGGTGAAAATGGCAAGCAAAGCCGGGACGGGGAACAGTAAATGGATTCGATCATCGTAACCGGCGGGCGCCAGCTGAACGGCCAGATTCCCATAGCCGGGGCCAAGAATGCCTGCCTCACATTGATGCCGGCAACCCTGCTGACGGACGAGCCGCTGACGCTGACCAACGCGCCGCGGCTGTCGGATATCCGCACCATGTCGGTGTTGCTCGAATCGCTCGGCGTCGAGGTTTCCAGCCTGCAGGAGGGCAAGGTGCAGGTGATGAGCAGCGCAAACCTGACCAGTCACAAGGCCGATTACGACATCGTGCGCAAGATGCGCGCATCCATCCTGGTGCTGGGCCCGATGCTGGCGCGCGACCATCAGGCGGTGGTGTCGCTGCCCGGCGGCTGTGCCATCGGTGCGCGTCCCGTTGACCTGCATCTCAAGGGGCTCGAGGCGCTGGGCGCGGAAATCGAGCTGATCGAGGGCTATGTCCATGCGCGCGCGCCCGGCGGGCTCAGGGGCGCGGTGTTCGAGTTTCCCTTTGTTTCCGTGGGCGCGACCGAAAACATCCTGATGGCGGCGACCCTGGCGCGCGGCACCACGGTGCTGAAAAACGCCGCGCGCGAGCCCGAAATCAGGGATCTGGCCGATTGCCTGAACGCCATGGGCGCGCGCATTGACGGCGCCGGCACATCCACCATCACCATCGAGGGCGTCGATGCCCTGCATGGGGCCACCCACCCGGTGGTGATCGACCGGATCGAGCTGGGCACCTACATGCTGGCCCCCGCCATTACCGGCGGCGAGGTCGAGCTGCTGGGCGGGCGTCTGGATCTGGTCGCCGCATTTGCCGAAAAGCTGGACGAGGCCGGCATCAACGTGGCCGAGGGCGAAAACGGGCTGAAGGTCACGCGCCGCAATGGGCGGGTCAATGCCGTGAATGTGGAAACCGCCCCTTTCCCCGGCTTTCCGACCGACCTTCAGGCCCAGATGATGGCGCTGCTGACCACGGCCGAGGGGGTCAGCGTGCTGGAGGAACGCATTTTCGAAAACCGATTCATGCATGCGCCCGAACTGATGCGCATGGGTGCGGAAATCGAGGTTCACGGCGGCACCGCCACCGTCACCGGGGTCGAACGCCTGAAAGGCGCGCCGGTCATGGCGACCGATCTGCGGGCCAGTGTCTCGCTGATTCTGGCGGGGCTGGGGGCCGAGGGTGAAACCGTGGTCAATCGTGTCTATCATCTCGACCGTGGTTACGAGCGGGTCGAGGAAAAACTGTCGGCCTGCGGGGCGAAAATCGAGCGGGTGAGTGAAAATGGTTGAAGATGCAAGATTCGAAGATGCCGACGAACGCCCCTTGCGCCTGCAGGCGGTGGACGAGGACGACCTGAGGGTCATCGCCGCGCTGGTGCAGGATGCGGTGCTGCCGGCGTCGGAAATGACCTGGCAAAAGGGCCAGCGCCGGTTCGCCATGCTGATCAACCGCTTTCGCTGGGAAGATCGCGAGGCGGCCGAGCGCGAGGGCCGCAAATATGAACGCGTGCGTGCGCTGCTGGTGGTCAATGACGTGTTCAAGGTGGCCTCAAGCGGCTTTGACCGGCGCGACGCCGACCTGGTGCTGTCGCTTCTGGACATTTCATTCGAGCCGGGCGCCGAGCCCCCGACCGGCCGCGTGATCCTGACGCTGGCGGGCGACGGGGCGATTGCGCTGGATGTGGAATGTCTCGACGTGTCGCTGGTCGATGTCACCCGCCCCTATGTCGCGCCCTCGGGGGCGGTGCCCATGCACAAGCTGGACGACTGAATCATGCCGATCTTTCTGAATAGCAGCGACGCCGATTTCGAGGTGCGCTTTGCCGCCTTTCTGAACACCAAGCGCGAATCCGACAGCGATGTCGATGACATTGCCGCGGGTATCATCGCCGATGTGCGCGCGCGCGGCGATGGCGCGGTGATCGAGCTGACGGCGAAATTCGACCGGCTTGAACTGACACCGGAAAGCCTGGCCTTTACCGATGCCGAGATCGACGAACATGTCGCCCGCGTCCCGAGCGCCGAGGCTGCGGCGCTGGAACTGGCCGCCGAACGCATCCGCGCCTATCACCAGCGCCAGCTGCCGCGCGACGAACAGTGGCAGGACGACAGCGGCGCAACGCTGGGCTGGCGCTGGTCGGCGGTCGGGGCGGCGGGGCTGTATGTGCCCGGCGGGCTGGCCTCTTACCCGTCATCGGTGTTGATGAACGCCATTCCCGCGCAGGTCGCCGGTGTCGGCCGCCTTGTCGTCTGTGCGCCTACGCCGGGCGGGCAGGTCAACCCGCTGGTTTTGCTGGCGGCGCGGCTGTCGGGGGTGGACAAGGTCTATCGCATCGGGGGCGCGCAGGCGATTGCCGCGCTTGCCTATGGCACCGAGACCATCGAACCGGTGGCCAAGATCACCGGCCCAGGCAACGCCTTTGTCGCCGCCGCCAAGCGGCGCGTCTTTGGCCATGTGGGCATCGACATGATCGCCGGGCCCAGCGAGATTCTGGTCATTGCCGACAAGGACAACAACCCCGACTGGGTTGCCGTCGATCTGCTGAGCCAGGCCGAGCATGACGAAAGCGCGCAATCCATCCTGATTACCGACGACGCCGATTTCGCCCGCGCGGTGACGGATGCGGTTGACGCGCGCCTGCAAACACTGGAACGGCGCGACATCGCCGGGGCCAGCTGGCGCGATTTCGGGGCCGTGATCGTGGTCGAGACGCTGGAACAGGCCGCCGAGCTTTCAAACCGGGTCGCGCCCGAGCATCTGGAGCTGTGTGTCGCTGATGCCGAGGCGCTGGCCACGCGCATTACCGATGCGGGGGCGATCTTCCTTGGCCGTCTCACGCCCGAGGCCATCGGCGATTATGTGGGCGGACCCAATCACGTTCTGCCCACAGCGCGCTCGGCAAGGTTCTCGTCGGGGTTGTCGGTGCTGGATTTCATGAAACGCACGACGATTGCACGCATGACGCCGGCCTCGCTGGGCGCCATCGGGCCGGCGGCTGAAACGCTGGCCCGATCCGAAGGGCTGGAGGCGCATGGTCTTTCGGTGCGGTTGCGTCTGGACCAGATGAACGTGGAGGGCAAATGACCACGCCAACCGATATCCTGACCCATGTCGAGATCGACGATACCGGCCTGCCCGCGCCGACGCCAGAAATCGAGCAGGAGCGCAAGGTCGCGATTTTCGACCTGCTGGAAAAGAACAGCTTTGCCCTGCCGGCGCGTGAGGGTGCGCAGGTGCCCAAGGGGCCCTATCACCTGTATCTGGCCATCCGCGAGGGCCGGCTGGTATTCGACATCCAGACCGAGGCCCGCGACAAGGTGGTCGAATTCCACCTGTCGCTGTCGCCGTTCCGGCAGGTGGTCAAGGATTACTTTCAGATCTGCGCCGCCTATTTCGATGCGGTCAAGCATCTGCCCCCCAGCCAGATCGAGGCCATCGACATGGGCCGGCGCGGCATCCATGACGAGGGCAGCCGCATCCTGCAGGAAAGGCTGGAAGGCAAGGTGATCGTCGATACCGCCACCGCACGCCGCCTGTTCACGCTGATCTGCGTGCTGCATTTCAAGGGCTGAGGCGGTGGGCGCGACCAGCGAACTGCCGGGTTCCGTATTGTTCTGCTGCGACTACAACGCGGTGCGCTCGCCCATGGCCGAAGGGTTGCTGAAACAGCATGTGGGCCAGAAGATCTATGTGCAGTCCGCAGGCGTCAAGAAGGATCTGGAGATCGATGGATTCGCCATCGCCGTCTGTCAGGAAATCGGGGTCGAGCTGTCACGCCATCGGGTGCGCACCATGGACGAGATGCTGGAATGGGGCGACGATCTGGAAAGCTATGACCTGATCGTGGCGCTGTCTCCGGCCAGCCAGCGCCGGGCGCTGGAATTCACCCGCTTTGCCGCGCTGGATGTCGAATACTGGCCGATCATCGACCCGACCGGCCTGGGCGAAAGCCGCGAGGACAAGCTGGCTGCCTATCGTCAGGCGCGCGACCAGATCATGGAACGGATCAGGGCGCGGTTTCCGCTGGAGGGCGCGCCTTCGTGAGGGGGTGGCCCGTGGCGGCGGTTTCGATTTGAGTATTTGGGCAAAGAAGAAGGGCAGGGGTGTGCAAAAGTGGCATCGAGGTGCCAGTTCGGCCCGCGCAGGCGCATTCATTGCCGCGATTCGCCAGTTCGCCCTTGATATTTCAGAAAAACAGGACCATTTAATCGGCGCGCAGCGATCACGCCGCGCATGACGTCAACAAGTTGGAGTGAACATGGCTAAGGAAGAGCTTCTTGAATTTCCCGGTGTCGTGAAGGAGCTCCTGCCGAATGCGACATTTCGGGTGGAGCTTGAGAACGGCCATGAGATCATCGCCCATACTGCAGGCAAGATGCGCAAGAACCGCATCCGCGTGCTGGCGGGTGACAAGGTGCAGGTCGAAATGACCCCCTATGATTTGACCAAGGGTCGGATCAACTACCGCTACAAGTAGGGCGTGATGCGCCTCGTTCTTGGCTCTGGCAGCCCGCGCCGGCAGGAATTGCTGGCGCAGATCGGGGTTGTGCCCGATGATATCCGTCCCCCCCATATTGACGAGCAGCCCCTGAAGGGCGAGCTGCCCCGCCCCTATTGCCAGCGCATGGCGCGCGAAAAGGTGCTGGCGGTCAAGGCCTCTGATGACGAGCTGGTGCTATGTGCCGACACCACCGTTGCCGTGGGGCGCCGGATTCTGGGCAAGCCCGTGGACGCGGGCGAGGCGGTTGAAATGCTGATGCTGATGTCGGGCCGACGGCACAAGGTGATCACGGCCGTTGCGCTGCGTAGGGGCGACAGGCTGTGGCAGCGCGATGTGGTGACGGCCGTGCGCATGAAGCGGCTGTCGGATGACGAGATCAGCGCCTATATCCGTTCGGGCGAATGGCAGGGCAAGGCCGGGGCCTATGGCATACAGGGGCTTGCCGGGGCGTTCATCCCGTGGATCAATGGCTCTTTCACCGGGGTTGTGGGGTTGCCGCTGGCCGAGACAGCCAACCTGTTGCGCGGTGCCGGATACCCGATGGCGGGGGCAGGCGCATGAAGGGCCGGATTGTCGTGCTTGACCATCTCGACGGGCGCCAGGCGGCGGCCCTGGTCGAGGATGGAAGGCTGGTCGATTTCCTGATCGATCCGGCTGACGACACAATGCCGATGCCCGGCGCGATCTATCGGGCAATCGCCGGACGGCCGGTCAAGGGCCAGAACGGGATCATGCTGGAACTGGGCGGCGGGCAACGCGGTTTCCTGCGCCAGGCGCGCGGGGTTGCGCCCGGTCAGCCGCTGTTGGTGCAGGTGGCGACATGTGCCGAAGGGGGCAAGGCGTCGCCCGTGACGACGCGGCTTTTGTTCAAGGGGCGTTATGCGATCCTGACGCCGGGGGCAAAGGGGTTGAATATCGCGCGCTCGATCCGCGACGAGGACGAGCGCGCGCGCCTTGGCGAGATCGCCCATGATGCAATGCAGGGCAGCGCCGAGGGGATGGGCCTGATCCTGCGCTCGGCCTGCGATGGGGTGGATGATGCCACCATCGGCGGCGAGGTGCGCGAGCTGCTGGAGATCGCACGCCGCGTTCTGGCCGAGGGCGCGGGGGTAACGCCCGAGCTGCTGCTTTCCGCGCCGTCGGCCGATTATCTGGCCTGGCGCGACTGGACCAACCCCGATCCCGAACAGGTGTTCGAGGGCGAGGGCGCATTTGCCGACCACGGTGTGCTGGAAATGCTGGATGCCCTGTTGCAGCCGCATGTGCCGCTGGGGCGCGAGGCCTCGATGTTTGTTGAATCAACCCGCGCGCTGGTGGCGGTGGATGTGAATACGGGGGGCGATTTTTCCTTTGCCGCTGCGCTCAAGGCCAATCTGGCGGCAGCGCGCGAATTGCCGCGCCAGCTGCGCCTGCGGGGGCTGGGGGGGCAGATCGTCATTGATTTCGCGCCCGTTGCCAAGAAGGACCGCAAGCTGGTGGAACAGACCCTGAAGCGTGCATTTCGCGACGAGGGGATCGACACCGCCCTTGTCGGCTGGACACCCCTTGGCCATATGGAATTGCAGCGCAAGCGCGAACGACTGCCGCTTGACCTGCGTCTGACCTGAACCCGCCGGAGGCCCCGATGGCATGCCCGATCTGCAACAAGCCGACTGATCCGAAATACCGCCCTTTCTGTTCGCGCCGCTGCGCCGATGTCGATCTTGGCAAATGGCTGAACGAAAGCTATCGCGTGCCGACAGAGGAAGAGGCGCCGCTTGATGAAATGCCACAGGATGATGCTGAAAAGGACGGGCCGCTGCATTGATGCAGCAGCCACCCATGGCCATGAATTTTTTTGCCAAAACCCTCTGGACAGTATGCGCACACTGGCCTAAATGTGCGCGACCCAAGGCGATATGCCTTGCCCGTGCCCGGGTAGCTCAGGGGTAGAGCAGTGGACTGAAAATCCTCGTGTCGGTGGTTCAAATCCGCCCCCGGGCACCATTTTCCCAGATGTGAATTCAGCCGCGGCCCCAAGGCAATGACGCCACCGCTCAGAAATCGTCGCGGTTGCCGACACGGTGATCGACCCCGCTGGCGGGGCCGCGCAGCGGTTGGGTCAGCATCTTGTCCAGCCACAATTCGCGCGTGGTGCGGAACTGTTCGATACCGATATCCATGCCCTCATGCCCCTTGGCGGGCTGGGCGATATAGGTGCCCAGCAGCCTGTCCCACCAGGTCAGGTTAAAGCCGAAATTGCTGTCGGTTTCCTTGGGGTCAACCGAATGATGCACGCGGTGCATGTCGGGGGTGACCACGAACAGACGCATCAGGCGGTCAACCGGGGCAGGCAGGCGGATGTTTGAATGGTTGAACATGGCAAGACCGTTCAGCAGGACCTCGAAGATCAGAACCGCAACCGCAGGCGGGCCAAGGGCCAGCACGGCGGCCAGTTTGATTGCCATGGACAGAAGGATTTCAAGCGGGTGAAACCGCAGCCCTGTCGTTACATCAATGGCCAGGTCGGCATGATGCATCCGGTGCAGGCGCCACAGGGCTGGCACGAAATGGAACAGCACATGCTGAAGGTAGATCACGAAATCCAGCAGGATTACCGAGACAAGAATTGCAAGCCATCCCGGTGCTTCGATGATGTTGAAAAGGCCCCAGCCATTCCTTTGCGCCATCAGCGCCAGCCCCACTGCAACCACCGGGAAGGTCAGCCGCACAAGGATCGTGTCGATGACGACAACGCCAAGATTGTTGGACCAGCGGATGACGCGGGGGATGTCGATACGCCGGCGGGGGGCGGCGACCTCCCATACGGCCATCAGAACGAGCACGCCAAGAAAAACGGACAGCCGGATAACGCCTTCATTTGCAAGGATGAGGTCGGTCATGCTTTAAGCCCCTTGTGGAAACCGGGTCGAGATCATACGATCAACAGATCTATTGATCGATGAAATGTAGTGTGGCGAGGAAGAATGTCAACCAGTCCGAAACTCAAGCTTTATGAAGAATTCGCGCTTATCGGGCGCGCGCTGGGCAATGCCCATCGTCTGGACATGCTTGAACATCTCGCCCAGGGCGAAAAGGGTGTCGACGCCCTTGCGGCCAAGACCGGCCTGTCCACTGCCAATACCTCGCAGCACCTGCAACAACTCAAGCGCGCGGGACTTGTGGATTCGCGCCGCGACGGAAAATTTGTCCTCTACCGGCTGACGGATGACAATGTGCTGGCCCTGATGGCGGCGCTGTTCGGCGTAGGGGAACGCAACCTTGCCTCGGTGAACAAGGTCTTGCGCGACTATTTCCAGGCCCGCGATTCAATGGAGCCGGTGACGCATGACGAATTGCTTGCGCGCACACGCGACGGGCTGGTGACGGTTCTGGATGTCAGGCCGGCCGATGAATATGCCGCTGAACATTTGCCAGGTGCAGTGAATATCCCGCTGGATGAGCTTGAAAACAGATTGTCCGAAATTGAAGATGCGCCAGAGGTTGTCGCCTATTGTCGCGGCCCCTATTGCGTTCTTTCCTTCGAGGCGGTTTCTGCGCTGAGGAAAAGGGGCATAAACGCCCGCCGCCTGAAATCCGGCCTTCCCGAATGGAGGGCCGCAGGGCTGCCCGTCGAAACAGGCTGACGAGGGGCGCCCTACGGTTTGGTCAGATCGTGCATCGGATCATTTCATCCGGCTGACGCGCTGCCACAGCGTGCCGCCCGAGATCTTGCCGATGACAAAATAGAAAATGGTCACTGCCGCGGATGCGTAGGCCAGTTTCTGGTTCATCACATAGGCCTGCCCGGTGGCAAGCGTGATAAGATAGGATGAGGCAAAGAATGCCGTGATGAAATCAAGGATCATGGCCCCTGCCTGCCGGATGTTGGAAACCTCCCGGTCATCTTGTTGCGCGGTTTGTTGCATAAGATTAGCCCTTTCCATTTATATTATTTCGCAAGACGCACCATCTCCGGTGCAAATCGGATATTGTTAACGAAATATGGCGATTTAGGGATAACTTCCGGGTTAATGTGTGGATTTGGG
This sequence comes from Paracoccaceae bacterium, assembly GCA_015487165.1. Classification (GTDB taxonomy): domain Bacteria; phylum Pseudomonadota; class Alphaproteobacteria; order Rhodobacterales; family Rhodobacteraceae; genus UBA5972. The sequence goes on along the minus strand of WFQE01000177.1, from coordinate 3,549 downwards.
CCCGAAAATGCCGTTTTCAGGGGCGGGAATCGGCCAGATCACAGGCCCGCTGATGCGCGGTTTCCAATGCCTGGTGAAGTTGCTCGCGATAAATATCAAGTGTCGAGCCATCATCGGGGACGTGGATTTCAGGGCCTTCGACAAACACCATCTTGGAAAATGGCAGGTTGAGCTGCATCCGGTCCCAGGTCTTGAGGATCTTGCGCCGCGAGGTCGCCATCGCCACGGGCACGATGGGTGCGCTACTTTTTCGGGCCAGCAGGACGATCCCCTCGCCAACCACGCGTGCGCGTTTGGGGACATCGGCGGTCAGGGTGACCGACTGGCCGCGGCGCAGCTCTTTCAGCAGTTTCAGAAATGCCCTTGCGCCCCCCTTGTCTGAGCGCCCCTTTTCCGTCGAGCCACTGCCGAATACCAGCGGCACGCCCAGCAGCGACATTGCCTTTCCCACCATCTTGCCGTCGCCATGGGTGGCAACCAGCAGGGTCGGAAAGTTCTTGCGCCGAAAGCGGAAGGCAAAGATGAAGTTCTGCCCATGCCATGTGGCATAGATCACCGGCCTGTCCTGGCCGAATCTGCCCTCGGGGTCAGGGGGGTCATAGACGTGACGCGAGGTCGCGCTGACAAGACGCAGATAGGTCGAGATCAGCCAGCACCCGACTGGGCTGTGCATAAAAGCCTTGATCGCCTGTTTCACTGGGCTTCCCTGTGTCATCTCCGGCCCCGAGCCAAGGCCACCATCCCTTATAGAGGGGACATGGCCCCCGTGAAAGACCGTTTGGACGCGATTGTTCCAGCAGATGCTGAACGCCCATTGACTCGGGCCCCGAAAGCCCTATAACGCGCCCATCCCGCCGCGGCCTGCGTCGGGTTGAATTGGTGTTGGTGGCCCCCGCAAGGGGATGCCTGTCGCCCGCAAGGGAAAGGACAACGCCCTTCTGAAACATATGGAAGGAGATCAGCCGTGACCAAACGCACGACTGCCAAATACAAGATCGACCGCCGCATGGGCGAAAACATCTGGGGCCGCCCCAAGTCACCCGTCAATCGCCGTGAATATGGCCCGGGCCAGCATGGCCAGCGCCGCAAGGGCAAGCTGTCCGATTTCGGCATCCAGCTGCGCGCCAAGCAAAAGCTCAAGGGCTATTACGGCGACCTGACCGAAAAGCAGTTCCGCCGCATCTATGCCGAGGCCGAGCGCCAGAAGGGCGACACCGGCGAAAACCTGATCGGCCTGCTGGAACGCCGTCTTGACGCCGTCGTTTATCGCGCGAAATTCGTGCCGACCGTCTTTGCCGCGCGTCAGTTCGTCAACCACGGCCATGTGCTGGTCAACGGCAAGCGGGTGAACATCCCCAGCTACCGCGTGAAAGAGGGCGACGTGATCGAGGTGCGCGAGAAATCCAAGCAGCTTGCCATCGTGCTCGAGGCCGTTTCCCTGCCCGAACGCGACGTTCCCGAATATCTGAACGTGGATCATTCCAAGATGACCGCCACCTTTGTGCGCACCCCGCAGCTGTCGGATGTGCCTTACCCGGTGATGATGGAACCGAACCTGGTCGTCGAATTCTACGCCAAGAACTGATTTCCCTCAGTTCCACCCAAATACAGCAAAGGGCCGCGTCATGGATGCGGCCCTTTCTGTTTGCCAGGGTGAGCTGTTTCATCCATCTTTCCGGCACTGGTCCGATGGCGGCTCCGGCACACGCGTTCATGCCATAGGCATGGCTGGATGAATGAACCCGATCACTGGGATGTGCTCAACTTGGCGTGATGATGACCTTGCCATCGGGCCGCGCCAGTGCTGCCGGCAGTTTCTCCATGACCTCGCGCAGCGTAACATGGGCCGTCACGTCCGTTTTCCAGCGCCCGTCGGCAAAGCGCGCCTGAACCTCGGCCACGGCGGCGCCCAGCTTTTCGGGGGGCGTTTCGCGCATCCAGCGCGTTAGCCAGAACCCCTCGATCCGCTTGTTCATGAAGATCAGCTGCCCAAGGTCGCGCAGCTCGGGCGGGGTCGGATCCAGCTTGCCATAGATCACCCAACGCCCGCCGTTCGGCATTGCGGCAAAGGCGCGTTCCGATATCTGGTCGCCCACGGCATCGAAAAAGATCGCCGGCTTCAGATCGCGAAAGACGGTCTTCAGCCGATCACCAAAATCATCGGCGGTCGTGACCAGAACCTCGGCCGCGCCAAGCGCGCGCAGCGGGTCTGCCGCGTCGGTGCGGCGCACCATGGCGATGGGTTTCAGCCCCCTGTCGCGGCCCAGCGCGATCATCAGCTTGCACAGCTGGCTGGTGGCCGCCGACATGACAAAGGCGCCGCCATCGCCCGCGGCCTCTTGCGCCATGCCGACCATGGCCATCGCCGACATGGGGTTCACGATCTGGGCCGCCGCGTCGTCATCGCTGACATCGGGCCGCAGCGGGATGCAGGCGCTTGCATCGGTCAGCGCATATTCGGCCCACGCGCCTGAACCGCCCTGCGTCACCGCAAAGGCGATGCGCTGACCGACCAGCCCCTGCGCGCCGTCACCCGCGGCCACCACATCGCCGCAACCCTCGAACCCCGCGGGAACGCCGCGCTGGCAGGGTTGGCCATATTCGCCCTTGATGAAATGCAGATCGCTCGGGTTGACCGAGGCCGTCCGCACCCTGATCAGCACCTGCCGCGCGCCGGGTTGAGGAACGGCAATTTCGCCCGCCTCAAGATATGGTTCCAGCGTCGTGATGCGCGGTCCCTCGCTGGTGCCCGAATAGCCGTCGAGTTTCTGCACCAGCGCGAACATCTTCTGGGGTATGTCGGTCATCTGTCCTGTTCCCTGAGCTCGCCTGACCCTGCGTCGGGCGAAAGATTTGGCCTTTACAAGGCAGGGATCACGGAAACAAACTGCCCCCGGTCTTGTCAATCGCGCCCTTGCGGCAGGCAGTGCCGCAGATGGCGCCAGCAGGAGGGAATATCCGTGGATCTGAATTCATTGTTCGGCGTGACCGGCAAGGTCGCCCTTGTCACCGGCGGCGGCACCGGCATTGGCCGCATGGTGGCCGAGGCGCTGGCCATGGGCGGCGCGCGGGTGATGATCTGCTCGCGCAAGCTGCACGCGGTCGAGGCGGCAGCCGACGAGATCAACGCGCAAGGCTATCCGGGCCGCGTCGAGGCATTCGCCGGCGATGTGGGTTCCGAAGAGGGCATCGACGGTATCGTGAAAGAGGTTCGCAACCGCACGCGTGCGCTGGATATTCTGGTCAACAATGCCGGCGTCACCTGGGGGGCCGAGCTGGGCGAATTCCCCTATGCCGCCTGGCGCAAGGTGATGTCGGTCAATGTGGACGGCCTGTTCCACCTGACCCAGACCCTGCTGCCCGAGCTGCGCGCATCCGCCAGCCATGACGACCCGGCCCGCGTGATCAACCTGGGCTCGGTCATGGGGGCGGTGCCGATGGGGGATGGGGCCTATTCCTATGCGGCCTCCAAGGCGGCGGTGCATCAGATCACCCGCATCCTGGCAAAAGAGCTGGCCCATGAACATATCACCGTCAATGCCTTTGCGC
>WFQE01000176.1 GCA_015487165.1 Paracoccaceae bacterium | reverse complement strand
GGCTTTCATGGGCGTGCTGGGTGGACAGCACGATCGACGTGACCTCGACCGGCTTGCCATCCTCATAGCGGATCGAAAGCTGCGACTTGGCGTCGGGGCCAAGGGTGGGGGCCTCGCCCGCCTTGCGGGCCTCGGCCAGACGGCGCAGGATCGCATGGGCATACTGGATCGGCGCCGGCATCAGCTCGGGCGTCTCGCGCACGGCATAGCCGAACATGATGCCCTGGTCGCCGGCGCCTTCGTCCTTGTTGTCGGCGGCATCGACGCCCTGCGCGATATGGGCCGACTGTTCATGCAGAAGGTTGGTGATCTCGCAGGTTTTCCAGTGGAATTTCTCCTGCTCGTAGCCGATATCGCGGATGCAATCGCGGGCGATCTGTTCGACCTGCTTTTTCATCTCGGACAGGCGCGCCTTGTCGGTCAGCCCGACCTCACCGCCGATCACCACACGGTTGGTGGTGGCAAAGGTTTCGCAGGCGACACGGGCCTCGGGCTGTTCGGTCAGGAAGGCGTCAAGAACAGCATCCGAGATACGGTCGCAGACCTTGTCGGGGTGACCCTCGGAAACGGATTCCGAAGTGAAAAGATAATTCTGTCGGGACATGTAGTGCTCCATTGGGTTTACACCGCCACGCCAGGAAGCCGTTGTGGCAGCAGAAAAAGAATGACAAGTGGTTAAGGCGCGCCGGGCGCCTGGTCAATGGCTATTTCGCCGACCCCGCACCAACCACGCAAGGCTGAGGAAAATCGCCAACAGCCAGGCGGGAATATCCCCGTATCGGGCATAGGGTGGCGGCGGCAGCGCCGAGGGCAGCGTGGTATCCAGCTTGCCGATCTGTTGCGCGCGCAGACGCGCCGTTACCCTTCCGCGCGCGTCAATCACCGCGGTGATCCCAGTATTGGCAACGCGCACCATGGGCAGTCCCTGTTCAATCGCGCGTGCACGGGCCTGCGCGAAATGCTGTTGCGGCCCGGCCGAGGTGCCAAACCATGCGTCGTTGGTGATCTGCAACAGCCAGTCGGGCCGTTCCAGCCCCCGCGTGATTTCGGCAGGAAAGATGGCCTCATAGCAGATCAGCGGCCGCACCTTGCCCCCATTGCCAAGGTCAAGCAGTGCCGGCCCGCTGCCGGCGGAAAACCCGCCACCGTCTTCTGCAGCCATACCCTTGATGCCAAAACGTGAAAGAAACGCGCCGAAAGGAACATACTCGCCGAACGGCACCAGATGTGCCTTGTCATAGAGCTGTGTGATCTGCCCGTCTCGCCCCAGCACGGCCAGCGCGTTGTAATAGCGCCTGCCCTGCATCCGGCGGCCACCAACAATCACCGTCGCCCCTTTTGGCGCGGTGTCGGCGACAAGTCTTTGCAGATCGGGCCGCTCTCCCAGCCAGAACGGGACCGAGGTTTCGGGCCAGATGACCAGATCGGGTGCAAAAGCGGGATCCGCCGCGGTCAGTTCAAGCTGCCGGCGGAAAAATGCGGGCATTCGCGCGGGATCCCATTTCTCGGCCTGGGGCACGTTGGGCTGGATCAACCGCAGCCGCAGCGGGTTCGGCACCGCGACGCCCGCCTTTTGCAGGGCAAGATCACCTGCCACCCAAAGGCCTGCAAGAATGACGACCGCCGCCACCCCGCCGCCCCATACCCGCCGCCCCGCCAAGGGCCAGATCGCCAGCGCAACGGTTGCAAAGGTCAGGCCGAAAGGCCCGATTAGCGCCAACATCTGTGATACCGGAGTATCCATCCACACATAGGCCGGCAGGTTCCACGGAAACCCCGTAAACACCGACCCGCGCGCAAATTCAGTGCCCATCAGTGCCAGCGGCAACAACACCAGCCGAAGATGCGGGCGACGCAGACGCCGCGCACCCCAAGCAGCCCCCATGAACGCCGCCCCCCAGAACAGCGCCAGTCCGCCCGCCATGAAGATCAGCGCAAAGGGGGCCATCCAGCCATAACGGTCGGGCTCAACCATGAACGGATCAACGATCCAGTAGATTGATGCCAGAAAATATCCGCTACCAAACAGCCACCCCAGAAAAGCGGCGCCTCGTGTCGTCGAAACCGATCTGAACAGCCACCCCGCCAAGGCAAAACCTGCGAGCGTTGCGAATGGCCAGGACAGGGGCGCATGGCCCAGCGCCGCGATCATGCCGGCAACCAACGGCCTTCCAGCACGCAGAACCCCGCGGGCCAGGGCGTTCGCCACGATCAGCCCTTGCGCGCGGCTTGCGCCCGCGGCAGCACCACACGCAGCCGCTTGATGCGCCGCGGATCGGCCTCAAGCACCTCGAATTCCACCCCCGAGGGATGGCAGATCACCTCGCCCCGCACGGGGACGCGGCCGGACAGCACAAAGACCAGCCCGCCCAGCGTGTCGATTTCGTCATCTCCGTCAGGGTCGGCAAGGGAAACACCGGTCTCCTGCTCGAATTCGTCGATGGGGGTCTTTGCCTGACACAGATAGACACCGGGTTTTTCCTGCACCCAGTATTCATCTTCCTCGATGTCGTGTTCGTCCTCGATTTCACCCAGAACCTGTTCGATCAGATCCTCGATGGTGACCAGCCCGTCCACGCCGCCATATTCGTCGATCACCAGCGCCATGTGGATACGGTCGGTCTGCATCTTTTGCAGAAGCACACCAATAGGCATGGACGGGGGCGCGAACAGCAGCGGGCGCAACATTGCCTTGAGGTCAAGCTTTTCGTCCTCGCAGGAAAAACCATGCTTCAGCGCCAGATCCTTGAGATGCACGAACCCCAGCGGCGTATCGAGGGTTTCGTCAAATACCGGCAGGCGGGTCAGCCCGCTGTCGCGGAAGGTCTGCACGAGATCTTCCAGACTGATGGCAAGGGGCACGGCGACGATCTCGGCGCGGGGAACGGCAACGTCTTCGACCCGCACATTGTTCAGGTTTCCCATGCCCCCAACCGGCGATAGGGTGTGGCCGTTCCTGTCGCCACCCTGCCTGTCTCCGGCCGGAATGTCGTCGATATTTCTGATCCCCAGCATCCACGAAAAGAACCGCTTCTTCTGGTCTTCCTTCTTCCCTTGCGCGCTACGCGCCGCGCCAGAAGATCCTTCGCCTGTATCGCCCATGGCTCCTGTCCGGTTGTCGCCCACCTGTGCGGGACATCATGAATATGGGTTCGCCACACCCAGCTTGGCAAGTATTTCGCATTCCAGCCCTTCCATTATCCGGGCATCTGCGTCGTCAATGTGATCATATCCCAATAGATGCAAACAGCCATGCACCAACAGATGGGTCACGTGATCTGCCATGCGCTTGCCCTGTTCCAAGGCCTCGCGCCGGCAGGTGTCATATGCAATGGCAATATCGCCCAGCTCTTGCACCATGCCGGCCGATGCGGGTTGCGGCGGCAACAAGGGGCGTTCGCCCGGCTGGGCCGAAAGGTCCAGCGCTGGCCATGACAACACGTTGGTCGGCTGGGGCCGGTCGCGAAAATCGGCGTTCAGTCGGGCAATGCGCGCGTCATCGCAGGCAAGAACTGAAATTTCGAAACCGGCTGGCCTGATCCCCAGATGGCCAAGCGTCTGGCCACATGTTGCCTCGGCCATAGCGGGAATGTCCAGATCCTGCCATCGGCCATCTTCGATGACGGTTTCAACCAGATCAGGCATCTGGCTTGCCCGCGTTTTCATAGGCGTCGATGATGCGCGCCACCATCGGATGACGCACGACATCGCGCGCGGTAAAGCGCGAAAAGGCTATGCCCTCGACGCCGCGCAACACGCGCTCGGCCTCGATCAGGCCGGACAAGACCCCGCGGGGCAGATCGATCTGGGTCATGTCGCCGGTTATGGCCATGCGCGAGCCTTCGCCCAGGCGCGTCAGGAACATCTTCATCTGCATTGTGGTGGTGTTTTGCGCCTCGTCCAGAACGACGAACGCGTTTGACAACGTGCGCCCGCGCATGAATGCCAGTGGGGCGATCTCGATCCGCTTTTCCTCGATCAGCCTTTCAAGCTGGCGCACCGGCAGAAAATCATTCAGCGCGTCGTAAAGCGGCTGCATGTAGGGGTCGACCTTTTCCTTCATGTCTCCGGGCAGAAAACCGAGCCGTTCACCCGCCTCGACCGCCGGGCGCGACAAAAGGATGCGATCCACATGGCCGTCAAGAAACATCGAAACAGCCACCGCCACTGCAAGATAGGTCTTGCCGGTGCCGGCAGGGCCGATTCCGAAGACCAGTTCCTTTTCGAACAGGTTGCGCACATATTCGGCCTGTGTTCGTGTGCGCGGCTCGACCGATTTCTTGCGTGTGCGGATGATGGTCTTGCCGCCCCTGAACATTTCAAGCTGATCGCCGCTGCGCGCGCCTTCTTCGGAAGGCCCCGAAAACCGTATGGCCGCCGTGATATCGCCTTTTTCCAGGGATCGTCCCGCCTCCAGGCGATCGTAAAGCGCCTGAAGGGCCTCGGCCGCCCGCTGACGTTCGGCATCTGCCCCGATGATTGCCAGCTCGTTTCCACGGCGCAGGATCTGCACCCCGAAAGCCTGTTCGATCTGGGCAAGGTTCCGGTCGTATTCGCCACAGAGATCGACAAGCAACCGATTGTCGGGAAGTGTCAGGCGTGTTTCGGCCTGATGGGACGCGGGCGATGTCGGGGCGATATTCGCCAAGGATGTCTCCGTTTATCTGGCATTTTCCACATGCTGCCCCAACAGGGAACAGCGGGCAAGGCCATGCACGAAAATTTCATCCCATACAAGAGAAACAAGGCCGCAGAGTTTCCCCTGCGGCCTGCTGCTCGGGTTTCTGCCGTGAAATCAGACGGGATCCGGCACGTTGTTCTTGAATTTGCCCACGGTCGTTGTCGGGGGCGCGACGCCGGAACATACCGGCTTGCCATAGCGGTCGAGACGCGCCGACATGTAGCCCTCGACGCCATCGTCGATGATCCACTGGTCGCATCCATGCGGATCGACCCAGATACCCGCCTTCATGTCGCTGAGCGGATGCGAGTTGATGATCCCCCGGTCCACCGACTTGTCAGGATTGTTGCCACAGGCCGCCAGAATGACGGCGGACCCGATAAGTGCTGCATGATATAGTTTCATCTTGCCCCCGCCTATTTGATACAGATGATTTCGACACGACGGTTCCGGCTTCGGCCATAGGCCGTCTTGTTCGAGGCGATGGGCCGCCTCTCGCCATACCCTCGAACCTTGGAGACCCTTGCCCCGACGCTGCGCGCGATCTGCGCAACGGCCTCGGCACGTCGCAGTGACAGCCCCATGTTGTATTCGTCCGATGCGGTACTGTCGGTATGCCCGTAGATGGCATAGGCCGTCGCGCCCGCATTGCGGAAGAAATCGGCCAGACGCTTGCGGTTTGCCGCGTTGATATAGCTCTTGTCCACCGCAAACAGCTGGTCGGCATTTTCGACCAGACATGCCTTGACCCGGTGACAGACCGGGATGCCGTCGGGCGTCACGTTGGGGGTCATGTAGCCTTCCCAACCGTCGTCCATCACCCAGTGTTCACAGCCGTCTGGATCCACCCATATGCCGGGGATGTATTTTTCGCTGTGGCTGGCCGTATGCCCGGCATAAGCCTGCGAGTTCAACAACAGCAGGCTTGCCGCGATCGCCGCCCAGTGCAGGGCAGTCCTGAATAAACGTGAAAACACTTTCATCGTCCTTTGCCTATATATTATCCGCCAAGACGGCAAATCTAGTCCTGGCAGCTCTGCCTCCACCCAATATGATGGGGTGATTCTAACAAAATTACTGCTCAAGTGAAGGAGTATTTCCGGATTTATCCACAAGAAGGCGGACTGATCAGTTCTCCGGCCAGAGAATTCGGGCCGGATTCAGTGATCCGGACAGGCACAACCTTTCCAAGATCCGAGGGATCCGCCTGCGCATATACCGCATGCAGGTATTCGCTCTTGCCGACAAGCTGGCCATCCATGCGGCCCGGCTTTTCGAACAGAACCTTCACCTCGCGCCCGACCATCGCGTCCTGCGCATCCTTTTGCTGGGTGCTCAGCAGTGCCTGCAAACGCATCAGGCGGTCCGATTTGTCTTTGGGCGAAACCTCGTCCAGCTCGGCCGCCGGAGTGCCTGGGCGAGCCGAGTATTTGAAGCTGTAGGCCTGCCCGTATTTCACCGTCTCGACCAGCGCCATCGTATCCTGGAAATCGGCCTCGGTTTCACCCGGAAAGCCGACGATGAAATCGCCCGACAACAACAGATCGGGGCGCGCGGCGCGGATGCGCTCGATCAGCCGGATATAGCTTTCGGCCGTATGCTTGCGGTTCATCGCCTTGAGGATCCTGTCCGAACCCGACTGCACCGGCAGATGCAGATAGGGCATCAGCTTGTCCACCTCGCCAAAGGCGGCGATCAGGTCGTCCTGCATGTCGTTGGGGTGGCTGGTGGTGAAACGGATGCGTTCAAGCCCGTCAACGCGCGCCAGTTCCCGGATCAAGCGGGCGAGCGACCAGTCGCCCCCCTCGCCAGCACCGTGATAGGCATTGACGTTCTGGCCCAGCAGGGTGATTTCGACCACGCCGCGTTCAACCAGATCGCGCGCCTCGGCCAGGATGCGGGCAGGCGGACGGCTGACCTCCATGCCGCGGGTGTAGGGCACGACGCAAAAGGCGCAGAACTTGTCACAGCCCTCCTGCACGGTCAGAAAGGCGGTCGGTGCCCGGCGCATCCGGGGGCCACGCGCTGCACGCTGGGGCAGATGGTCGAACTTGTCCTCTTCGGGGAAATCGGTGTCGATCACCTTTTCACCAGCGCGCGCCGATTTTTCCAGCGCCGGCAGGCGGTGATAGGCCTGCGGGCCGACGACGATATCGACCATGGGCTGGCGGCGGATGATTTCCTCGCCCTCGGCCTGGGCAACGCAGCCGGCAACGGCGATCTTGAGATCGGGGTTTTCCGTCTTGAGCGGCTTGAAACGCCCCAGCTCGGAATACACCTTTTCGGCGGCCTTTTCGCGGATATGACAGGTGTTCAGCAGGATCAGGTCGGCATCATCAGGCGTGTCGGTTGCCTCATAGC
>WFQE01000175.1 GCA_015487165.1 Paracoccaceae bacterium | reverse complement strand
GTTCTCGACCCCGACCTCAAGGCCACGCGCCGCGCCGAACGAAAGTGGAGCCGCGACCAAAAGAAACTGTATCAGACCTGGCTGACATGGACGGGCGACTATGACGCGGCGATCGACGGCTCTTACGGGCCGGGCACACGACGCGCGATCAAGGCATTCCAGCAGCGCGAAGGATTTCAGCCGACCGGATATCTGACCCAGCAGCAGATCGACCTTCTCAAGCAAAGGCATGACGAGGCGCTTGCCAGCCTGGGCGTCGAAACGATGCATAACGAGGATGCCGGGATCGAGATCCTCTACCCGTCGAAACTGGTCACATTCGACCGTTTCGACCCGCCTTTCGTGCGCTACAAGCCGAAAGATGGCAGCGGGGTCAGCATGATGCTGATCAGCCAGCAGGGCGGGCGCGACATGTTGCGCGGCCTGTATGACATCATGGAAACCTTCGACACGATCCCGCCCAAGGGCTATCGCAAGCTGCGGCGCGACTGGTTCGTGCTGACCGGGCGCGACGACCGTATCGTGTCATATACCTATGCGCGCACCAATAACGGCCTGATCAAGGGGTTTTCCCTGGTCTGGCCGGTCGAGAAGGATCGCCTCATCCAGCCGCTGATCAGCGCCATGTATGACAGCTTTACCCCGCTCGACGAATTTGTTCTCGACGAAAACCTCGGCACGGATCAGGCCGGCAAACAGCCCGTTGACCTGAGCAAGGGCATGGAAATCACCGAACCCGACCGGGCGGCCACGGCGTTTTTCATCAACTCTGATGGCACGCTGGTCACCGAAGCCGACAATATCTATGGCTGCGCCCGGCTGAGCATCGGCGACGGCACGCCGGTTTCGGTAGTGTATGAAAACTCGGCCGAAAAGCTGGCAATCCTCAAGCCGGCCAATGGCTTTACCCCGCCCGCCTTTGCCCTGTTTTCGGGCGAGGGCGCGAAAATCGGCACCAAGGTCACCGTATCGGGCTTTTCCTTCCCCGACGTGATGGAGGCCGCCGCGCTGAACTATGGCACCGTGACCGACCTGCGCGGCCCGCAGGGCGAGGATAACCGGATCAGGGTATCGGCATTTCTTGAACGCGGCGATGTCGGCGGCCCGGTGCTTGATGAAAGGGGTGCGGTGCTTGGCATGGCCCTGCCGCGCCCCTCGGACATTGCCGACATGCCCGAATATGTGAACTTTGCCCTCACAGGCAAGGCCATCACCGATGCGCTGAACAGCCAGCAGATCCGCTATGGCATCGCCCGCACGGCCACCCCGGCCGACCCCGTGGATCTGGCCTATATGGCGGCGGATTTCACGGCCAAGCTTGCCTGTTGGAAAAAGTAGACCCCCGAATTGCGGGCGCGCATCACTGAACTGTAGTGCGCGCCCTACCCGGCCGTCTCTTCCTGCAGGGCCCTTGCGGATCTTTCCTCGATCCGGCGGATGTTCTTGAGCATGGTCGAAATGGTGATCGAGCCAAGGGTTGCCTTGGAAATGTCGTCGATCTCGGCCTCGACCTGACACAGCGCCTTTTCGGCGGTGGGGGCGTCAGGGTCGCGCGGCGCGCAGGCCGGCGAGATATCCTCGAACAGGCCGATGATATCCAGCAGCGTCACCCGCCGCGCATTGCCGACAAAGCTGTAGCCGCCACCAACCCCCCGAATCGAGCGCACCAGACCGGCACGCCCCAGCGTGTGCATGACCTTGGCCAGATGATGCGCCGAAACGCCGTATTTTTCGCCTATGTCCGACACCGAAACCTGGCGCTCGGGGTCCGAGGCCAGCTCCAGCAGGGCAAATATGGCAAGGCGGCTGGATTTCTGCACGCTCTCAACCCTCCTTGTGGGGATGTCTTTGTTCCGGTTCAGTCATCTAGGCTTTTCTCCAGCTGGATGTAAGGTCCGGCGACCATGCCCTCGGAACGGAAGAACGCCATATGCAGGCGATTGTCGCGAGCAACCATCGTGCGCATGGTCTGGATGCCGGCACCGCGGAACCGGTCGGAAATCGCGTCGAACAGGCTTTCGCCAACACCCCGCAGCCGGGTTCCGGGATCGACCGAAAAGGCAAATACCCACCCGCAAGGGGCCGAGCCGAACTCCCACCCGCGCACCTCGCCGATGATGAAGCCCAGAATCGTGCCGTCATCGGATTCGCTGCCCTCGGCGACCAGAAAAAAGCGTTCGTCCAGCCGGCGCGTGGCGTAGCGTTCGAAAATATCTTGCCAGTATTCCGGCTTGGCAAGGCCCGTGACCTTGGCATCGAGCGCGATCACCTGGTCCAGATCCTCGGCCCTGGCGCGACGAATGGAAATCTGCCCTTTCAACGCATTAGCCTGCATTTCTTCGCTGTCGGCCATCCCACCCCCTTTTTGTGCGGGGCATGTTTCAGCCCCCTTGCTTCGATCAAGAGGCTATCCCATTTCCGGCCATCGTGGCAAGCTTGGCCGTGCCGCGGGCGGCCCGACAGGGGCCACGTCTTGCAGCACTTGACTTTCACGCGCGCATCTAAATAAGTATAGCGGTACCTGAATTATGAATTCAGCACCGCAAACCGCAGGAAAGACCGATCCATGAAACGGATTCTCGACCTGAAAATCAATGGCGCCGCCTGTGAAGACGCGGTTGCGGACAATATGCTGCTGATTGACTATCTGCGTGATCAAAAGGGCCTGACCGGCACCAAGCAGGGCTGCGACGGCGGCGAATGCGGGGCCTGCACCGTGCTGGTCGACGGCAAGCCGCGGCTGGCCTGTGTCACGCTGGCCCATGACTGTGCCGGCGCCGAAATCGAAACCATCGAGGGCCAGAGCCGCAATGGCCGCCTGTCGGCACTGCAACGCGCCTTTCACGAAAACCTCGGCGCCCAATGCGGTTTCTGCACACCGGGCATGATCATGGCCGCCGAGGCCCTGCTGCGGCGCAACCCCGACCCTGATGACGACGCCATCAAGCGCGCGCTGGGGGGCAATCTGTGCCGCTGCACGGGCTATATCAAGATCATCCGCTCGGTGCGCGCCGCCGCCGCAATGCTGGCGAGGGATGCGGCATGAACGCGCCTGACGCCAAAACCGCGCCGAAAGCGGCCCGCAGACATGCCGCGGGCCACCCCACGCCCCTGCTGGACGGGGTGGAAAAGGTCACCGGCAAGGCCATCTATACCGCCGACATGAACGACGCCGACGCGCTGGTCGGGCGCATACTGCGCAGCCCCGTAAGCCACGGGCGCATCCTGCGCATTGATACCGCCGCGGCCGAGGCCCTGCCCGGCGTCATTGCCATCGTGACCGGCGCTGATTGCGACAAGACATATGGCGTCATTCCGATTGCCATGAACGAATACCCCATGGCGCGTGACACGGTCCGCTATCGCGGCGAACCCGTGGCTGCCGTGGCCGCCATTGACGCCGACACGGCAGCCCGCGCGCTGGAGCTGATCGCGCTGGAAATCGAGGAACTGCCCGCCGTCCACACCACCCGCGACGCCCGCCAGCCCGGCGCCCCGCAGCTGCACGACAACAAGCCCGGCAATATCGAACGCGAGGTCCATCACGAATTCGGCGACGTCAGCGCCGGCTTTCAGGCCGCCAGCCTTGTGCGCGAGGCCTCTTTCCATTGCGCCGAGGTCAATCACGCCCAGATGGAACCCCACGCCGCACTGGCCGAATACGACGCCGAGCGCGACCGCCTGACCCTGCATTCGGTGACACAGGTGCCGTTTTACGTTCACCTGACACTGGCGCGCTGCCTGGACATGGACACATCGCGCATCCGTGTGGTGAAACCCTTTGTCGGCGGCGGTTTCGGGGCACGCACCGAAACCCTGAATTTCGAAATCATCGCCGCGCTTCTGGCCCGCAAGGCGCGTGGCAAGGTCATGATGCGTCTGAGCCGCGAAGAAAGCATCATCACCCATCGCGGCCGCCCGGCGACCGATATCGACCTGAAAATCGGGCTGGATGACACCGGCAGGATCACCGCCGTCGAATGCAGCGTCACGCAGGCCGGTGGCGCCTATGCCGGCTATGGTCTGGTCACGATCCTGTATGCCGGCGCGCTGCTGCATGGCATCTATGATATTGGCGCGGTCAGATATGACGGCTGGCGTGTCTATACCAACACGCCGCCCTGTGGCGCCATGCGCGGCCACGGAACGGTGGATGTGCGCCACGCCTTTGAATGTCTGCTTGACCGCATGGCCCGCGAAATGGGCCTTGACCCGTTCGAGCTGCGCCAGCGCAACCTGTTGCAGGCCCCGACGCGCACATTGAACGAGCTGATGGTGAATTCATACGGCCTTGGCGAATGTCTTGCGCGCGTGAAAAAGGCCAGCGGCTGGGATGCGCGCAAGGGCAAGCTGCCACCGGGGCGCGGGCTGGGGTTGGCGTGCTCGCATTATGTCAGCGGCGCGGCCAAGCCCGTTCACTGGACGGGCGAGCCGCATGCCGTCGTGTCGATGAAGCTGGATTTCGACGGCGCCGTGACGGTTCTGACGGGCGCCTCCGATATCGGCCAGGGTTCGACCACCATCGTGGCGCTGGCCGCGGCAGAGGTGCTGAATATCGACCTTGCCCGCATCCGCGTCGTCACCAATGACAGCGTGATCACCCCCAAGGACAACGGATCATATTCATCGCGTGTGACCTTCATGGTCGGCAACGCCGCGATCCAGGCGGCCGAAGAGCTCAAACGCAAGCTGCTCTCGGCCGCGGCGGAAAAGCTGGATGCCGATCCCGAGGATATCGAGCCGGGCGAATATTTTCACGTCCGCGGCGCCCGCCAGTCGGCCCTGCCGTTCCGCGAGGTGGCGCTGGCGGCGCTGGCCCGCGAAGGCACCATCACCGTCAAGGGCAGCTTTACCTGCCCGCCTGAATCCCAGGGCGGCAAGCATCGTGGCGGCGCAGTTGGCTCGACCATGGGGTTTTCCTATGCCGCGCAGGTGGTCGAGGTCAGCGTCGATCCCGACACCGGGCAGATCACTGTCGAAAAGGTCTGGGCCGCGCTTGATTGCGGCTATGCCATCAACCCGCTGGCGGTCGAGGGGCAGATCGAAGGGTCTGTCTGGATGGGCATGGGCCAGGCCCTGAGCGAGGAAACCCGCTATCAGGACGGGCTGCCCGCACATGCCGGGCTGCTGGATTACAAGGTGCCGACCATGGTCGAAAGCCCGGATATCGAGGTGCATATCGTCGAAAGCATCGACCCGCTTGGCCCCTTCGGCGCCAAGGAGGCCGGCGAAGGGGCGCTGTCGGGCTTTCCTCCGGCGCTGGCCAATGCGGTGCAGGACGCCACCGGCCTTGACATGGATGTGCTGCCGTTGTCTCCCGACCGCGTGCTTGACGCCCTGCGCAAGGCGCGCCGCAAACCAGCGCGCAAGGAGGCATCATGACCGAAGCAATGCCCGCCTTTTCGCTGCTGCACCCCGAGACGCTTGACGATGCGCTGCTGGCACTCAGCACCACGCCTGAATCCCGCGCGCTGGCAGGCGGCACCGATCTGATCGTGAACATGCGCCGCGGGCTGGTCGAGGCGCCGAAACTGGTATCGCTTGCGCGGGTGCCCGAATTAAAGAGATTCGAAACCACCGAAAACGGCCTGGTGCTGGGCGCCGGCGTTATGCTGGCCGACATTGCTGACAGCACGCTTGTGCGCGAATACTATCCGGCCCTTGCCGAGGCGGCCGAAACCGTTGCCGGCCACACCCACCGGCAGGTTGCCACGCTGGGCGGGAATCTGTGCCAAGACACCCGCTGCCTGTATTACAACCAGTCGCACTGGTGGCGGAAATCGAATGATTTCTGCCTGAAATACCGGGGCGAGATCTGCCATGTCGCCCCCAGGGGCAAGCGGTGCCGCGCGGCCTATTGCGGCGATCTCGCGCCCGCCCTCATGGTGCATGACGCCGAGCTGACCCTTGCCGGGCCGGAAGGCACGCGCCAGTTGAAGCTGGCCGAATTCTTTAACGAGGATGGCGCACAGGCGAACCGGCTGAAGCCGCAGGAAATCATCGTCTCGGTGCTGCTGCGTGCGCCGCGGGGGAAATCGGCCTATGGCAAGATCCGCCAACGCGGGGCGATTGACTTTCCGTTGGCGGGTGTGGCGGTTCTGGCAGACTGCCGCAAGCAGCAGACCACATTCACCATCGCGTTGACCGGCACCAATTCCTGCCCGATCCTGCTGAACGACCTGCCCCCGCTTGGCGGGCCGGCCGAGGCCGACGGATATTTCGACGCCCTGTCAAAGACGGTGCAGAAATCCGTCTCACCCCAGCGCACCACGACGATTGCCGCCCATTACCGCCGCCTGTCGGTCGCCGCCCTGGCCGCGCGCCTGGCTCGCCAGCTATGGGAGGAGGGCCAGCCGTGACCGAGGATCTGCCGGGACATGACTGGCAGGAAGAGGACGGGCTTCACATCAACGTGCAGGGGTTGCAGCCGCCCGAGCCCATGCTCGGCATCCTTGGGCGTATCGAATCCCTGACAGCCCCCGCGCAGGTCACCGTGCATCACGACCGCGATCCCATATATCTGTATCCCGAACTGGCCGAGCGCGGATGGAGCTGGGAAATCGTGCCGGGCGCGCCGGGTGAAGTGCGCCTGATCCTGAGGAAACGACCATGACCAATGCCGCGCTGTTTCTGGGCGGCGCCAAACAGCGCCTCTTGCCCGCCTCGCTGCCCTTCAGGTTTTTCGTGACCGCCGCGGTGTTTCATGCCGCCGCCTGGGCGACACTGCTGGCAGCGGCCGGCGATCTGCCGGGCTTTACGGGTAGCACCGGCCTTGTGCTGGCGGCGCTGCATCTGATGACCATCGGGGTTTTGCTGATGACGGCGATGGGGGCAAGCTATCAGCTGCTGCCGGTGGCCACGGGCGCGCCGATCGGGCGGCTTTGGGCCATACGCCTCAGCCACCTGCTGCTTGTGCCCGGCACAATCCTGCTGACGCTGGGCATGGCGTTGTCGGGGCCGACCTTGATGGCCGCGGGTGCGCTGACCACCGTCGCCGCCCTGGTGATATTTACCGGCCTTGCCATCGGCAATATCCGGCATGCGGGCAAGGCCATGCCTCTGGTTGCGGCACATGGCTGGGGGGCGCTGCTGTCGCTGGCGGTATTTGCAAGCCTCGGATTGCTGCTGGTGCTGGATTTTTCCGGCGGCTTTCTTTCCGACCATATCGGCCTGGCGCGCGCGCATATGCTGTGGGCGGCCTGGGGCTTCATGGGGTTGCTGGCCTTCGGGTTTTCCCAGGTGCTGGTGCCCATGTTCGCATTGGCGCGCTCGGTGCCCCGACGCGTCGGTTGGATCGAGCTGACGGCAAGCCTTGTCGCCCTCTTTGCAGGGGGAATCGGTTTTGCTGCGCAGATCCCCGCGCTTGTCATTCTGGCAGGGGTTGGCACACTGGCAGGCGCGGCCGGATATCTGTGGCAGATGCGCGCCGCACTCAAAAGCCGGATGCGCAAAAGGCTGGGCACGCCTTTTGTCCTGATCCGCCTGTCATGGGTGATGCTTGCCGCAGGTCTTGGCCTGGCGCTGGTGGTGCTGGCCCTGCCATCCTGGGAAAGCGGGCCTGCGCTGGCCGGTTTCTGGCTGCTCGTGGGGTGGCTGCTGAGCTTTCTGACAGGGGTGCTGCAAAAGATCATGCCGTTTCTGGCCTCGATGCACGCTGTGGGACGTGGCGGGCGGCCGGCGCTGCAATCCGACCTGACGCTTCAGGCGCCCTTGCGGCTGCATCTGATCTGCCACATCCTTGCATTGGTGCTGATTTCCGCCGGGCTGGCCTTCTCGGTCTCGCCGCTGGTCCTGGCCGGGGCCTTTACCGGATTTCTGGGCAGCCTCGGCTTTCTGTGGTTCGCGATTTTCGTCGTGTCACGATTGCGTTAAGCGCCCCACAGCGGCGCCCGCGCACTTGCCTACGGCATAGTAAACGTATTACAGTACTGAAATAAGGTTATACAGCAACAACTGCGGAGCCTGCCTCATGGAATTCACTCGCCGCATTTCGCAACTCCTGCATGAAGACCACGCCGCGACCATAGCCCTGATCGAGGCACAGGAAAACATGATTGCCGCCGCGCGCGCAACACCGCCAGACGCAAACGACCCCAGTATCCGCGAAACCCTGGAATCCACCGCTGCCCTGATCGACCACGAGGTGCGCCACCATTTCACCTTTGAAGAGGACGAGCTGTTCACACGCCTCGAAGAGGCCGGCGATGTGGGCATCGGCATGCATCTGCGCGAGGAACACGCCGCCATCCTGCCCCTTGGCGAACGCGTTGGCGCGCTGGCCGCCGCTGCCCTGGAAAAGGGTTTCGACGCCGCCTCCTGGGCCGAATTCCGCAACAATGCCGGCGAGCTGATCGAGCGCATGCTGGCCCATATCCAGAAAGAGGAAATGGCCCTGCTGCCCATCCTCGATGACCTGCTGGACGGCGAAACCGACATGGAACTGTCCGAGCTTTTCGCAGCCGAAGGCTAGGGCGGGGAATATCGCACAAGGCGAGGTTCGCGCCCGGCCCCGAGGGGGGCGCGTTGACATTCGCGCAGCGGTTTTCGCGAGTGCGGCGTTGCTATCTGTGTGACCACTATCACCAATTCGCGCCCGCCTGGGGGGCGGGGTCGGGCGCGAACCGGATTGCAGGCAATCCGAGAATGCGGAGATCCAATATAGCGAACGTTGAATTCAGGTGATTAACGCGGAGAATCGTCACCTGGCACGCCCCTCTCACCCCTCTTCTGCCCCGTCCCGATCTGCCCGTCCCGCGCCGCCCCGGGCTTTGGCCAGTCGAGCTTGCGATACAGGCGGCTGTTTTCACGCAGAAAGTCGTGAATGAACCACACCAGCCCGCCAACCTCGCGCCCCTTGAGGAACAGAAAACCCACAAAGGCCCCGACAAAGGCACCGAACACATCGACGATCAGGTCGCCCATCGTATCCATCAGGCCCGATTTCTGCATGTTGGTGCCAAATATCTGGTCCATGGAAAATTCGAATATCTCCCACAGCGCGCCGATGGTCATGGCAAAACAGAACGACATGAAGGCGACAAAGATCGGTGGCGCCGCGTAACGGTCGCCCTGAAACACCGTAAAGACGAACAAAAACCCGACCAGCCCGAACCCCAGCGAAGAGCTGGCATGCAGCGCGATATCCCACCACCAGTAGCGATCGTAGAAATCGAAATACTCGCCCAGAAATATTGCCGCCACGACAAAGACGGCGATAAAGGCGGTAATGCTGGGGGGAAGGATGATCGAGAACCGCTCGGCAAAAAAGATCGGCAGCATGGACAGGGCCAGCGTCGCCAGCGACACGAACAGCAGCGACCAGCGCCCCTGAACCAGCGCGAGCAGCGCCGCCAGTATCAGGGCCAGCCAGATGATGCGGGTCAGTTCCAGCTTTCCGGGAAGTTTCATACCAACCAACGCCTTCAAGACCTCTGTCCGGTTCCCATATATGGTTCATGGCAGGGTTTTCCAACGAAAAGCGGCGCCTGCGCGTCGCAAGCTACAATATCCGCAAATGCATCGGGCTGGATCGCCGCCGCAACCCGGCCCGCAGCCTTGCCGTCATCAATCACCTGCAGGCCGATATCGTGGCCCTGCAAGAGGCCGACCGCCGGCTTGGCACCCGCCCGGCCGCCCTGCCCCGGCATCTTCTGGAAACCGGCAGCGATTTCGTGCCAGCGCCTGTCGCGACGCATCCCGGCAGCCTGGGCTGGCATGGCAATGCCATCCTTTTGCAGCGCGGACTGGCCCCCGTCACCATGCACCGGCTTGCCCTGCCGGGGCTGGAGCCACGGGGCGCCGTGATCGTTGACGTGATTTTTCCGGGCACGACCGAACCGCTTCGGGTGGTGGGGGTGCATCTTGGTCTGATGCGCCGCCATCGGCTGAAACAGCTGGCCTGGCTGCGCCGTCATCTTGACCAGCTGCCTGTGGCACGGACGGTGATACTTGGTGATTTCAACGAATGGTCAAGCCAGCGGGGCATGGCCCCTCTCGAGGATCATTTCACCATTCACACACCGGGGCGCAGCTATCACGCGGCGCATCCTGTCGGCCACCTCGACAGAATTGCCACCGGCCCCGGCATCCGCCTGCTTGACAGTGGCGTGCTTGACCAGGGCGCGGCACAGCGTGCCTCGGATCACCTGCCGATCTGGGCCGATATCGAACTGGACATCTGAAATCCCCCCGCCCTTGGGGCTTTTCAATTCGGCCATCCCCGCGTAAAGCTTGGGCACTGGCGAGGGGGAACAAGGCCGATGGGAAATTCCATCCTGAAACGCTGCAAATCCAGGGGCCTGCGCATGACCGGCCAGCGCCAGGTGATCGCGCAGGTTCTTGAATCAGCCAATGATCACCCGGACGCCGAAGAAATCTATGCCCGCGCCAGCAAGATAGATGCGGCCATTTCGCTGGCCACCGTCTATCGCACCATGCGCCTGTTCGAAGATGTCGGCCTCGTCAACCGGCTGGATTTCGGCGATGGCCGCGCCCGCTATGAAGACGCCGCCCGCGCCCATCACGACCACCTGTTCGACATGGAAACCGGCCGTGTGATCGAATTTGTCGATCCCGAAATCGAGCAGTTGCAGGAAAAAATCGCGCGCAAGCTGGGCTATCGCCTGCTGGGCCACAAGATGGATCTGTTCGCCGTCCCTCTTGACAAGGATGAAGACGGCTGATCTGTCTGGCCGGACGCGCCAACCGGGCGCAATCTTCATACCCTCATACCTCGGAACCGACATCATGGAAAATCTGCGCGGCATCATGCTGATGCTGGCCTCGATGGCCTGTTTTGCAGTCGCCGACATGCTGATCAAGCAGCTGTCCGGCCGGGTGCCCATTGGCGAAATCCTTCTGTTCATGGGGGGCGTCGGCACGGCGATCTATGCAGTTTGGGCGCGGCGGCTTGGGCAAAAGGTGATCGGGCGCGATTTTCTGTCGCCGCTCATGGTGTTGCGCAATGCCGGCGAGGTGATCGGAACCTTCGCATTTATCAGCGCGATCACCCTTACGCCCCTGTCCAGCGCCTCGGCGATCTTTCAGGCGACCCCGCTGGCCGTCACACTTGGGGCCGCGCTGTTCATGGGCGAGGCCGTCGGCTGGCGACGCTGGAGCGCGATTCTTGTCGGTTTCGGGGGCGTGCTGCTGATCATCCGCCCCGGTCTTGACGGGTTTGAACCGGCCTCGCTGTTTGCGGTGCTGGCAGTGGTCGCGCTGTCGGTGCGCGATCTGGCGACCCGCGCCGCGCCAAGGGGCATCTCGTCCGTCCGGCTGGGAACCTATGGCTTTGGTGTCTTGATCCTGTCGGGTCTTGGCCTGTCGCTGTTCAACCGGGAATTCGTCTCCCCCGACCTTCCCGATCTGGCACGGATGACTGGCGCTACGGCACTTGATGCAGCCGGCTATTACGCGCTGATCCTTGCCATGCGCATGGGCGAGGTTTCGGTGATCACGCCGTTTCGCTATGTCCGCATCCTGTTTGCACTGCTGATCGGCATTTTCGTCTTTGCCGAGCGCCCCGACCTGCCGACCCTGCTGGGCACCGCCATCATCATCGCCTCGGGCCTGTACACATTCGCGCGGGAACGGCAGGCGGCAAGGCGGGCGCGCCGGCAAGGGGCCGCAGTCTGACCCCTTTCATCTGGCCACACATGGGGGTAAAGACAGCGCGACTCTGTATCCGCCAGAAACCCCGACAGGAAAAAGGCCAGCGCCATGAGCACCATCATCGACATTTTCGCCCGTGAAATCCTCGACAGCCGCGGCAACCCCACGGTCGAAGTGGACGTAACCCTTGAAGACGGCACCATGGGCCGCGCCGCCGTGCCCTCGGGCGCATCCACCGGCATGCACGAGGCCGTCGAGCTGCGCGATGGCGACAAGGGGCGCTATGGCGGCAAGGGCGTGCTGCAGGCCGTTGAATCGGTCAATGGCGAAATTGCCGAGGCCCTTCTGGGCGTGGACGCGACCCAGCAGGTCGATATCGACGCCGCCATGATCGACCTCGACGGCACCCCCAACAAGGGCCGCCTTGGCGCCAACGCCATTCTGGGTGTTTCGCTGGCAGTGGCCAAGGCGGCGGCCGATTTCACGGCGCAACCGCTGTATCGCTATGTCGGCGGCACGGCGGCCCGCGTTCTGCCGGTGCCGATGATGAACATCATCAATGGCGGCGCCCATGGTGACAACCCCATCGACATTCAGGAATTCATGATCATGCCGGTTGCGGCCGACAACATGCGCGACGCGATCCGCATGGGGGCCGAGGTATTCCACACCCTGAAGAAAGAACTGTCGGCAAGCGGTTACAATACCTCGGTCGGCGATGAGGGTGGCTTTGCACCGGCGCTGAATTCCACCCGCGACGCGCTGGATTTCATTCTGAAATCGATCGAAAAGGCCGGCTATCGCCCCGGCGAAGACATCTATCTGGCGCTGGATTGCGCCTCGTCGGAATATTTCGAGGATGGCAAATACCACCTGAAGGGCGAGGGCAAGGTGCTGAGCGCGGATGAAAACATCCTGTATCTGTCGGCGCTGGTGCGCGACTATCCCATCATCTCGATCGAGGACGGCATGGCCGAGGACGACTGGGAAGGCTGGGCCGGCCTGACCGCGGCGCTCGGCGACAAGGTGCAGCTGGTGGGCGACGACAATTTCGTCACCAACCCCGAACGCCTGGCCGACGGGATCGCGCGCGGTTGCGCCAATTCGCTGCTGGTCAAGGTCAACCAGATCGGCACGCTGACCGAAACGCTGAACGCCGTCGATATGGCCCACCGCGCCAACTATACCTGTGTGATGAGCCACCGTTCCGGCGAAACCGAGGACGCCACCATCGCCGATCTGGCGGTGGCCACGAATTGCGGGCAGATCAAGACGGGGTCGCTGTCGCGCTCGGACCGGCTGGCGAAATACAACCAGCTGATCCGAATCGAGGAAGGCCTTGGCGCGGCGGCGGAATATGCTGGGCGCAGCATCCTGAAATAAGCCTGAGGCATTGGTGGGGGCGCTGCCCCCACACCCCCGGAGTATTTGGACAAAGAAGAAAGGGGGCCGCCTTGGCCCCCTTTGGTTTTTCGCGATGTGTGCCGGCGCTCAGGCGTTGGCGAGGCGCTCGGCCACGTTTTCCCAGTTGACGAGATTGTCCAGGAAGTTCTGCACATAGACCGGGCGCTTGTTGCGGAAGTCGATGTAATAGGAATGTTCCCACACATCGCAGCCCAGCAGCACCTTCTGGCCAAAGCACAGCGGGTTGACGCCGTTTTCCGTCTTGGTGACCTTGAGCGTATCGTCGGTATCGACCACCAGCCAGCACCAGCCCGAGCCGAACTGGCCCACGCCGGCGGCGGTGAACTCTTCCTTGAATTTCTCGACCGAGCCAAAGCCATCCTTGATGCGGGATTCCAGCTCGCCCGGCATGGAACGCCCCTTGGGGCCCATCATTTCCCAGAACTGGTTGTGATTCCACAGCTGGGCGATGTTGTTGAAAATGCCGTTCTGGGCCACCGCGCCGGCCTGATAGGTGCCGGTGATGATTTCCTCGAGCGACTTGTTTTCCCACTCGGTGCCGGCGATCAGCTTGTTACCGTTGTCCACATAGGCCTTGTGGTGCAGGTCGTGGTGATATTCCAGCGTCTCTTGCGACATGCCGCCCTCGGCCAGCGCGTCATAGGCGTAGGGAAGATCGGGAAGTTCGAATGCCATTGTTAAGCCCTCTTTTTGTTCTGATTGTTTCCTGAGGGGGGCCCTGATGCCCCCTGACCCGCGCAGTCATAGCCGCTTGCAGCCCTTGCGAAAAGAACAAATCCGCCCGCGCGCCACTTGTGGCAGATCAATTTACCGCGTTCTATTGACGCCGAGGCCGGTTATGCCACCGCGTCATACCGGGATCAGCGCAGCCGCGACCCGCCGCCCCTCGGCCAGCAGCACGTTGTAGGTGCGACAGGCCGACGGGGTGGACATGACCTCGACACCAAGCCCGGCCGTTTCCAGCTGATGGCGCAATTCAAGGTCGATCAGGCCGATTTCGGGCCCAACACCGATGAACAACACATCGATTTCGTCGGCATGGGCAAGTACCGGCGCATAGTCACCGGCCACGGGCCATTTTTCCGGCCCCGAAGGCAACAGCAGAAGCGGGCCGTGAAACACCTCGCCGCCAAGGCGGAAAAAGCCCGGGCCATAGCCCTCGACCGGCATCTGGCCGTGGAAATTCATTTCGTGCAGTTCCATGAAACCCCTTTCAGGAAAACAGCGGCAAATTTAGCAGGCTGGACAGTGCGATCAGCAGATAGGCCACCGCCCGATACAGCCCCGCCCTTTGTGGCGCGAATATAGCAGCCCCGGCCATGTTTGCCAGCAGATAGGGAAGCGTCAGCAGCAGGCCGATCACCACCGGCTCGGGCGCAAGCAGGCCCTTTGCGCCGACGACCGTCAGGCCGATCAGGTCGGTCAGGGCCAGAAACAGCAGGATGTTTGCCCTGATCACGGAAACCGCCCTTACCGACGACATGTAAAGCATGATCACCGGCGGGCCGGACAGCCCCGCAAAGCCGCCCAGCAGCCCGGCGACTGCGCCGGTTCCGACCAGCAGCGCACGCCCCGGCCTGCCCTTCCAGCGCCATCCCTGCACCAGCAGGCCCAGCAACACCAGCGCAATCGCGGAGACCGCCCAGCGAAAGGCCACCGGATCAATTCGCGTCAGCAGCAGCACCCCGACAGGCAGGGCCAGCAGCGCCCCCAGCCCGAGGCGGGCAACATCGCGCGGCTCGCCCTCGCGCAGGGCGCGGGGGATGTTGGGCAGCGGGCCGAACACGTCAAAAACAAGGATCGTGACCAGTGCCCAGACCGGCGGCAGGACCGACGCCGCAAAGGGCATATAGATCATCGTGGTGCCAAAGCCCGAAAACCCCCGCACCAGCCCGGCAAGGATCACCGCCATGACAAGCAGCCACAGCCCCTCATGCGAAAGGGCTGCTGCCGCCGCGTCGCGAAACGTGTCGATCAAGCGTCGATATTGGCGTATTTGGTGCCGGCGCTCTTGCTGTTCTTGGACCAGTCACGCTTGACCCCAAGACGCAGCAGGATGGTCGAGGCCACGAATACCGAAGAATAGGTCCCCACGATAATGCCCCAGGTCATGGCAAACACGAACCCCCGGATCACGTCGCCCCCCAGAACCAGCAGGGCAATCAGCGCGATCAGCGTGGTGAACGAGGTCATCACCGTGCGCGACAGCGTTTCGTTGATCGACAGGCCGAGCAGATCCTTGAGATCCATCTTCTTGTAACGCCGCAGGTTCTCACGCACCCGGTCGAACACGACGACAGTATCGTTCAACGAATAGCCGACGATGGTCAGCAACGCGGCGATAATGGTCAGGTCGAATTTCAGCTGCAGCACCGAAAAGATGCCGATAGTCAGGGTCACGTCATGGATCAACGCGATTACCGCGCCCAGGCTGAACTGCCACTCGAAACGCAGCCAGATATAGAACAGCACGGCAAGGTTCGACAGGACCACGGCCAGCACGGCGGTCTTGATCAGCTCGCCCGAAACCTTGGGGCCGACGCTTTCGACCGACGGGAACTTCATGTTCGGGTCGATCTTGCGCAGCGCATCCTTGACCTTGGTGATGGTTTCAACGGTCACGGCCTCGCCGCCATCCTGCTGTTCGATACGGATCTGAGTGACGTTCTTGCCGGGGCCAAAGGACGGGTCGAACACCTCGGTAATGGTGACATCGCCCAGCTTCAGCGGCTTGAGCGCCTTGCGGTATTCACCGACATCGACCTTCTTGACGCTTTCGGTGCGGATTGTCGTGCCGCCGCGGAAATCGATGCCGAAATTCAACCCCATGGTCAGCGCCGCGACGATCGACAGAACAACCAGTATTGCCGAGGCGCCGAATGTTACCCTGGCATAGCGGAAGAAATCGAAATTGGTCTTTGACGGAACCAGTTTCAGACGAAAAGCCATTGCGTGGATCCCTTCCCTATACGATGACGGTGCGCGGACGGCGCCAGTGGAACCAGATTGCGATCAGCAGACGCGTGACCCAGATGGCGGTAAAGACCGAAGTGATGATGCCCAGCCCCAGCGTCACGGCAAAGCCCCTGACCGGCCCCGAGCCCATGGCAAACAGGATCACCGCGGCAATCAGCGTGGTCACATTGGCGTCGATGATTGCCGACAACGCCTTTTCAAAGCCCAGCTCGATCGCCCGCGCCGGCCCCTTGGCAGACTCCAGTTCTTCCCGGATTCGCTCGTAGATCAGAACATTGGCGTCAACTGCCATGCCGATCGTCAGCACGATGCCGGCAATGCCCGGCAATGTCAGCGTTGCCCCCATGATTGACAGCATGGCAAACAGGATCACCACGTTCATCAGCAGCGCCACATTGGCGAATATGCCAAACAGCCCGTAGCTGAGCACCATGAAGATCAGCACGGCGACAAAGGCAACCATGGTTGCGATCTTGCCGGCGTCGATGCTGTCCTGCCCCAGCTCGGGGCCGATGGTGCGTTCCTCGAGGAATTTCATCCCCGCAGGCAAGGCGCCCGCACGCAGCAGAACGGCCAGCTTGGTGCTTTCCTCGACGCTGAAATTGCCGGTGATGATGCCCGATCCGCCGGCGATATGGGCCTGGATCACCGGGGCCGAGATCACCTTGTTGTCAAGCACGATCGCGAATGGCTTGCCGATGTTTTCGGCCGTGTAGATGCCGAATTTTCGCCCCCCCGTCGCGTCAAAGCGGAAACTGACTGCGGGCCTGCCGTTCTGGTCAAAGGTTGGTTGCGCATCGACCAGCTCTTCGCCGGTGACAACCGGACTTCGGTCCAGAATGTAATACAGTTCGGGATCGTTCAGATCCTGTACGAGGATGTTTCCCGCCCCCGGTGGGGTGTTCTTGTTGCGGGTCGAGCGGATCACCGGATGGAAGGTCAGCTTGGCGGTGGTGCCGATCAGCTGTTTCAGTTCTTCGGCCGAGCCGATGCCCGGCACCTCGATCAGGATGCGCCGGTCGCCCTGGCGCTGGATCGTGGGTTCGCGCGTGCCGACCTCGTCGATACGGCGGCGGATGATTTCAAGCGACTGTTCGACGGTACGCTGGTCGGTTGCAACCTTTTCGGCCTCTGACAGCGAGATGATGATCTTGCCATCGACCGCCTGCACATCCAGATCGCGCGCGCCGATGCCCGTAAGGCTGACCACCGGGCGCGAGAGGCCCTTGACGATCTCGACTGCCCGGGCGATCTTTTCGGGCTTGGAAATCTTGATGACAAGCTCGCCCGGAGGGCTGTCCTGACGGCGGATGGTGCCGATTTCCGCACGCGCCTTGCGCAGCGCGTCACGCACCTCGGGCCACAGCGCATTCATGCGGGCAGCATAGACATCCTCGACCTTGACTTCGGCCAGCAGATGGGCGCCGCCCCTGAGGTCGAGCCCCAGATTGACCAGATCATTGGGCATCCAGTCGGGCCACAGCGCCAGCGCCGCCTTGCGCTCGGGCGTCAGCGGCAGACCCTTTGCCAACTGCGCGGCCGCATCATTGTGCTTTTCCACCCGCGAGTAAAAAGCGTTGGGAATGGCAAAGATGAACCCGAGAAGACATATTCCCAGGATCAGGGTCTTTTTCCACATGGAAAACTGGAGCATGGCGGCTTTGTCCTGCTGAAAGCTCTTGTCTGGCGCTTATTTCTCGACCGGCTCGGTCTTGCTCAAGACGGTGGCGATGGTGTTCTGCACGACCCGCACCTTGACGCCCTGACTGATCTCGACCTCGACCTCGTTGTTGTCCTTGACCTTGGTCACCTTGCCGATGATCCCGCCCTGAGTAACGATCTGGTCACCGCGGCGCAGGGCCTCGACCATGGCCTTGTGTTCCTTCATCTTCTTCTGCTGAGGGCGGATCAGCAGGAAATACATGATCGCAAAGATCAGGATCAGCGGAATGAACTGGCCCGCGCCCCCAAGGCCGCCGCCGGCCGCCGTCTGCGCATAAGCAGGAGTGATGAACATGGAAGGATCCCCTGTGTCGTTTCGGGCCTTGCGCCCACCTGTTTCAAAGTCGCGGCACCCTACCTAGGCCGGGAGGGGTTTGCAAGCAGCGCCGGGCGTGAATCGGGGCGATTCCCTCAAATAGATGTGACTGCAAGGCGGCAGGGCGCGAACCGTTCAGAACTTGCGGGCAACAAGATCGATCAGTGCCGACATTCCCGAATGCCCACAGCCTTCCTGCACCTCGCGGTCGTAAGCCTCAAGGCGCAGGATCTCCATGTCGGAAAAGGCATCGCGCAGCAGATCGACAGTGTACATGTTCTCGGCGCAGGGCGGCCCGCCAGTGCCGTATTCAAGCTGCTCGGGCCGGTAACCATGCAGCAGCAGGATGCCACCGGGCACAAGCGCGCGTTTCATGCCGTCAAAGATCGCGTCGCGGAAATCCGGCTCGGCAAACTGGATGAAGATGCCGGCCACCAAATCGTATTGTGTTTCGTCCCAATCGAAATCGCGCAGATCGCCCAGCCGATAGGCGACACTGGCCCCGCGGGCGGCTGCCAGACCGCGCGCCTTGTCGATGGCCACTTCAGAGGCATCCTGCGCGGTGACCTTCATGCCCTTTTCTGCCATGAACACCGAATTGCGGCCCTCGCCATCGGCAATGCAAAGCGCGGTCTTGCCACGTTGCAGATAGTCCTGCTGCTCGACCAGAAACTGCGCCGGATCGGTTCCGAACAGGAAACCGGGCTTGCTGTATCGTTCATTCCACATGCTGCACCTCTTCTGTTGATCTTACTGATGACCCGACCCGCCCCCTTTGCACAAGTCATTTGACGCGGACGACAATCACGAAATCGCGCGCAAGGCACCAGAATTCCCGACACCCCCCTTGTCAAGCGCGCCACCAGCCCCCATCGTTGGGGCGCGTTTTTCCGCAACCATGCAATCATCGGGGGTATCGATGAACGGTTTTGACGTCTCCAGCCTGATCTGGCTGCTGTTCCTGTTTTCCGCCCTGCAACCGCTGCTGCGCCGCCGCATGCTGGACGCGGCCCGCCAGAGGCAGATCATGAAGCTGGAAAAAAAGCGCAATTCGCGCGTCATCCTGCTGGTTCACCGTCAGGAAACCATGAGTTTCCTCGGCTTTCCGGTGATGCGGTATATCGACATGAACGATTCCGAAGAGGTGTTGCGCGCCATCCAGCTGACCGATCCTGATGTGCCGCTGGACATCGTGCTGCACACCCCCGGCGGCATGGTGATCGCGGCAACCCAGATCGCGCGTGCCGTCAAGGCGCATCCAGGCAAGGTGACGGTCTTTGTGCCTCATGTCGCCATGTCGGGCGGCACGCTGATTGCGCTGGCGGCGGATGAAATCTGCATGACCGAACATTCCGCCCTGGGCCCCATCGACCCGCAGCTTGGCCAGCAACCCGCCGCATCCCTGCTGAAGGTCACCGAGCAAAAGCCCATCGACAAGATCGACGACAACACCCTTGTCATGGCCGATCTGTCGCGCAAGGCCATCGACCAGATCAGAAAAACCGCCCGCCGCCTTCTGGAAGGCACCCTGCCCGCAGACAAGGCCGACGAGCTGGCCGAAACCCTCAGCACCGGGCGGTGGACCCATGACCACCCGATCTTTGCCGAAGACGCCCGCGAGATGGGGCTGAAGGTCAATACCGACATGCCCGAAGACGTGATGAAGATGATGGAACTGTATCCCCAGCCCATCAAGCAGACACCCAGCGTCGAATATCTGCCGATCCCGCATCCGGCACCGAACAACCGGCAGCACTGAACATGGACTGGGCCACAGCCACCCCCGCCATCAGCGCCGCCTTTCTGGCCTCGCTTGTCGAGGTGGTAGAGGCATTCACCATTATCCTGGCCGTTGCCACCCTGCGTGGCTGGCGCCCGGCACTGGCGGGAACATTTGCCGCCCTCGGCCTGCTGGCGCTGGTCGTCATTATCCTGGGGCCGCTGCTGGATCGGGTGCCGCTGCACCTGTTGCAACTGGTGGTCGGCATATTGCTGCTGCTGTTCGGGCTTGGATGGCTGCGCAAGGCCGTCCTCAGGGCGGCGGGCGTGATCCCCCTGCATGACGAAGAGGCGATATTTCGGCGCGAGCAGGCAGAACTGGGACAACAGGCCGATATTGGCGCGCGCTCGCAGGACTGGATCGCTGGGATTGCCGCCTTTAAGGCGGTGCTGCTGGAAGGGCTCGAGGTCGTGTTCATCGTCATCGCCGTGGGCGCGGGGCGTGGCCTGCTGTGGCCGGCTGCCGGCGGCGCGCTGGCGGCGGTTGTCGTCGTTCTGTCGATTGGCGCATTGATCCACAAGCCGCTTGCAAAAGTGCCTGAAAACACGCTGAAATTCGGCGTCGGCGTGATGCTGTCGGCCTTTGGCGTATTCTGGACGGGCGAGGGGCTGGGCATCTCGTGGCCGGGCGCAGACCTGTCGCTGCTCTGGTTTGCGGGGGCATTCCTTGCAACCGGCCTGATCAGCGTGGGACTGGTCAGGGCCCGCACACCGGAGGCAGACGCATGAGTATCCTGAAGCAGGTGATCTCCGATCTCGTCGGCATGTTCCTCAAGGATGCGCGCCTGACAGCCTCGATCCTGGTTCTGGTGGCTGGCGTTGCCTTTCTCATCCGCAATGCCGGTTTGACCCCGCTGACCGGCGGCTGGCTGCTGCTGGGCGGCAGTCTGGCCCTGCTGGTGATCAGCGTGCTGCGCGCGTCGGGGCGTGACTAGGGCCTGCTGACGATCCCATGCGGGGGCTGTCTGCCCCCGCACCCCCGAGAGTATTTCTGCAAAGAAGAAGTGCAGCGCCCAGCCCCCTTTAACCGCCGCGTGCTTTGTTGCATAAGGCTGGCAACCCGATTTGCCCTGCACTGAAAAGGCACGCCAGACATGCATGACATCCGCAAGATCCGCGAAAACCCCGCCGCTTTCGACGCAGCCCTTGCCCGGCGCGGCCTGCCACCCGTCGCTGATGAAATCCTTGCCATCGACGCCGCGCGGCGCGCCCATATCCTTGCGGCCGAGACCGCGCAGGCCGAACGCAACAAGGCGTCAAAGGAAATCGGCGCGGCCAAGGCCCGTGGCGATGACGCCGAATTCGAACGTCTGCGCGCGCTGGTTGCCGCCAAGAAGGCGGAAATCGCCGAGCTGGAGGAAAAGGCCCGCGCCGAGGACCAGCGTCTGACCGACATGCTGATGGGCCTGCCCAACCTGCCGCTTGACGATGTGCCCGACGGCGATGATGAAAACGACAATGTGGAAATCAACCGCTGGGGCACACCGCGCAGCTTTGATTTCGAGCCGCGCGAACATTTCGATATTCCGGCAGCGAAACCGGGCATGGATTTCGAACTGGCGGCCAAGCTGTCGGGCAGCCGTTTCATGGTGCTGAAGGGCGCGATGGTGCGCCTGCACCGGGCGCTGGCGCAATTCATGCTGGATACCCATGTCAACGAAAACGGGCTGACGGAAATGTGGGTGCCGGTGCTGGTGCGCGAACAGGCCATGTATGGCACCGGCCAGCTGCCGAAATTCGCCGAAGACAGCTATGCCACCACCAATGGCTGGTGGATGATCCCCACGGCCGAGGTGCCGCTGACCAACACGGTCGCCGGCGAGATCCTTGACGAAAGTGCCCTGCCGTTGCGCATGACGGCGCATACGCAGTGTTTTCGTTCCGAGGCGGGATCGGCCGGCAAGGACACCAAGGGCATCCTGCGCCAGCACCAGTTCGAAAAGGTGGAGATGGTCTCGATCACCCGCCCCGAGGACAGCCTGGACGAGTTGCACCGCATGACCCGCATCGCGGAAAAGTTGCTGGAATCGCTGCTGCTGCCCTATCGCACGGTGGCTTTGTGCACCGGCGACATGGGTTTTTCGGCCCAACGCACCCACGATATCGAGGTCTGGCTGCCCGGCCAGAACAGCTATCGCGAGATCAGCTCGGTTTCCGTCTGTGGCGATTTCCAGGCCCGGCGCATGAATGCCCGTTTCCGCCGCGGCGAGGGCAAGCCCGAATTCGTGCACACGCTGAACGGATCGGGCCTTGCCGTGGGGCGCTGCCTGATCGCGGTGCTGGAAAACGGCCAGCAAGAGGATGGTTCTGTCTGGATCCCGCCGGTGCTGCACCCCTATCTGGGCGGCAAGACCACGATTTCGCCGCAAGGTGAGCTGTGCTGACCCTTTCCCCGGCCAGTTTGATCCTGTAGCAACGACAATGACAACGGCCATGGGGGCGAGACGTGCGAATCCTGATCACCAATGACGACGGCATCAACGCGCCGGGGCTGGCGGTTCTGCATGAAATCGCCGACGCGCTTGCCGGCCCCACGGGCGAGGTCTGGACGGTCGCGCCCGCCTTTGAACAATCGGGCGTCGCGCACTGCATTTCCTATACCAGGCCGATGATGATTGCGAAACTTGGCCCCCGGCGTTATGCGGCCGAGGGCTCGCCCGCCGATTGCGTGCTGGCCGGTCTGCATGACGTCATGCAGGATGCCAAGCCGGATCTGGTGCTTTCGGGCGTCAACCGCGGCAACAACGCCGGTGAGAACGCGCTGTATTCCGGCACGCTGGGCGGCGCCATGGAGGCCGCGCTTCATGGCATGAAGGCGGTCGCGCTGTCACAATATTACGGCCCCGAGGTCGCCAGCATGGACGACCCGTTCGAGGCCGCGCGCAAGCACGCGCTGCCGATCCTGCAAGACCTGCTTTCGGATGGCATCTGGCAAGATCAAAGCTATGGCGTCTTTTACAACATCAACTTTCCGCCCTGCACGGCGGATCAGGTCAAGGGCGTGCGCGTCACCACGCAAGGCTTTCGCCAGGGGGCTTCTTTCGGGGTAAAGCCGCATCTGTCGCCCTCGGGGCGGCGCTTTCTGTGGGTCCATGGCGGCCCGCAGGATCGCCCCGCCGCCGCCGGCACCGATGTTCATGCCAACATGGAAGGTTACGTCGCGGTCACCCCCATGCGCGCAGATCTGACTGCCCATGATGCGCTGGACAAGCTGAAGGCTGTGCTGGAATGACGGTGGATGCGGAAACCCGGATGAAGTTTCTTTACACCCTGCGCTCGCGCGGGGTCACCGACGAGCGGGTTCTCAAGGCCATGGAAAAGGTCGATCGCGGCCTGTTCGTCCAGGGCATCTTTGCCCCCCACGCCTATGAGGACCGCCCCCTGCCCATTTCCTGCGGCCAGACCATCAGCCAGCCTTCAGTCGTCGGGCTGATGACCCAGGCGCTCGAGGTCGGCCCGCGCGACAAGGTGCTGGAAATTGGCACCGGCAGCGGCTATCAGGCGGCCATCCTCAGCCACCTTGCGCGGCGCGTCTATTCGCTGGAACGCCACCGCGAACTGGCACGCTCCGCACGCAAGATCATCGAGGATCTCGGGTTGGTCAATGTCATCGTCATGACCGCCGATGGATCCAAGGGCTTGCCCGAACAGGCCCCGTTTGACCGCATCATCGTGACCGCCGCCCCCGAGGACCCGCCCGCGATTCTGCTGGAGCAACTGGCCGAAGGGGGCATCATGGTGCTGCCGGTCGGGCAGTCGGATCGGGTCCAGAGCCTGATAAAGGTGCGGAAAACCGCCGATGGCCTTGATTACACCGAACTTTGCGATGTTCGCTTCGTGCCGCTGGTTGAAGGGGTGGCCCAAGGATAGTATACCGGCCCCCATAACAATGGTTGTACGGAGTGTGGGTGATGCAGGCGCGAAACAACAGGAACAACCGGGCCAGACTTCTGGTATCGGCGGCCGCGCTTCTGGCCCTGACCGCCTGTGACACCGGCCTCGACATGGGCGGCTTCAATCTTGCAGGCCCGGCCGATCCCCCCAAGACGCAAACGGCCGCCAGACCCGAACCCGATTCCCGGGGGATCATCTCGTATCCCAGCTATCAGGTGGTGCTGGCACGCCGGGGCGATACCGTCGCGGATGTGGCCGCCCGCATCGGCCTGGGCGCGGATGAGCTGGCCAGCTTCAACGGGCTGACGCCTGAAACGAAACTGCGCGAGGGCGAACTTCTTGCCCTTCCGCGCAAGGTCGATGTCGGCTCGGGCGGCGTGGATATCACCTCGATCGCCTCGGCCGCCATTGACAAGGCCGGACAGGGCAACTCTGCTGCCGATGGCGGCTCGGGCTTTGGCGCCCCGACAGATACCAAGGCTGTCGAGCCCATTCGCCACCGCGTCGAACGCGGCGAAACCGCCTATTCGATTGCCCGCCTCTACGGCGTGTCGGTCACGGCGCTGGCATCCTGGAACCGGCTTGGCCCCGATCTGACCATCCATGAGGGCCAGCAACTGCTGATCCCCACAGTTGACGGCACCGCGCCCGAACCTGTGGTCGATGCAACAAAACCCGGCGTCGGCAGCCCGACCCCTCCGCCGCCAAGCGCGGCCAAACCGCTGCCGGTTGCTGAAAAGCCCGTTGCGCCGCCGCCCTCGCCCAAGCTGGCGCAGACGCAGGCGCCCACCGCCGACAAGGGCTTCATGCGTCCGGTCGAGGGGCAGATCATCTCGCCCTATACCGGCAAGAAGGGTGGCAATGAAGGGATCGACATCGCCGCCATCCCCGGCACCGCAGTTCTTGCCGCGGCTGATGGCACGGTTGCGCTGATTTCCAAATCGGTGGCTGCCAACACAATCGTCTTGATCCGCCACAAGGGCAATATCTTTACGGTCTATTCGAATGTCACCGATGTCACCCTGGCAAAGGGCGACAAGGTGCAAAAAGGGCAAAAGATCGGCGTCGTTGCGCAAGGCACGCCTTCATTCCTGCATTTCGAGATCAGGAAAGGCACGCAAAGCGTCGATCCCCAGAAATACCTGCAGTAACGCGGCCCGGCCTTTCTTCTTTGTCCAAATACTCGCGGGGGTGAATTGCCGCAGGCAAGAGGGGGCAGCCAGCCCCCTGCCCCGCCCTATTTTTTCGCGGTCCAGCGCCCTTCAAGGTGCTTGTTCAGCTTGGTCACCTTCTTGTCGCGCTTGTTCCGATACGGGTTCTTGTCGCCCTGCGAGCGCATAAACAGCCTGATCGGCGTGCCGGGCATGTCGAAATCCTCGCGCAGGCCATTGACCAGATAGCGGCTATAGCTGGTTGGCAGCGCATCCGGGTGCGAACACATCACCACGAATGACGGCGGGCGCGTCTTGACCTGGGTCATATAGCGCAGGCGGATCCGCTTGCCCCCCGGTGCGGGCGGCGGGTGGGCCTCGAGCATCGCCGACAGCCAGCGGTTCAGCCGCGCGGTGGAAATGCGGCGGTTCCACACCTCATAGGCCTTGATGATGGCCTGTTGCAGCCGGTCCAGCCCCTTGCCCGTCAACGCCGAGACCATGACCATCGGCGCGCCGCGCAACTGTGGCAGCAGGCGGTCGAATTTCTCGCGCAGGTCGCGCAGCTTTTCCTGCTTGTTGTCTTCCAGATCCCATTTGTTGACGGCCAGAACCACCGCCCTGCCCTCGCGCTCGGCCAGGTCGGCGATGCGCAGATCCTGCTGCTCGAACGGGGTCTGGACGTCGAGCAGCACAACGACAACCTCGGCAAAACGCACGGCGCGCAGCCCGTCGGCGACCGACAACTTTTCCAGCTTTTCCTGAACACGGGCCTTCTTGCGCATGCCGGCAGTGTCAAAGATGCGCATCTCGACGCCGCGCCAGTTGGTGCGCACCGAAATCGAATCGCGGGTGATCCCGGCCTCGGGGCCGGTCAGCAGGCGTTCTTCGCCCAGGATCTGGTTGATGAGGGTCGATTTCCCCGCATTGGGCCGCCCGACCACCGCGATCTGCAGCGGCTTGTCATGGGCAATCTCCTTGCCCTGGTTGTCCTCATCCGCCTCGTCCTCGGGGATGGCGACATCGGTTTCGGGGCTGTGATCCTCGCGCTCGGCAAACTGCGCGGCAACGGGTTCCAGCGCCTGCGCCAGATCGACCATGCCCTGACCATGTTCGGCCGACAGCGGAACCGGCTCGCCCAGGCCCAGCGCATAGGCGTCAATCAACCCCGCCTCGGCGGCGCGGCCCTCGACCTTGTTGGCCACAAGGATGACATTGGCGTTCTTCTTGCGCAGGATCTGGGCAAACACCTCGTCCTGCGGGGTCACGCCAACGCGGGCATCGATCATGAACAGGCAGGCATCCGCCATGTCCACCGCGCGCTCGGTCAGCCGCCGCATGCGGGCGGGCAGGCTGTCATCGTCGGCCAGTTCCAGCCCCGCGGTGTCGATCGCCGTAAAGCGCATGTTGCCAAGCTTGGCATCGCCCTCACGCAGGTCACGCGTGACGCCGGGCTGGTCATCGACCAACGCCAGCTTGCGCCCGACGAGGCGGTTGAAAAGGGTGGATTTGCCCACATTGGGGCGCCCCACTATGGCAAGTGTAAAGGTCATCGAGGTCATCCGCTATGGTGCAGACACGCCCCATATACCCTGCGGGCCCTATTTGAAAGCGTGCAATTTGCCGTTTGTTGACACAATGTAAAGAACACCGTCCACAATCGCGGGCTGCGATGCCGCGCCGCCGGGAATATCGACCTCGCTCTGCAGCTTGCCCGACACGGGATCAAAGCTGCGCAGCTTGCCGTCGCTTGATGCAACGATCAACCGCCCGCCGGCCAATAGGGGCCCGTAATGCACATAGGCGTCGTATTTCTTCTTTTCCTTGCGCCATTGCGGCAGCGACACCGACCAGATCGCCTTGCCGGTCCGGGCGTCAAGACGCACAAGCCGCGCCTCGTCCGATACAAGGAAGACCGAATTTCCGGCAGGCAGAACCGGGCTGTAGGATCCCTCGTTAGCCGTCCATATCCGATCGCCGGTCTTGAGGTTGATGGCAACGATCCTGCCGGCCTGGTTTGCCGCATAGACCCGGTTTCCGGCAACCACAGGATCAGATGAAATATCCCCAATATCGGCCCGCGCCAGCCCCCGGCGCCCGCCCGAGACGGCCACGCTCCAGCTGCGCAGGCCATTGCCCGCCTTGGCAGCCGCCAGCTCGCCCGAGCTGAATGGCAGGATCACCTCTCGTCCCGCAGCGGCAGGAGACGCGCCCCCGACCAGAGCGACATCGGCCTTGGTGCTTTGCAACTGCCATGCGATCCGGCCGTTTCTGACCTTGATCGCCCATGCGCTGTTATCGCGCGAAATCACATAAA
>WFQE01000174.1 GCA_015487165.1 Paracoccaceae bacterium | reverse complement strand
GCCCCAATGTTTCAAGCCAGGCATTGACGCGTTCGGTATGAATTGCAGCACCGTTATGCGAGGCACAGGACAGCGCAAGCTGTTCGGGCCGCAGACCGGCCTCTGCCGCGGCCCCGCTTTCGACCAGCGGCAGGGCCTGCAACATCTTGGCCGCGGATCGGGGCAGAAAAACCAGTTCGGGGTCGCCCCAGGCCGAGATGACCTCGCCTTCGGCGTTGCAGATGACCGCGTGGCCCCGATGTTGCGATTCCAGGATCGGGCCGCGCCAGATCTCGACCAGTGTTGCCGCGTTTTGCATGAAACATCCTTTCCATGTTATCCGCACCCGTTTTCCCCAAATTGTGCGGCAAAGACCAGCGCGAATTTACGGGTCACCGGCCACGGTGACATCGGCGGATTTCCGCATGGGGGGTGGAAAATCGGCAAAACTCCGTTAGACTGATGCTACAGGTCAGAATAATGGTTCCCGGAACGGTCGTGTTTGCGCAGATGAACCAAGCACCGGGACAAAATGAGGCAGAAAACAGCTGGAGGCTGTGAGTGGCATGACAAGAATCGTGGCAATTATTTCAGGGATCGTGGCGGTTGTTGTCGCTACAAGTATTGGCGCATCGGCACAGACCGCGGCAAACCGGGTTGGTGAGAATACCGACTGGAGCGTATTCGTGGCGGAAAATCCGACCGAATGCTGGATCGTTTCCGCCCCCAAGAAGACCGTGAACACGCGAAACGGCAAGGTTGTGGCGGTGAACCGCGGCGACACGCTGCTGTTTGTGACATTCCGCCCTGGAGACAAGGTTCGCGGTGAGGTTTCGTTTACCGGCGGCTATCCGTTCAAGCAGGGCACCTTTGTGACGATCAGGATTGACAAGTCCAGCTACAAGATGTTCGTCGACGGCGAATGGGCCTGGCCCGCCACCAGGGATGACGATGCAAAGGTCACCACCTCGATGAAGCGTGGGCGCACGGCTGTTGTGACGGGTGTTTCCTCGCGCGGGACCAAGACCGAGGACACGTTCTCGTTGCTGGGCTTCACGGCTGCATTGCAAGAGGCTGAAAAGCGCTGCGGCGGCTGATCATTCGGGTGCGGGTTGTGCCTGTCTGGCAACTGCACGGGCATGAGCCGGGCGGGCAAAAGCGCGGTCGAAATAGGCGTCGATGGCCGGTTGGCCCGTTTCAAACCCTGACAGGCGTGCCCATGTTCCGCAATGTGCGGTGATGATGTCGGCGACGGTAAATCTGTCGCCCATCAGCCATTCATTATCGCCCAGCCGCTGGGCCAGGGTGTTCATCGATCTCTGAAACTCCCAGCGCAGGGATTTCTTGATTTCCGGGATGCGCATTTCCTCGGGCAGCACAAAGCTGTGGCGCGCGGCAGTCCACAGAATGCCATCCATTTCATCGCAGGCGAACTGGGTGAAACCGTCCTGTCGCGCGCGTTCCAGCGTGCCGGCCGGGTAGGTCAGCTTGTCGTGTTTGTCAGCCAGATACTGGATGATGGCGACGGAATCGGTCAGCACCTCGTCGCCGACCCTGAAACAGGGGATCTTGCCCGACGGGTTGATCGCCTTGACCTCGTCACTGCGCGGTGCGGCCGGGTTGAATTTGTATTCAAGGCCCATTTCCTCAAGCGCCCACAAAACCCGAAACGCCCTGCTTTTCTTACTGCCGATCAGTTCGTACATGGATGGTTCCTTCAGTTCTGGCGTGCCAGCATGGCAATGCGGATAAAGGCGCGCTCGACAAGTGCGCGCTGTGGCACGGGTCTGGCGCTGCGCAGGTCAAGGTCGGTATCGGTCAGAATGCCGATGATCCGCTCGACCCGCGCCACGCCCAGGGCGCGGGCCTGTCGGGCCATGCGATCACGTCGTGGGCCGAATACGGGGGGGCGGGCCGATGACAGGCCGGCCTCGATGCCGCGGGGGTTGCTTGCCGCCGCGTGCAGCAGGCGAAAATGGCGCGTTGCGCCGATGCAGATGGATGTCGGGTTCAAACCCTGTGCCTGAAGGCGCTGCATGATCGGCCCGACCTCGGCGGTTTTCCCCTCGGCGATCAGATTGAGCGCATCGTCCAGCATGGCCTCGGAGGTTGCGGGCGCGCAGGCGGCGATGTCGTGGCAACTGACCGGGCTGTCATCATCAAGCTTGTAAAGCGCCAGTTTTTCCAGCGTCTGGCGAAAATCGCCGGGGTCAAGCGTCTGCGCCAGGGCGGTGAGGTCAGCCATCGCATCGTCGTCGATATTATCGATGCCCGCGCGGGCCAGTTCCTGCTGGATTTCACCGCGCGAGGGCGGGTCGGCATATATTGCCGCGGCAAGGGTGTCGGGCCGTCCTTCGAACAGTTTTCGCAGCGCCGAACGGGCCGCAAGCTGGCCGGCAGTCACGACCAGCATCGCATCACCGCTGCGCCAGCTATCAAGTGCGGCCGCAATGGCCTTGGTGTTACCGTCTGTCGCCTCTTCCAGAAAGACGACCCGCTGTCCGGGGAAAAAACCCTGCGCCTTGAGCGCATCTTCAAGGCTGGCCGGATCCTTGCGCAATTCGGCCCCGCTTGTTCGGGTCAGGCGCATTTCCTCTTCGCCCTTGTCACCAATCAACGCGTTGATGACTTGCTGCCTCTTGAGGGCAACGCGCATGGAATCGGGGCCGTAGATCAACAGCGCAGCGTGCCGGGTATCGGGTTTGTTGAAAAAGGCAGCCGCGTCGCGTGGGCCAAGTTTCATTTTGCCCAGGATCCCGCGGTCGCGATCAGCCGCAGCGCCACGGCATTGGCAAGAAGGTTTGCCAGATTCTGACGCGCAGCCTTTTCCGAGGCCCGTGTCACCAGCGTTTCCGATGTCGCCGAATAGCCCGTTGTTTCGCGAGCCATGTCGGTGAACACCTGTTTCCCGGTTGCCCGGTCGATGACCTTGAACTTGACCTTGCCGCTGAGGGTGTGCCGCTCCAGGCCTTTTGTGTCCAGCGCCAGTGTCTTGTCGTTGATCGAAAGATCCAGCGTCACGTCATAGCGTGCCTGCGCGCCCGCCTTGCCGAATCGTCCTTCAAGGGCTTGCAACAGGGCAAACCCTTCGGCGCTTTCGATCAGGTTGAAATGTAACTGCCCCGTCAGGTCGCGCGCGGCGGCCCCCTCTTTCAGCAGGGGGGTAAAGCCACACCCGGCCAGCGGCAGGGCAAGCAGCAGTTTCAACAGGGTTCTTCGATCAGACAACGACATTCACGATCCGGCCCGGCACAACGATCAGTTTCCGCGGCTCCTTGCCGCCAAGGAACCTGATCACAGCATCATCGGCCAGAACAAGTTTTTCAACCTCTTCTTTCGGCATGTCCTTCGGAACCGTGATTTCCGAACGCCGTTTGCCATTGACCTGAATGGGCAGGGTCACCGTGTCATCGACCAGCAGCGCAGGGTCGGCCTTTGGCCAGGGGGCGGCGGCCACAAGGCCCTTGCCGCCAAGCAGGTGCCAGACCTCTTCGGCCAGATGCGGTGTCATGGGTTGCATCAGCTGCGCCATGACCAGCATTGCACGGCGCTTTGCTGCCGGGGCAGCCTTTGATTTGGCGATGGTGTTGGTGAATTCGTAAAGCTTGGCCACCGACTTGTTGAAGGCAAAGCCCTCGATCCCCTTGGTCACCTCGTCGATGGCGCGTGCCGTGGCCTTTTCAAGGTCAAGATCCGACGCGCCGTCCTCTGGGCCTTCGGCAATCTCGCTGGCCATGCGCCAGACGCGTTGCAGATGTTTCCACGCGGCTTCGGCGCCCGCGGCCGTCCACTCGACATCGCGTTCTGGCGGGCTGTCGGACATGACGAACCAGCGCGCGGTGTCGGCGCCGTACTGGTCGATGATGTCGGCGGGATCGACCACGTTCTTTTTCGATTTCGACATCTTGATGATGGGGCCGACCTCGACCGGCTCGCCGGTGGCGCGCAATATGGCGCCCTCGTCGGTCAGTTCGACCTCGTCCGGCGTATGCCATACCGGGCGGCCATCGGGGCCGCGGGTGGCATAGGTTTCATGTGTCACCATGCCCTGGGTGAACAGCGCGTTGAACGGCTCGATCGCCTTTTTCGGCAGATGGCCGGTCAGATGCATGGCGCGGGCGAAAAAGCGTGAATACAGCAGGTGCAGGATCGCATGTTCGATGCCGCCGATATACTGATCGACATTCATCCAGTATTCGGCATCTTCCATAACCGTCGGCGTTTTCGCATGCGGTGCGGTAAAGCGGGCGTAATACCAGCTGGAATCGACAAAAGTATCCATCGTGTCGGTTTCGCGCTGGGCAGGCTTGCCGCATTTGGGGCAGGGCACGTCACGCCATGTGGGGTGGCGGTCCAGCGGGTTGCCCGGCTTGTCAAAGCTGACATCCTTGGGCAGCTCGACGGGCAGGTTTTCCTTTTTCTCGGGCACGACGCCGCAATCGGGGCAATGCACCACGGGAATCGGGCAGCCCCAATAGCGCTGGCGGCTCACGCCCCAGTCGCGCAGGCGGTATTTGGTGACGCCCTTGCCCCAGCCCTGCTGTTCGGCAAGCTTGATGGTGGCCTCGATGGCCTCGTCCCCGGTCGCGATATCCAGCCCGGTAAAGTGGTCGATCCATTTCACCTTTTGCTCTTTCGGAGGCACAAAGGCGGTGTCGGTCACCGGCTGGGGTTCAT
Source organism: Paracoccaceae bacterium (assembly GCA_015487165.1). Lineage (GTDB taxonomy): Bacteria > Pseudomonadota > Alphaproteobacteria > Rhodobacterales > Rhodobacteraceae > UBA5972. Next base: position 1,991 of record WFQE01000174.1, on the reverse strand, counting down.
CCACCGCGGTGAATGTGTCGATCACGGGCAGCCCGTATTTGCGGGCGAAATCCAGGTCGCGCTGGTCATGGGCCGGGCAGGCAAAGATTGCGCCGGTGCCGTAATCCATCAGGATGAAATTGGCGATCCAGACGGGCAGTTCCCAGTCGGGGTTCAGCGGGTGGCGCACCTTCAGCCCGGTGTCAAAGCCCTTTTTCTCGGCGGTTTCCAGATCGGCCTCTGACGTGCCCATACGGCGACATTCGGCGTTGAAGGCGGCGATGTCGGGGTTTTCGGCCTCAAGGGCGCGTGCCAGCGGGTGGTCGGGCGAGATGCCGACAAAGCTGGCCCCCATGAGCGTATCGGGGCGGGTTGTGAAAACCTCGATTTCGTCATGGCCGGCCACGGGTTTGACCATCGGGAAGGCGAATTCCAGCCCGCGCGAGCGCCCGATCCAGTTCTTCTGCATCAGGCGCACCTTTTCGGGCCAGTCCTTCAGCCCGTCCAGCGCCTCGAGCAGTTCCTCGGCGAAATCCGAGATGCGAAAGAACCACTGTGTCAGTGCGCGGCGTTCCACCGGCGCGCCGGAACGCCAGCCCTTGCCATCGATCACCTGTTCGTTGGCCAGCACCGTCATGTCCACCGGATCCCAGTTGACGACGGCCTCTTTGCGATAGACCAGCCCGCGTTCCATCATGTCGATGAACATGGCCTGCTGTTGACCGTAATATTCGGGGTCGCAGGTGGCGATTTCGCGGCTCCAGTCGATGGACAGGCCCATGGGTTTCAACTGGGCGCGCATGTCGCTGATGTTCTGATAGGTCCAGTCGCCGGGATGCACGCCCTTGTCCATGGCGGCGTTTTCTGCGGGCATTCCGAAGGCGTCCCAGCCCATCGGGTGCAGCACGTTGAAACCTGTTGCAGATTTGTAACGGGCCACCACGTCGCCCATGGTGTAGTTGCGCACATGCCCCATGTGGATTCGGCCCGAGGGGTAGGGGAACATTTCCAGCACATAATATTTCGGGCGGGCCTCGTCGCGGGTTGCGCGAAAGATTTCGGCCTCTTCCCAGGCCTGCTGCCATTTCGGTTCGGCCACTCGTGCGTTATAGCGGGACATGTCAAATCACCTTGTCGGAACTGCAACGGTCAGCCCCACGGCCGACCCGGTCGCGTTTCTAATTCGCAAATGCGCAAGGGTCCAGTGCAAGCGTGTTACAGCTTGCTGTCGGCAATACGCAGTTGACGGGCGCGGGTCAGGATGGCGTCTTCGATGGCGCGCACGGTATCGCGCGACGCCGGGCCCGAGCGGGTCATGATCGACACCCGCAGCGAACGCGCGTCAAGGGCGGGGTCCTGTATATATACGGTGGCGCGATACTGGCGCCTGCTGCCCTTGGGGCGGCCCCAACCCATTATGATCACACCGGAAAACGGATCGGCGGCCTCGACCGGCAGGAAGGACAGGGTTTCAAGCGAGGCCTTCCACAGATATTTGTTGACCTCGATGGTGACATCGGGGTTCTTGGCGTTGGAAAACAGATCCCAGATGGTGCTGCCCTTCTTGGCGTCGGGGCCGCTGTCGGTGGGGACACCCGAATTTGCCGATTTGCCAAGTTTCAAAAAGCCGCTATTGCCGCAACCTGCAAGCAACAGGGCACCGGACAGGGCGATGGCGATTCCCAATTTTCCTGACACGATTCATTCCTCCGTCACCACAGGGCAGGCTGTGGAATCGTTACTATCCGAGAGGACAATAGCGGACAAGGTTTTTCCCGCCGGGTGATAACAGCACTTGCATTCATGGGGCCACGGGGCAACTGTGGCATAGCTGCATCAATGGGCTGTTGTTCAAACGCGTGGCCTTTCCGGTTGCTTGACCCCGGCGCGCTGTAATGGGATCAATCGCCTACTCAATTTGGATTCCCTGAATTGAGGTGCACCTTTCAACATTAACGAGGGAAAACAATGAAAAAGATCCTTCTCACAACTTCGGCGCTGACGCTGCTTGC
>WFQE01000173.1 GCA_015487165.1 Paracoccaceae bacterium | reverse complement strand
TGCTGGCGGTGACGCTGTCCAAAAAGGCGCGTGCGCGGGCGGTGCAGCTGCCCGCCTGGAACGAGGCGCTGGGCCTGCCGCGCCCCTGGGATCAGCAATGGTCGCTGCGCATGCAGCAGATCCTGGCCTTTGAAACCGACCTTCTGGAATATGAAGACCTGTTCGACGGCAACCCGGCGGTGACGCGCAAGGTGGAGGAACTGAAATCCGGCGCGCGCGAGGAACTTGCCACCATCGACGCCATGGGCGGGGCGGTTGCGGCGATAGAATACATGAAGGGGCGTCTTGTCGAAAGCAACGCCGCCCGTCTGGCCCGGATCGAGGCCGGCGAAACCACGGTGATCGGGGTCAACCGCTTTACCGAAACCGCCGAAAGCCCCCTGACGGCGGGCGAGGGCGATATCCTCAAGGTGGACCCGGCCGCCGAGGCCGACCAGATCGCGCGCCTTCAGGCCTGGCGCGATGCGCGCGACCAGGATGCCGTGCGTGCGGCACTTGACGATCTGCGCGCGGCTGCCGAAAGCGGGGCCAATATCATGCCGCCCTCGATTGCCGCGGCGCGGGCCGGCGTGACCACCGGCGAATGGGGCGCGGTGATGCGGCAGGTGTTCGGCGAATACCGCGCGCCCACGGGTGTCAGCAGCGCGCCCTCGAACCGCACCGAGGGGCTGGACGAGATCCGCGCCGCGGTCGATGCCGTGTCGGCGCGCCTTGGGCGGCGGCTGAAATTCGTGGTCGGCAAGCCGGGGCTGGATGGCCATTCCAACGGGGCGGAACAGATTGCCGTGCGTGCGCGCGATTGCGGCATGGACATCACCTATGACGGTATCCGCCTGACGCCCGAACAGATCGTGGCGCAGGCGCTGGAACAACAGGCCCATGTGGTGGGGCTGTCGATCCTGTCGGGCAGCCATCTGCCGCTGATCGCCGAGGTGATGGAGCGGATGCAGGACGCGGGCCTTGACCACGTGCCGGTGATCGTGGGCGGGATCATCCCGGATGAGGATGCCGAAACCCTGCTGAGTTACGGGGTTGCGCGGGTCTATACCCCCAAGGATTTCGAGTTGAACCGCATCATGATGGATATTGTCGCCCTTGTTGACCGGCGCGAGGCCGCCTGAGCGGGGCGTTCAGGCGCCTTCGAATACATCGCCCACGCCGATCTGTTCCAGCGCATCCCCATTGCGCAGGATGAACAGGGCGTTCAGCCCCTGATCGCGGGCCAGCGCGGGGCCGTCAACTTCGCCCTTGACCAGCAGGGCCGTGGCCCAGGCATCGGCGTCGATGCAATGTTGCGCCAGCACCGTGACCGAGGCCACCGGCGATTGCGTCGGCCCACCACGGCGGCGGTCCATCGTATGGGCCAGACGGATCTGCCCCAGATCGACCCAGTGGCGATAATCGCCCGAGGTCGCCAGTGCCGCGTCATGGATTGTCAGGATCGACAGCGGCAGGCGCTTTTCATAATCGGGTTTTTCCACCGCCACGACCCAGTCTTGCCCATCGGGGCGTTTGCCATGTGCATAGATTTCACCATCCAGCCCCAGCAGGGCGCCGGGAATGTCCAGCGCGTCAACCGCGCGGGTCATCTGATCGACGCCAAAGCCCTTGGCAATACCTGAAAGATCCAGTGCAAGTGGCGCATGTTTACGCGCGCGCCGACCTTCGGGGTCGAGTTCCAGAACCTCGTGGGCGGGCTGGCGGGCTTTGCCAAGGTGGTTGCGGATCAGGTTTTCATCGGGGTGCTGCGCGGGGCCAAAGCCCCAGGCATCGACGATATCACCCAGCCCGATATCAAACGCGCCATCGCTGGCCGCGCCGATTTCCAGCCCGCGCGCCAGCACGAAAAGCAGCTCATCCGGCAGATCGACCCAATCGCCCACCGGCGCCCGGTTCAGACGCATCAGGTCGCTGGCCTCTTTCCAGGTGGACATCTGCCGGTCAACCAGATCGACCGCAGCGGCCAGTGCACCCCTTGCCTCGTCGGCATCCATGCCATCCGGCAGGGTGAGTTCGGCCGTCCAGCGGGTGCCCATGGTCGGGCCGTTGAGGCGGGTTATGCCATCGTCGCTGCCCTTGCCGTCAATAGACATCTTCGGCATAGCGCCCCTGCGCCTTGAGGGTGGCGGGCTCCAGCCCGGTCGGGGCAAGAACCTGCTCCAGCGATTCCATCACGCCATTGGCCATGCTGCGCCCGCCGCAAACCAGGATATGGGCGCCGTTGTTGATCAGCTCGCGCAGTGTCTCGGCATCCTGCTTGATGATATCCTGCACATAGGAACGGTTTTCGACCCGCGAAAAGGCGGCATTGAGGCCGGTCAGCTTGCGTTCGGCC
>WFQE01000172.1 GCA_015487165.1 Paracoccaceae bacterium | reverse complement strand
CCCCCGAAACCCGCCATGTCCAGCCGAGACCCATGCTTGCCGAATTTCACATCACCTGTCTGCGCCATGAACCCGTCGATGACGCGGTGAAACACCACCCCGTCATAGGCGCCGCTTTCGGCCAGCTTTTCGATGCGCGCCACATGGTTCGGGGCGATGTCGTTGAACAGCTCGATCCGGATGGTGCCGTCGATTGTGCCGGCAACCTGGATCTCCATCACGTCGCGCGCGGGCTTGCTGGCCGCCACCGGCACAACCGACCCCGGCGCGACCGAGGACGCAAGGGCCGCCTGCTGGCTGTCCTGTGGCTGCGCAAGGGATCCGCTTTCACTGGGCATGGGGGGCAGATCGCCCATGTCGGGCTGGGTGAGATACATATAGCCCATACCCCCTGCAATCAGCAGGATCAGGAGCAAGACGACATAGGCCAGCTTTTTCATTGGACGTCAGCCGCTACTTTCACCGAAATCATCCGGTCAGGGTTCATGGGGGGTTCGCCGCGCTGGATCTTGTCCACATGTTCCATGCCTTCGATCACGCGCCCGTAAACGGTGTATTGACCATTCAGGAAATGCCCATCGGCAAACATGATGAAAAACTGCGAATTGGCCGAGTTGGGATCCTGCGAGCGCGCCGCGCCAAGGGTGCCGCGGTCAAAGGGCAGGCTGGAAAATTCCGCCGGAACATTGGGCAGATCGGAACCACCAGTGCCCGCCATGCGCAGGTTGAAATCCTTTTCCATGTTGCCGTTCTTGACGTCGCCGGTCTGGGCCATGAAGCCGTCGATCACACGATGAAAGGCAACATTGTCATAGGCGCCGGCGCGCGCCAGTTCCTTCATGCGGGCGCAATGCTGGGGGGCCACGTCGGGCAGCAGCTCGATAACGACGGGGCCGTCCTTGAGCTCGATGATGATGGTGTTTTCTGGGTCCTTGATGTCGGCCATGTGCCTGTTCTCCTGGAATGCTGATGTTGCGCGGCACATTAGGCAATCGCAGGGCCCAGCGAAAGAGGCAGATCAGCGCGCGGCAAATTTCTGCTCAAGCGCCGTGCGCACCGAAGGCGGCACGAATTTCGAGACATCCCCGCCAAGGCGCGCGATTTCCTTGACCAGACGCGAAGCAATCGCCTGGTGGTTGGCATCGGCCATCAGAAAGACGGTTTCGATTTCGTCATTCAGCGCACGGTTCATGCCGACCATCTGGAATTCGTATTCGAAATCGGAAACGGCCCGCAGCCCGCGCACAATCACATTCGCCCCCACCTCTTGCGCACAGTGAATCAGCAGGTTTTCAAAGGGATGCACCACGATTTCGGTGCCGGTTTCGGCCGAGATGCGGGAACATTCCGCATCGATCATGCGCACGCGGTCGTCAAGGTCGAAAAGCGGTCCCTTGTCGCGGTTGATCGCAACGCCAATCACCAAGCGGTCGATCAGCGAACATGCCCTGCGGATGATATCCATATGGCCCAGGGTGATGGGATCGAAAGTGCCGGGGTAAAGTCCGATGCGCATGATGGTCGTCCCGAAATCGCCAGAATACCTGCGAAACATTATTGCGCACGGATCAGGGTTTCAACGCGTTTCCGACACCGCGCGGATGTGACGCCGGGTCAGACGGCGGGTCAGACGGCGGGGCGGGCCTTCTTCTTTGCACAAATACGCATATCTGCGGCCAGCCTCAGAACCCCTTGATCATTCCTTCAAGCGCCTCTTTTTCCATCTTCATTTCCGAAAGCTTGGCCAGCACCACGTCGCCGATTGAGATCAGCCCGATCAGCTTGCCGTCTTCCAGCACCGGCAGGTGGCGCGCGCGCCGGTCGGTCATCTTCTGCAGGGCGGCATCGGCTGTTTCATCCTTCGAGCAGGTGATGATATCGGTGCTCATCAGGTCGCGCACGCAATCGGACATGCAGGCCACCCCCCGCTTGCCCAGCTCGCGCACGATGTCACGCTCGGAAAACATGCCCGCAACCGTTTCGCCGTCATCCGATACCACCAATGCGCCGATACGGCGGGCGGAAAGTTCGCTTGCAGCCTCGGATACGGTTGCCGATGACGGGATCGTCACAATTTTCTGGCTCGGCTTGGCCTTGAGTATCTGTTGAACCAGCATCTCGTCTCCCTGATTTCTGTTTCATAATTTTATTTCTATAACGGTGCATCATGCGCAACAATATGTCAAGTTTTTCAGCGCGTTTCACGCCAGCGCCTCAAGTCTCGCAACCTCGGCCTTCAGCGCCCCGGCCAGCAGATCGGCAAAGCGGTTGAGGCGGGCAACCTTGCGGTCGTCGGCATGGCGGATCAGGTAGAAACTGCGTCGCAGCGACACCTCGTCGGTCAGGATGCGGCGGATATCGGGATAGGCGGGCAGCGCGAAATCATGGGCGATGCACACACCGGCGCCCTGGCGCACCCAGTTCAGTTGCACCGACACCGAGTTGGATGCAAGCCGCGCACGCAACCCCTCGCCCGCCTCGTCCATATAGTCCAGCTCGCGGTCAAAGATCATGTCGGGGATATAGCCGATCATCCGGTGGCCGCGCAGATCGGCACGGCTGCGAATGGGGGGATGGGTTTCAAGATAGTTGCTGCTGGCGGCCAGATGCAGGTGATAGTCGGTCAGCTTCTGCACCGTCAGACGCCCGGTTTCGGGGGGCGAGACGGTGATCGCCATGTCGGCCTCGCGCTTGGACAGGTTGAACACCCGCGGCAGCGCCACGATCTGCACCTCCAGCGCCGGGTTGTCGTCGCAGATGGCGGCGCAGATCTGTGGCAGCAGATAATTGGCCACCCCGTCCGGCGCCCCGATGCGGATGGTGCCGCTCAGCACATTGGGCGGAGATCTGGTTTCGTCCAGCGCCGCGATCACCGCGCGCTCGGCCCCGTTCGCGTGCTCGGCCAGCCGCTCGCCCGCCTCGGTCAGGGCGTATCCCTGCGGCGATTTCACGAACAACCGTGTCGAAAGCGCCTCTTCCAGCCGGCCGATGCGCCGGCCCACCGTGGCAGGATCCATTCGCAGCGCCTTGCCCGCGGCCGACAGGCTTTCCAGCCGGGCGACGGCCAGAAAGACCTTGAGATCGTCCCAGTTGAGGCGCTCCATTTTCCACCTTTGCAAAATTGCAAAACACTTTTGGGAAATTTGCGCTCCACAATACAAAAACGCAAGACTATCCTGCGCGCGGATTTCACGAAAACAACCGCAACCAATTGGGGGGACTCCTGATGCAGGAACTCACGCATTACATCAACGGCGAACATGTCAAGGGCACGTCGGGCCGCTTTTCCGACGTCTACAACCCGGCCACCGGCGAAGTGCAGGCAAAAACCCCGCTGGCCAGCAAGGAAGAGGTCGATCGCGCCGTCGCCATCGCCGCCGAGGCCCAGCCCGCATGGGGCGCGATGAACCCCCAGCGCCGTGCCCGCGTAATGATGAAGGCCGTGCAGCTGCTGGAACGCGACATGGACAAGCTGGCCGAGGCGCTGTCGCGCGAACACGGCAAGACCTTTCCCGACGCCAAGGGCGACGTGCAGCGCGGCCTTGAGGTCGTCGAATACTGCATCGGCGCGCCCGAGCTGCTGAAGGGCGAATTCACCTATGGCGCCGGCCCCGGCATCGACATGTATTCCATGCGCCAGCCGCTGGGCGTGTCGGCGGGCATCACGCCGTTCAACTTTCCGGCCATGATCCCGATGTGGATGTTTGCCCCGGCGCTGGCCTGCGGCAATGCCTTTGTCCTGAAGCCCAGCGAACGCGACCCCTCGGTGCCGCTGATGCTGGCCGAACTGTTCGAAGAGGCCGGCCTGCCCAAGGGCGTACTCCAAGTCGTCAATGGCGACAAGGAGGCCGTGGACGCGCTGCTTGACAACGAAACCGTGCAGTCGATCGGCTTTGTCGGCTCGACCCCGATCGCGCAATACATCTATGGCCGCGGCTGCACCAACGGCAAGCGCGTGCAGTGTTTCGGTGGCGCCAAGAACCACATGATCATCATGCCCGATGCCGATATGGACCAGGCGGTAGACGCGCTGATCGGCGCCGGCTATGGCGCGGCGGGCGAACGCTGCATGGCGATTTCGGTTGCCGTGCCGGTTGGCGATGAAACCGCCGACCGTCTGATCGAAAAGCTGATCCCGCGCGTCGAAAGCCTGAAGGTCGGCCCCTATACCGCGGGCGACGATGTTGATTACGGCCCGCTGGTCACCCCGCAGGCGCGCGAGCGTGTGCTGGGCCTGATCAATTCGGGCGTCGAACAGGGTGCCAAGCTGGTCGTTGACGGGCGCGATTTCAAATTGCAGGGCTATGAAGACGGCTTTTTCGTCGGCCCCTGCCTGTTTGACAACGTGACCCCCGACATGGACATCTACAAGACCGAAATTTTCGGCCCCGTCCTGTCAACCGTGCGCGCCCAAAGCTATGAAGAGGCGCTGAAGCTGGCGATGGATCACGAATACGGCAACGGCACCGCCATCTTTACCCGCGATGGTGATGCGGCGCGCGATTTCGCCACCCGCATCAATATCGGCATGGTGGGCATCAACGTGCCGATCCCGGTGCCGCTGGCCTATCACACCTTTGGCGGCTGGAAGAAATCGGCATTCGGCGACCTGAACCAGCACGGACCCGACAGCTTCCGTTTCTATACGCGGACCAAGACCGTGACCTCACGCTGGCCCTCGGGCATCAAGGACGGCGCGGATTTCTCGATCCCGACGATGGAATAGGTCGAGGGAAGCGAACCCACAGAACCCGCCCGGGGCGTGAAAGCGGCCCGGGTTTTCATGTTTGCCACCGGATTGCCAGCGATCCGGTTCGCAACCGCCCAGCATCGAAAACGCTTGAGCGAAGCGCCCGAAACTGCCAACCTTCCCCCATAGGGAAAGGGAGGCATTGATGATACCGCAGCCGGATTTCACCCTCGGGATCGAGGAAGAATATCTTGTCGTTGATCTGGAAAGTCGCGACCTGGCCGTGCCTCCCGACGAGCTGATGGAGGAATGCCGGCGCGAACTGGAAGAACAGGTCAGCCCGGAATTCCTGCAATGCCAGATCGAGGTCGGCACCAAGGTCTGCGCCGACATCCCCGCCGCCCGCGAAGATCTGAAACGCCTGCGGGCCTGCATCTCGCGCACATGCAGCAAATACGGCATGGCCCCGATCGCGGCATCCTGCCACCCCTTTGCCAAATGGAATGAACAGCACCATACCAACAAGGACCGCTACAACACGCTCAGGCGCGACCTGGCCGGGGTGGCGCGGCGCATGCTGATCTGCGGCCAGCATGTGCATGTGGGCATTGCCGACAACGAAACCCGTATCGACCTGATGGCGCAGTTTCCCTATTTCCTGCCGCATCTGCTGGCGCTGTCGGCCTCGTCCCCCTATTGGAAGGGCGAGGATACCGGCCTTGCCAGCTATCGCCTGACGGTATTCGACAACCTGCCCCGCACGGGGTTGCCACCGCGCTTTGCCTCCTGGGCTGAATATGAACGATCCGTTCAGGTCATCGTCGATACCGGCGCGATCGCGGATTCGTCGAAAATCTGGTGGGATCTGCGCCCCTCGGCCCGCTTTCCGACGCTGGAAAGCCGGATCTGCGATGTCTCGCCCCGGCTGGAAGACACACTGACCATCGCCGCGACCACCCAGTGCATCATGCGCATGTTGTGGCGGTTGCGCGTGAAAAACCAGCGCTGGCGCATCTATGACCCGTTTCTTGTGGCCGAAAACCGCTGGCGCGCCCAACGCTATGGCACCACCGAGGGGCTGATCGATTTCGGCGCAGGCGGGCTGAAACCCTTTGACGCGCTGATCGGCGAGCTGGTGGATCTGATCGCCGAGGATGCGCAGGCGCTTGGTTGCGTGGCCGAGGTCCGGCGCCTGCCGGCCATGCTGGAAATCGGCACCAGCGCCGAACGGCAGCGCGATGTCTTTGATGCGGAACTGATGCGCAACAACGACCGGCAGGCCGCCTTGCGGGCGGTGGTCGATTCGCTGATCGACGAGTTCAACGAGGGCCTGTAGCATCTGCCGGAAAGGGCGTTTTTGGGGTTGCAAAACTCTCGCAACAATTCAGAATTAAACAAGTGTTCAATTCCTGAAAATCGCCCATTCGCCCCGGAGGAGCCCTCATGGATTTTGCCCTGACAGAAGAACAGAACGCCATTTTCGACATGGCCTACGCATTCGGGCAGGAACATATCGCGCCCCACGCCCGCGCGTGGGAGGCCGAGGGCACCATCCCGCGCGAGCTGTGGCCGCGTGTCGGCGAGCTGGGTCTTGGTGGCATCTATGTGGCCGAGGAATATGGCGGCTCGGGCCTGGGG
>WFQE01000171.1 GCA_015487165.1 Paracoccaceae bacterium | reverse complement strand
GATCATAGAGACTTGCCTGTTCGGCGCAAATAACATTCACCGTGAGGCACGGGGCAAATTGCCTCGGACCAGCAGGGGGAATGTTTCAGCGATCCCCGCCCGCGCGCCATTCCTCCAGCGCGGGGTTGTGGTCGCGCGCGGCGTGCCTGCGCCGGGATGGTGCCGCGCGTCCCGCGCCACGCAGATAGCTGAGCTCGCGCGCGCCGAAATAGAAGGAAACGATCGCCCCCAGCAGCCACCAAAGCGGGTCGGGGATCAGGGCCAGCCCCTGCATGCGGTGGGCAAATGCGTCGGGCGAGATCATGGCATAGACAAACAGGCCGATCGTGCCAAAGGCCAGAACCGGGCGCGGAAGGCGGTTCAGGGCATCAATGATGCGGTCGAAACGCCCACGCCCGCCGAATTCGGCCGCATATTGCCTTCGCGCACTGTCAACCGCCTGCTGGCCCAGCTCCATCTGGCGCGTCGCGTCCGGCCGCACCACGCGCAGCACGCCCGAAACCGCCTGCCCGATCTGGCGCGCCTCGCGCCCGATGCCGAAAACCCTGCCCATCAGCCCCATGATGCCACCCTCTGCCTGTGTTGCCTGTCGGTCAGCCGCCAACGCGGCGCGATGAATTCTTCGGCCCGCAGAATCCAGCCGCCCTTGCCACCATCGCGGCGGCACACATATTTGCGCAAGGCCGGGCGCCGCTCGGCAAGCCGGTAATAATAGTTGCGCCGGGCAATGCCATAAGCGTCAACCAGGTGATCCGGCGCCAGGCGCAGCGCACGCCGCGCGGCCGCGGCCGTCTGTGGGCCGACCACCCCATCGACCACCAGCGCCAGCCCCATGTCGTTCAGCAGGCGCTGGAGGATTCGCACGGCATTGGCGCCGGCATTCACATACATGTCAAAGACCGAGGGCCTCAGCGGTGCCGGCAGCAGGTAAAGCCGGGGTTCGCGATAATAATGAGCAACGAATATCCCGGCAGCGCGTTCGGCTGTCAGCGCCTGCAGATCGGTGCGATCCACCCGCCCGTCACCGTTCAGATCGCCCCCCAGCCGCCGCAGCGTGGCAAGCGTCACCCCGTGATTGGTTGCCCCGCCCGGATCATCGGGATCATCAACAAACCCGCCCTCGCGCGCAACAATGCGGCGCGCCAGCTGTTCCACAGTTTCCACCCTTGCCCCCTGACTTGACCTTTTTCAGGGGGGAGATGCTGTTCATCCAGGGTTAAGAAACTGCCTAGCTACCGTTCGGAGGGACATAATTGCCCTGTTCCTTGAGGGCGTCGATCACTTCCTTGGGCATGTAGTTTTCGTCATGTTTTGCAAGGATTTCCGAGGCTTCGAAGGTGCCCCCCACCAGCTTGCCAGTGGCGACAACGCCTTTGCCCTCCTTGAACAGGTCGGGCAGGATGCCGGTATAGGTGACCGGGATGCTGGCATTGCCATCCGTCACGCTAAAGCGAATCGTCTTTCCTTCGCCGCGCTTGAGGCTGCCCACCTCGACCAGCCCGCCGATGCGAAAGGTCTCGGCCGGCCCCGGCGGGGTTTCCGAAACCTGGGTCGGGCTACGGAAATATGAAATGCCGTCGCGCAGCGCATATCCGATCAGCCCCGTGGCCAGTGCCAGAAACACGAAGGCCGCGATGATCAGCTGGATCCGCCGCTTTTTCTTCAGTCCACCGACTGCCATTGTTCATCCCCTCACGGAAAGGTCGGGGCCATGTTCAACCCCGTGGTTTCATCGAGCCCAAGCATGATATTGGCACATTGCAGCGCCTGCCCCGAGGCCCCCTTCATCAGATTGTCGAGAACCGAGATCACGATCGCGTGTCCCGGCCGCCTGTCTGCCACCACACCGATGCGGCACTGGTTGGATCCGCGCACATGGCGGGTTGCCGGCATCTGCCCCAGGGGCTGCACATGCACAAAGGGCTCGTCGGCATATTGGCGGGTCAGCGACGCGTGGATTTCCTCGGCCGCGCCCTGCACATAGATCGTGGCCATCATGCCCCGGTTCATGGGCACGAGATGGGGTGTGAAGGTCGGCGTTACGGGACGGCCGGCAAATTTGCTCAGCTCCTGGTCAAGCTCGCCCATATGGCGGTGATGGGCCACGCCATAGGCGTTGAACCCCTCATTGACCTCGGCAAACAGCATTGCCTCTTTCAGGCCACGCCCGGCGCCCGAGACACCGGATTTCGCGTCGATGATGATGCTGTCAGGGTCAATCACACCGTCACGCACCGGCGGGATCAGGGCCAGCAGCGAGGTCGCCACATAGCAGCCGGTATTGGCCGTGATGCGCGCATCCCTGATCTGGTCGCGGTAATGTTCGGGCAGGCCGAAGGCCACCGATGGCTGGATGTCCAGCGCGCTGTGTTCGATCCCGTACCACTTGCGATAGGCCTCGCCATCGCGCAGCCGGAAATCGGCCGAAAGATCAACCAGTTTCACGTGATCCGGCAGATTGCGCACCAGCCCATGCGTGACCCCGTGGGGAAGTGCGCAAAAGGCGAGGTCGATACCGGAAAAATCGACATCTTCGATCCGCCTCAAGACCGGCAGGTCGAGATGCGCCAGATGTGGAAATACCGCGCCCATTTCCTGCCCGGCCTTGCGATCGGCGGTCAGGGCAGCAATCCGCATGTTCGGATGCGACGCGATCAGGCGCACCAGTTCCGCACCAGTATAGCCGCTGGCCCCGAGAATGGCGATCTTGTGGATTTTGCTCATGACGCGATATTTCCTGTTTCGTTCAAGGGCACATATGCGATTTGGCGGATGCTTTCAATTGCCTGCGGAGTCGCGGGTCGCAAAGGGCGTGTGGGGGCGCTGCCCCCGTCGCTGGCGCGACTCCCCCGGAGTATTTGGGCAAAGAAGAAGGCCTCAGGCGGATTGAAAGCGGATTTCGCGTTTCAGGAACCGGGTTGCCTGATCGGAAACCGTCTGCGGGTCACCCGTGGTCAGGAACATGGATTTCTGGCCGGGGCCGCGCATTTCGGGGTGGCGTTGCAGGTAATCCTGCAGGCTGCGGGCAACGATCTTGCCTTGGGAAAAAACCTTTACGTCCTTGCCCAGCGCATCCTGAAAGGCCTCGGCCATCAGAGGGTAATGGGTGCAGCCCAGAATTGCCGCCTGCGGGTGCGGCATGCGCCGTTTCAGGGCATCGACATGGCTGCGCACCAGCGCCTCGGCCAGGATCATGTCGCCATCCTCGATGGCATCGACAAGGCCGCCGCAGGGCTGTGCCTCGACATCGACGCCGACCGCACGAAAGGCCAGTTCACGCTGAAACGCGCGGCTGGCCACCGTCGAGGGGGTGGCGAACAGCGCGACATGTTTGGTATCCACCTCGCGCGGGGGGGAATTGTCGCCCCAGGACCGTTCGGTCAGCGCCTCGATCAGCGGAACGAACACGCCCAGCACGCGCTTGTCGGCGGGCACCCAGTTTTCCTGCATCCGGCGCAGCGCCGCGGCGGACGCGGTATTGCAGGCCAGGATCACCAGATCGCAGCCCGCATCGAACAGCCGTTGCGCGCCCTTGCAGGTCAGGTCATAGATGTCATCGGCATCGCGCACCCCATAGGGGGCGTGGGCATTGTCGCCGTAATAGACCAGCGGCAGATCGGGCATGAGGGCGCGGATCTCGCGATAGACGGTCAGCCCGCCGAGGCCCGAGTCAAAGATACCGACGGCCATCAGCCGAACCTTTCAGAAGTCAAAGCCGTATTCCTGCGTGTTCACCGGTTTCGGCGACAGGTCATAGGTTTTCGTGCGCAGAAAGTCCATCATCGCCTTTGGATCCTTGGCATAGGTTTCGAGGGCCTTCTGGTCCAGCGGCTCGCCGATGGCAACGCGCACGGGGCGGCCGACGCGGCGCTTGAATTCATTGATCAACAACGCCGTGCGCATGGTCTTGTTGACGCGGCCAAAGAAATGGAAGCGGCGCGAATTGTGGCCCTCGAAAAAGATCGGCACCACGGTTGCGCCGCTTTTCGCGATCATCTTGGCGGTGAAGGTGCGCCAGGCCGGATCCATCGGGAAGCCGAACATCTTGCGCGGGGATGAAACCGAGCCCCCCGGAAACACACCCACGGCGCCGCCCTGTTTCAGATATTCCAGCGCCACCTTGCGGGTGTTGAGGTTGATCTGCATCGCCTCGCGCGTTTCGTCAAAGCTGATCGGCAGGATCACGTCGTTGATGTCGTCGGCCTTGGAAAACACCTTGTGGGCAAGGATGCGGAAATCGCCGCGGGTGCGCGACATGATCTGCCCCAGCATCAGCCCGTCGAGAATGCCGTAAGGGTGGTTGGCCAACACCACCACCGGACCGGTTTTCGGAATGTTGTCGAGCGAGCCCGAAATGATGTCGAGCTTGAGCTTGTAGCGTTCCGGCACGACATCCCAGAAATTGCGCCCTTCGGCGATTTCGCGGTCATAGCCACGGGCGCGGCGGATCAGCTTCAGCCGGCCGGTCGCGTTTTCCACTGTGCGGATCAGGATGCGGCCGCGCCTTGTGCGGGCGGTAATGGCGTAAGAGATCTCGCGTGTCGCCGAAAATCGCTTGCCCATCTGCATGAAGTCTTCCGATATGTGATTACTGCCTGCCCCCCAATATTGCAGATTTGTAAAAATTGCCAGATCAATTGCCGCCAAAGTGATGGCCGCAGGGCGCAGGCCGTGCGAAACCGGCGGAAACCTGCCGCTACGTCAACCAGGCATGGGGATACAACGAAAAAGGGCCGGCACATGGCCGGCCCCCTTGCGGAAATCTTGTGACGAAAATCAGCGCTTGGAGAACTGGAAGCTCCGGCGTGCCTTGCGCTTGCCGTATTTCTTGCGTTCCACAACGCGCGAGTCGCGGGTCAGGAACCCGGCGGCCTTGAGGGCCGGGCGCAGCGACGGTTCATACAGCTGCAGCGCCTTCGAGATGCCATGCTTGACGGCACCGGCCTGGCCCGACAGACCACCACCCTTGACGGTGGCAATGACGTCGAATTCGCCGGCAACGCCAGCAACGTCGAAGGGCTGGCGCAGAACCATCTGCAGCACGGGGCGGGCAAAGTATTTTTCCATTTCCTTGCCGTTCACCGTGACCTTGCCCGAACCGGGGCGGATCCAGACGCGGGCGACCGCATCCTTGCGCTTGCCGGTGGCGTAGGAACGGCCCAGCTCGTCGCGAACGGGCTCGCGTGCGGGGGCTTCGGAAACAACGGCGCCCTCGGCGGCATCACCCGAAACAGCGGCCTGGAGATCTTCGAGAGAATTGATTTGATCGCTCATGATTACGCGCTCCGGGTGTTTTTCGGGTTCATGGACTTGACGTCCAGAACTTCGGGGTTTTGTGCTTCATGCGGATGCGTGGTGCCGGCATAGACGCGCAGGTTCTTCATCTGCTTGCGCGAAAGCGGCCCGCCGGGCAGCATGCGCTGAACGGCCTTTTCGACGACGCGCTCGGGGAACTTGCCCTCAAGCAGCTGGCCCGCGGTGCGTTGCTTGATGCCGCCGGGGTGGCCGGTGTGCCAGTAATATGTCTTGTCCGCGCGCTTGTTGCCGGTGAGCTGCACCTTGTCGGCATTGATGACGATCACATTGTCGCCCATGTCCATATGCGGGGTGTAGGTCGCCTTGTGCTTGCCGCGCAGACGCATTGCGATGATCGAGGCAAGACGGCCCAGAACAACGCCCTCGGCGTCGATCAGGATCCATTTCTTCTCGATATCAGCAGGTTTTGCCGTATAGGTTTTCATTTTTCCACCTGGATATGTGAATTCGGCGCCTTTGCGGGCGCGTCAACTGATGTGGGGTTTGTAAGGATATCTGGCGTCGGGTCAAGAGGGGTGTTGCGCGTAATATCATGCAAAAACAATGTGTTATGAAATAGGTATTATTTTACCCCACCAAGACGGCGATATCTGCAGCGATCAGGGTCATTACGGTTATCAGACGCGCACCCTCGACCAGCCGCGCACGCCGCTGCGCGGATTGCGCGCCACGAAACCTCCGGATCCGGGGGCTGAAACATAACATGGACGCGCAGACCAGCCCCACTACAAGCGGGCTGCGGATCACAGTCATCAGGCCCAGATAGACCGCAATCGTGGCAAAGGGCCAGATGCGCCCAAGCCGGGCAACAGGATCGTTGCGATCGAAAATGGTTTGTTCTTCAAAAAGGGCGCGCTGGTCGTCCGATGCAGGAACAAGAAACAGGGCCTGAAGCAGGCCGAAGATTGCGCCAGAAAACAGGAACTGCTCAAGCGATGCCCATATATCGGGTTGAGGAGACCCCAACTGCATGAAAAGGCCTAACCAAACTGCGTGATACAGCCCGAAAAACAAACGTATCGCTAGCTGCTTGCGGTCTTGCGGGAAAACCACGACAAATGCGGTGCGCCCTGCTCCGATCCCCACCAGAGCCGCAGTCATCACCGCAGCACTCTGCTCACGCCCGGTGTAACCGCCGCCCAGATACCGGTTGTCCATCCATACAAGGGCAGCTAATAAGGCCCCTAAAAATACCCAGTCCAGATCGGCATATCTCTGGGACCATTTGACTTTCTTGTCGGGTCGCGCCGTCGTTTCCTGCATCGCAATCCTCTCTTATCGCCCTGCATACAGCAGAAACACCCCCGCCCCCGCCAGCCCAGCAAAGGCCAGCCACCACAGGGCCTGCGCCGCGCGGGCATGGGTTGGGTTCTGGTGATCGGGATTGACCTGCCGCATGCTGGGCATCAGGGCAAAGGCGATGCTTGCCAGAAAGACCGCCTCCAGCGTGTGCCCCATCACGGCCGGCACCACATCGGCCAACAGGATCACGAGCGGCCACAGCCAGATGCGCACCCCCGTCCAGCCGCCCCGCGCTAGCAATATTTCCGGCATCAAAAGCCTGCTGCGCCTGTTGTGCCGCTGCTTGCCGCTGGTCAGCCAGATGGTCGCTCCGAGTACGAACATCATCCCTGTAAGGGTCAGGTGATGTGCCACATCGCCGGATCGAACCAGAATCGCCTGCATCGCCATCCCAAAGACCAGCCCCTGATAAGCCTGCGAGAACATGTTGACCACATTGCCGCGCCCCGGAAGCAGGGGCACATAGGTTGCAAGCGCACCATATCCCAAGCCCAGCAAGGCCATGGTTATCACCCGTGGCGGAAAGGGCTCAAGAAACATCGCGCGCAGCCCAGTTGCCTTGAGCAGCGCCAGCATCGAGACAATGAAAAGCGGATAGAAAACCGCCCAGAACAGCCCATGCAACGGCGGATAGGCCAGCCACAAATTGCGCAACAGGGTTTGTCGGGGATAATCCGAGATATCCATTCGTGAAATCCTTGCCGAAAAAGACACGACACCGCAAACGGTCGCGACAAGAATGTCGCGCGCTTCCCGTCACGTCAAGGTTGTGCCTGCACTTTTTCCGGCGCAATCGCATAGGTCACGCTGGCGCGCGCAACGGGGCCTTCCTCGGGGTGGGCGTCGGAATGGATCAGCACGTCGCCCACGCATAGCCGCTTGCCCAGTTTCAGGATACGCGCCGTGCCGACCAGATCGCCGGGCGCTGGCTTGCGCAGGAAATCGATGCAGCAATTCGTGGTCACGCTCAGCGTGCGCGGCCCGATCATTGCCAGCAGGGCCATGTAGAACGCGCAATCGGCCAGCGCGAACATGCTGGGCCCCGACACGGTGCCGCCGGGGCGCATGTCGCGCTCGGCCACGGGCATGCGCATGACCACCCCGTCATCGGTGACCTCGGTCACGAAAAACCGCCCCCGGATCTGGGGAAATTCGCGATCCGCCAGATCGTTCAGCTCGTTGACGCTCAATATGGCCTGCATCAGATATCCTTTCCTGCGTCACGATCTGGCGGGTTCGCGTTGTCGATCAGGGTTTTCCCGCACCGCCGCCAGAGCCGCCATCGGGGCCGTCACCGGGCCCCTCGGGTTCCTCGACGACAATATGCTTTTTCTTCTTGCCCTTGGCCTTTTGCCCCGCCGAGACCGTCCTGCCGCCCTCGCGTATCGCGCGTTTGGTCGAACCGTTGCAGTCGGCGCCCTTGCCACCGCCACAGCCACCCTTGTTGCCCTTGACCTTGTTCACAAGCTGCTCGGCAAGCTGCTTGAGATCCGCCGCATTGGCCGCCAAAGGCGCCACCGATATCCCGGCCAGGGCCAGCGCCGCCACAATAGCGATGGATTTTCCAAAGGTTGAATTGCGCATCATTGCGTAATCTCTCCTTGCTCACGTTTTTTCAAACAGTTCCCTCGGGTTGAAATTAGGCAATTCCTGCAACCGGTCAAGAAGCTCGCAGGCTTTTGCCCCAACGTTGCGCCTTTTACCGGCAGGTCGCGCTTGCTAAGCTTGCCGCAACAGCCGCGCGACAAAGAGGTGCATCAAGATGAGCGAACCGATCCTGCTCCGCCAAGACAATGACGCGATTGCGACATTGACGATG
>WFQE01000170.1 GCA_015487165.1 Paracoccaceae bacterium | reverse complement strand
CAGTGGACCTCGCCAGCGCAGACGTCGAAACTGACGCCGCCAAGTGCGATCACGGGGCCAAAATGCTTTTCTATATCCTTCATTTCTATGATTGGCTGGGTCATCTCAACGCTCCCCCGTGATGATGCGGCGGATATAGGTGTTCAGGATCACGGCCAGAATCAGGATGGTGCCCAGGAACACCCGGAACAGCGAACTTTCGGCGCCCGAAAAGAACAGCCCCTGCTGCACGACGCCAAAGATCAGCGCCCCCAGCGCCGCGCCGACGACCGAACCGTAACCGCCTGTCAGCAGCGCACCGCCGATGACGACCGAGATGATCGCCTCGAATTCCTTGAGCAGCCCCCGGTCGGCGGCGGCGGAGCCGAATTCCATTACCTGCGAGGTGGCAAAGACGCAGGCGCAAAACGCGGTAAACATGAACATCAGGATCTTGACCCTGTTGACCGGCACCCCGACATAGGATGCGGCCAGCGCGTCGCCACCCGAGGCAAAGATCCAGTTGCCGAAACGGGTGCGCGTCAGCAGCCATTGGCCAAAGATGATCAGCCCCAGCGCCCAGATGATGAGCATGGGAATCCCCTCGACCACGGGTTGGCCTGCGCGGGTGCCGCGGGAAAATGTCTCGATCCAGCCCTGATCGCCCATCCACTGGAACAGGCCGGTCAGGATCTTGCCGCCAAAGACGGGCGCAAGCCAGTCGCCTTCGGCAGCCTTGCGCACGCCGCCGATCACGGTTTTCTGCGTGGTCAGGATCGACAGCCAGATCGTCAGCCCCCGCAGGATGTAAAGAAAGGCAAGCGTCACGATAAAGCTGGGCAATCCGGTCTTGATGACAAGAAATCCGTTGAGCGCCCCGATCGAGATACAAATCGCAAAGGCGACCAGTATCGAAATCCAGGTTGGCCAGCCCCATTGCACCGAAAGAATGGCAATCAGGATGCCGGCAAAGCCGATCATCGAGCCGACCGAAAGGTCGAATTCGCCCGCGATCATCAGCAGACATGCGCCGACCGCGATGATGGCGAACTGTGCCGATACCACTGCCCAGTTCTGAATGCCTTGTGGCGCAAACATCCCGCTGTCGCCGGCGATCATCAGGAAAAAGACAAATACAAGGATAGTCCCCGAGATCGCGCCCAGCTCTGGCCGGATCATGATGCGTCTCAGGGTCGAGACCTGCTTCATTCGTTCGTCGGACATGCTTCCCCCCTGCGATGGCCTGTCGCCGCGTCCTGCGGCGGATATGGAGGCGACGGTTCGCGCCGCCCCTCATGGTGGTGCTTAGCGGTAGACGCCCGCGTATTTCTCGACCAGGGCAATATTGTCCTTGGTGATGAAGCCGGGCCCCGAGTTGATATTGCCCGAGGGCAGCACGCCATAGCGGGCATAGTTCGTCAGGATCACGACCGGCAGATAGCCCTGCAAGAACGGTTGCTGGTCGATGGCAAAGGCGATGGTGCCATCCTTGATTGCCGCAGCAATCTGCTGGGACAGGTCAAAGGTGCCAAAATAGATCTGGCCCTTCAGACCGGCCTGATCCAGCGCCGACAATGTGGGATGTGCCGAGGTCGGCCCCAGTGTCAGGATGGCGCCGGTGTCAGGATGTGCAGTCAGATAGGCCAGCACCTTGTTCTTGATCTCGGCCGGGTCCTGGCCGCTGTCGATCATGCTTGATTTCACATCAGCACCGATCGCATCGGCAAAGCCCTTGCAGCGTTCGACCGAGGCCGGGTTGGTGATGTAATGGTTCACGCACAGGAACGACTTGACGCCGGCCTTTTTCGCACGCTTGCCGGCCTCGAAACCGGCGGTGTATTCAGGCTGGCCCACATGCATCAAGGCGCCCAGCTTTTCCGATTGCTCGGCAGTGCCCGAATTGATGGTGATGACCGGAATGCCCTGGTCCACGGCCGAGGTGATCGGGCCTTTCAGCACGTCGTAGTCGGCAATCGTCACAATGATGCCATCAGGGCCGCTGGCGGCGGCCTGTTCCACGATACGGGCCATGTCGGCCAGATCGCCGGTGGGCGGGTTGCGATACTCGACAGTCACATCCATCTGCTTGCTGGCGATCTTGATCGCGTTCTTGATGGTGTTCCACCAGCTGTCGCTGTCGGGCGCGTGGCTGATCAGCACAAAGCGCTCGCCGTCAGCTGCGGCAGTTCCGGTCAGGGCACCCAGGCCCATCGCCGCCGCGACCAATACTGTTAACAGTTTTTTCATCTTGATCTCTCCCTTGGTTCACATTCCCCGACTTGGCGCGGGAACAACCTCCCCCCGAAAATCGGGAACACGGCAAACAGGCAGAATCACCTGCCCGTTCAGAACCGCATGATGGAATATTTATTCCAAATTGAAATAAATCAATACAAAACTTCTATTCCATCGCGGCATTGCGACGGGTACCAACCGCAACCGCCAGCGCGACGGCCAGTGAAAAGGTGGCCGAAAGCGCCCGGAATGCACCAACATCGACCTCTGACACCATCAACGCTGTGGCGCCGACTCGGTGCAGGGGGCTGTTCATGGCGTCGGTCAGGGCAACAACCTCGCAGCCCTTGTCACGGGCGAAAGAGGCCAGCTCCAGCGTTTCGTGGCTGTAGGGGGCAAAGGTGATCGCGACCAGCACGTCGCCAGGCAAGATCGCATGGCGGTGGTCAAGATTGCCGACCCTGTCATGCAGCAAGGACGGAATATCCATGTTGTCGAACGCGTATGAAAGGTAACACGCCACGGGAAAGGCCCGCTTCATGCCAACAAGGTGAATCATGCGCGCCTGTGAAAGCGCCTCGACGGCCTTTTCAAGTGTCGCAGCCTCGACCGTGCGGGCGAGGTTTTCCAGTGACAACCGCCCCGCCTCGACAAATTCCGCCAGCAGGGCCGACGGGCTGCCACTGCCGGCGGCGCGCAGGTTTTCCAGCCTTGTGCGATAATCCGGCCAGCGCTGGGCATAGCTTTCGCGAAACAGCTTTTGCATTTGCGAAAACCCGGAAAATCCCATGATCTGACAGAACCGCATGAAGGCCGACGGCTGCACCCCCGCCGCCTGCGACAACTCGGCAACGGTCGAAACGGCGATCCGTTCCGGGTGGCGGGCAACGAAATCGGCGCATTGGCGCATGCGCTTGGGCAGCCCTTCCGAGATCTGGGTCAGGCGCGTGCGAAACTCGTCCAGAGAGGCAGGTGCGGCGCGGTCGTTCATGCGGGTTCCTTTGTACTTGACAAGTGGTTGTTCCAACTTCATCCATGCCATGGAATAAATATTCTATTCGTGCTTTCGCCAGGAGTCCACATCATGCAGTCACTCGGCATCGGTCTTATCGGAACCGGCTTCATGGGCAAGGCCCACGCGCTGGCCTGGGGTGCCGTGCGGGCCACTTTCGGCGATGTGCCGGCGCCAAGGCTGGAAATCCTGTGCGACACACCCGCCGACAAGGCGCGCAATTTGGCCAGCCAGTTCGGGTTTGCCCGTGCCACCGACAACTGGCGCGATGTGATCAGCGATGCGGCGGTCGATATCATCTCGATCACCACACCCAACAACCTGCACCACGAAATGGCGCTGGCGGCACTTGCCGCGGGCAAGCATGTCTGGTGTGAAAAACCCATGGCGCTGACGCTGGAGCAGGCCACCGAAATGGCCGATGCCGCCCGCAAGGCGCCGGTCAAAACCATCGTCGGATATAACTACATCCGCAATCCGGCCTTCACCCACGCAATGCGCCTGATCAGGGATGGGGCCATTGGCGAAATCGTGCATTTCCGCGGCTGGGTGGATGAGGATTACCAGGCCGATCCCGATCTGCCATGGACATGGCGCGCGCGCATTGCGCAGGCCGGGCTTGGTGCGCTGGGCGACATGGGTTGTCATCTGGTGTCGATGGCCGACGCTTTGTGCGGCCCGATCGACAGCCTGATTGCCGACATGCGCACGATCCACGAAACCCGCCCGCTGGCCGACGGATCCGGCCGCGCGCCGGTGGAAAACGAGGATGTCGCAACCGCGCTTGTACGCTTTGCCAATGGCGCGCATGGCTCGCTGTCCACCTCGCGCAGCGCCTGGGGCCGCAAGAACCGTCTGGCATGGGAGGTTCACGGCACAAGCGGCATGATCTGTTTCGATCAGGAGCGCATGAACGAGTTGCGCCTTTTCGTCCATGAAGGCCCCGAATCCGAGCAGGGTTTCCGCACCATCCTGACCGGGCCGGCACATGAACCCTTTGGCGCCTTTTGCCCCGCCCCCGGCCATCAGCTGGGCTTTAATGACCTCAAGGTGATCGAGGCAGCGGAATTTCTGCGCGCGATTGCCGGGGACCGGCCGGCACATCCGGATTTTGCCAAGGCGCTGGAATACGAGCGCGTGATCCATGCGGTGGCCGAGTCCGCACGCAGCGGGCGGCGCATCAATCTGACCACGAACACCGGGGGTGTAGCATGACGATCAACCTTGCCCTTCTTGGCGCCGGGCGCATCGGCCGCGTGCATGCCGAAGCTGTCAGCCACAACCGCAATGCCCGCCTTGTCGCCGTTGCCGACGCCAATGAACAGGCCGCGCGCGCTCTGGCCACGGAACATGGCGCAAGCCGGCGCAGCGTCAAGGATATCGCAGGCGCCGATGACATCGACGCGGTGCTGATCTGCACCCCTACCAACACACATGCCGATCTGATCGAGCTGTTCGCCCGCGCCGGCAAGGCGATCTTTTGTGAAAAGCCCATCGATCTGGATGTGGGGCGCGTGCGCGCCTGTCTCGATGTGGTGGCCCAAACGGATGCGCGGCTGATGGTCGGCTTCAACCGCCGATTCGACCCTCATTTCACCGCGCTGAAACGCACCATTGCCGAAGGCCGCATCGGGGATGTGGAAATGCTGACCATCACGTCACGCGATCCCGGCCTGCCGCCAGCCGATTATATCCGGGTGTCGGGTGGCATCTTTCGCGACATGACGATCCACGATTTCGACATGGCGCGCTTTCTGCTGGGCGAGGAAATTACCTCGGTCATGGCAACCGCCTCGGTCATGGTCGATGCGCAGATGGCCGAACTGGGCGACTATGACAGTGCCAATGTCCTGCTGACCACCGCCACGGGCCGCCAATGCGTGATCACCAATTCCCGCCGCGCCGCCTATGGCTATGACCAGCGCATCGAGGTGCTGGGCAGCAAGGGCATGGTGCAGGCCGAAAACCAGCGCCCCGAGGATATCGAGATCGCCACCGCGCAGGGCTTTCTTCGCCCGCCGCTGCATGATTTCTTCATGACCCGCTATGCGGCCGCCTATGCCGCAGAGATCACCGCCTTTGTCGCCATGGCAGCCGGGCAGCATGTGGATGTGCCAGATGGCAGCGATGGGCTGGCGGCGCTGCTGCTGGCCGAGGCGGCACTTGAATCGACGCAGACCGGCAGGGCAGCAGCTCCACCCGACTGGTCAATCAGCTGATATCCAGGCACAGATATTTCATTTCCAGATATTCATCGATCCCGTGATGCGAACCTTCGCGCCCGAGGCCCGATTGCTTGACCCCGCCAAAGGGGGCGACCTCGGTTGAAATCAGGCCGGTATTGATGCCCACCATGCCATATTCCAGCGCCTCGGCCACCCGGTGGATGCGCCCCACGTCACGGGCATAGAAATAGGATGCCAACCCGAAAATCGTGTCATTGGCCTGGCGGATCACGTCCTCTTCGTCCTTGAAGCGGAACAGCGGCGCGACGGGACCAAAGGTTTCATCATTGGTCACCATCATGTCGGGGGTCACGTCTGTCAGGATGGTAGGTTCAAAGAACGTACCGCCCAGTGCGTGGCGCTTGCCGCCGGCCGCGATATGCGCACCCTTGGCCACGGCGTCGGCGATATGTTCCTCGACCTTTTTCACAGCGTCCTCGGTGATCAGCGGGCCGGTGGTCACGCCCTCTTCAAAGCCGTCGCCAACCTTGATGCGGGCAACCGCCGCGGCCAGCTTTTCGGCGAAGGCGTCATAGACTCCTTCCTGCACATAGATTCGGTTGGCGCAGACGCAGGTCTGCCCGTTGTTGCGGTATTTCGAGATCATGGCACCCTCGACCGCGGCATCCAGATCGGCATCATCGAACACGATGAAGGGCGCGTTGCCGCCCAGCTCCATCGAGGTTTTCATCACCTGGTCGGCCGCCTGGCGCAGCAGGATGCGCCCGACCTCGGTGGATCCGGTGAATGTCAGCTTGCGCACGATGGGATTTTCGCAGAATTCCTTGCCGATGGCCGAGGATTTCGTCGAGGTGACGATGCTCAGCACCCCCTTGGGCAGGCCGGCGCGTTCGGCCAAAAGCCCCATCGCCAGCGCCGAAAGCGGCGTTTCGGATGCAGGCCGCGCGACAAAGCCACAGCCCACTGCCAGCGCCGGGGCAACCTTGCGGGCGATCATGGCGTTGGGAAAGTTCCACGGCGTGATCGAGGCGGCAACCCCGATGGGTTGCTTGATGACGGTGATGCGCTTGTCTCGCTGATGGCCGGGGATGGTTTCGCCATAGACGCGCTTGGCCTCTTCGGAAAACCATTCGACAAAGGATGCGCCATACAGAACCTCGCCTTTTGCTTCGGGCAGGGGCTTGCCCATCTCGGCGGTCAGGATGGCGCCCAGATCATCGGCGTTTTCGACCATCAGGTCATACCACCGCCGCAGGATGGCCGCGCGTTCCTTGCCGGTGCGGGCCGCCCATTCGCGCCGCGCCTGGTCGGCCGCCTCGATCGCACGGCGGGTTTCGGCAATACCCAGATCGGGCACACGGCAGATGACCTGTCCGTTGGCGGGATTGGTTACATCAAAGGTTGCGCCATCGTCGGCATCTACCCATTCACCCGCAACAAATGCCTTGGTGCAAAGAAGCGAGGGGTCTTTCAGGAGATTCGAAAGGGGGGTCATTGGCGAGCCTTTCCCATGTAAGATCAATTTGGAAAAGATGTTTCACAAATGACTTTCCTTCGCAAGGCAGACCGGGCGATACTTGTATCAGGGGAGGAACATACATGACGGCATTCGATCTGGATGACGCCTATGCAAATGGCAAATATATCGAGGGGGCCGAGGGCTACCCGCCACGATGGGCCGATCTGGCACAGGAATTCCGCGAAAGGCAGGCAAGCAGCGGGCGGGCCGAGCTTGACATCGAATATGGTGATCACCCGCGCGAGCGGCTTGACCTGTTCCTGCCGGATGCGGCGCCCAAGGGGTTGGTGGTCTTTGTTCACGGCGGATATTGGCGGGCGTTTGACAAGTCGTACTGGTCGCACCTTGCGGCCGGTGCCCTTGCCCGTGAACATGCGGTTGCCATGCCCGGCTATGTTCTGGCGCCAGAGGCGCGGATTTCGGAAATTTCAAGGCAGATTGCCAAGGCAATCGACCTGGCTGCCAGCCGCATCGCCGGGCCGATATATCTGACGGGACATTCGGCCGGCGGGCATCTGGTCACACGGATGCTGTGTGCGGATATGGAATTTTCCTGCTGTTTCACGGCGCGGGTCAGCCGGGTGGTTTCGATTTCCGGCCTGCACGATCTGCGCCCCCTGCTGCGAACATCCATGAATGAGGATCTGCGCCTTGATGCGGTCGAGGCAGCGTCCGAAAGCCCGCTGTTGCATGATGACGTGCTGCCAGTTCCCGTTGTCGCCTGGGTTGGCGGCGATGAACGCCCCGCCTTTGTCGATCAGGCCCGCAAACTTGCCGCGCACTGGCCTCATGCCGAGGCAGTCATCCAGCCAGGGCGACATCATTTCAACGTGATAGACGGTCTGGCCGATCCCGACAGCGCCTTGATGGCTGCCATGTTGAAGCCCTCGCCCCGCTGATCGCCATGTCCGGGGCCATTTCTGTCTTGATCGCTTTGGCAACGTCCCGACCAGCGCGGCCGCTTTGCCACAATGGATCAAAGGTCGAAAATCGAGTCTACAGGGTCGGCGCCTAACCGCCCAGCAGCGCCATTGCCTCATATGCCTTCAAAGTCGGGCAACAGGTCTGGCCATATGATGCGCTTCCTTCTGACAGCTGCGGGAACAGGCGAAGAAGTTCCCGCTTGGCGGCCTCGTCCACCCCGGCAAGGGCCGTGCCGCCCGGAAAGAAGCTTTCGCTCTGAATGCCATTCGATATGACCGTGTGATGGCGGTCGAACATGAAATGATAGTAAACCACGCCATCCGTCCCGTGATCGCGAACGATATCGCGATCATTAAGCAGGTGAACCGCGGGGACCAGCACCTTTTCCACCCCGAACATCAGGCTTGCCCGCCAGTCATTGATCAGGATGCGATGTTGAGGTGAAACCAGCAGATCCCTGTAGGGCAGGTTATCGCCGAACGCCCCCTTGCGGATACGGATGGGGCGAAATTCCGGATGTTCCCGCATCTCCTCGGGGGTGATCTGGCGACCGGAAAACCACAATATCTTGCGGGCAACGCCGTCGCCACACAGAACCGTCTTGCCGACACCCAGATCCTCGACCCTGACCGGGCCGGAAGGTGTGTCAATCAACGTGCCGGCAGCAAAGCAGACAATGTGATCATCCGTATCGTCGTCGTGATCATGCTCATCATCGTGATCATGGTCGTCGTCATGCCCATGATCGTGGTCGCCGTGCCCATGGTCATCGTCATGCCCGTGTTGGCCGTCATCGCCGTGGCCGCTATCCGAATGATGTTCCGCGCTGTCCGAACCTTCATCATCCTCTGCGTGGTGGGAACCCTGCGTTTCGACCCGGGCGCGCGGCCCGTCTGACAAGGGTTCGCCCGAATGCCGGTCATCATTGTCGGCTGAATCACTTTCGCCATGACTGGAATCATCACGATCGAACGCGCTGTCCCCTGCGCTGCCTTCACCCGCTTGTGCCACTGGCGCATCGCCGGAAGTGCCACCTGTTTCATCGCTGTGAGTTATCCCCGAAACATGGGCCTGGGCATCTTCAGGAACGCCTTCTTCGTGGGTTTCATATGTTTGCGTCGAATCAATTGTATCAGCGGAATCCACATGGTGGCCTGCCCCTTCGGCCGAACCGGTTTTTGGCGGAATCGTGTTTTTTTCCTTTGACATGAACCTGCTCTCCAATACACACCTCCCGCCCAAGGCGGGACGATTATGGAAACGGTAGCATCCAATTCTGAGGAAAATCCGAAAAATGCAGGGCAATACTATGCCGGAATTGTGGCACATTCCCGCATCTTGACAGCACCTTCGCAAGCCCGATCAATCCGTCCCGGCAAGCGCGTGCAAAGCTCAGATCATCTTGATGACGTCCTTGTCGATCGCCAGCATATAGCCCTTGCGGCTGATCGTCTTGATCAGCAACTCGGAAACGATCTGGTTGCCCAGATGGTCGCGAAGGCGCTTGATGCGGGTCGCGCCCGCAGCCTCTTCACATTCGGTGCGGTCCTTGCCGGTAATCAGGGATTCAAGTTCGACCCCGCTGACCACCTCGTCATCCATCCGTGCCTCGGCCAGAACGGCCAGTGCCTCGAAGGCGGCTTCGGTCAAGGTGAATTCCATGTTGTTCAGATAGACGACCCTCTCGTCCCGGCTGATGATCAGGCTGTTGATCTGGATACCGGCGCGTTCGATTTCGGACATCCGGCGATTCATGGCCGCGATGTTGACCAGAAAGACCAGCGCCGCGATCAGAATGGCCGTCGAAAAGACAAGCAGCACGAAAATGACAAAGCGGTAGGACGCCAGAACATCGGAAAACGCCGTTCCCGACTGGGCGAGGATTTCGAGAAGCTTGATCTCGGCATTCGAGGTCAGATTGTCGTTCTCGACAAAGATCCGTTCAACCCGGTCGTTGAATGCATTGGCATCAGGCAGGTTGTAAAACAGCACCGCCGATGCGATCGCCAGAATCCCGACAATGGCCACAATCCCCAGTGTCAGGGTTGCGTTGCCCTTGTTGAACAACCTCTTTCTAATACCTGAGGAAGAATTTTCCTGCACTTGCGCGTCTCTTGTTCAGCCCGTCCGGTCCGAACACAGACATAACATTAAGTAGGCGCCAACCGCCAACAGAAATCCTGCGCTGAATGGTCTGGCTGATTTTGCCCGGACTGCCGCATACGTTGTCGGGCAACTGTATGACCCCATAATGCAATTGCAGGGGCTGATTCTTCTTGGCCTTGTAATCGGCATAGCATGCGGCACTTGCCTGGCTGGAAACGCCCAGCGCAAGCATGAACGCCATCGTGGTCAGAAGTGTTTTCATCATCTTCACCTGTGTATCGGTTGCGCCAAACATAGGCCACTGAACCAAAGATATACAATAACAACGACCCGCCAGTGGGCTTGTTATCCGATAACATCCCCCCGATATTGCCTAACTTTGCGCTCTCCGGCCAGTGTCCACTCATCACCTCGCAACGGGCAATCGACTCGCCCCAGGACAACACAGGACATCGCCCCCAGGGGCAGGAAAGCAAGGAACAAAACGATGAAAAACCACCTGATCGCAGCCATCACCGCCGGAGCCATCGCAACCTTTGGCCTGTCATCCGCCCCCGCTCAGGCCGGCCCGAATGAAGAGCTCGCCCGCTTTCTGGTGGGCGCCGTCGCAATCGGGATCCTGATCGACGCCGCGAACAAGTCTAAGGCACGGCCGGTTCCCGTGACACGCCGCGCCCCCCCGCCGCCGCGCCGCAGGATGGTGCGCGTTTACGAGGGCAAGCCCCGCGCCTGCCTGGCCGAACGCTGGACCGATCGATATGGCTGGGTGAAATTCTATCGCCCCGGCTGCATGCGGCGCCACGGCTGGCAGCGCGATGTCGGCCCCTGGTACAAGCGGGTCGCAGTCTGGCGCTAGGCCGCTTCGGCATCCTTTCGGGACAACGAGGTTCGCAGAAGGTTTGAGGGTCGATTTCCTGGTTCCCTCATGTCTGTCCCGGCTCTCATCCTTCTGCAATACAGGACGGGGCGCATCGCCGCCCCGTCCGCCTTTTCGGGTTTTCCCGGCCGCCCCGATCTGACATGTTCGGGATCTGAAACAGGGCCACCGGGGAAACCATGCCAGACTATCTTTTGGAAACCGACGCCCACAGACAGGGGCTTGCACCTGTTGCCGGGGTTGACGAGGTGGGCCGCGGCCCCCTGTGCGGGCCGGTCGTCGCCGCCGCGGTCATCCTGGACCCCGACAACATCCCCGAGGGGCTGGCGGATTCGAAAAAGCTGACTGCGAAACGGCGGGATATCCTGTATGATGAAATCGCCGCGCGAGCGAAAATTTCCATCGGCGCGTGTTCGGTCGAGGAAATAGACAGACTCAACATCCTCCAAGCCAGCCTGCTGGCCATGCGCCGCGCCATCGACGGGCTGCCTCGCACCCCCGGCATGGCACTGGTCGACGGCAACCGGCTGCCCGAAAACCTGCCCTGCCCCGCCCGCGCCATCGTCAAGGGAGATGACAAATCGCTCAGCATCAGCGCCGCATCCATCATCGCCAAGGTGACGCGCGACCGGATCATGGCCGATCTCGCCCGCGAATTTCCGGGCTATGGGTGGGAACGCAACGCCGGATACGGCACGAAAGAGCATCTGAGCGCCCTAAAGGCCCTTGGTGTAACCCCACATCATAGGCGTTCGTTCAGACCCGTCCACAATATCTTGTATCAAGATGAATAATTAACCCATTGATTCAAAAAAGAAATTGACGGCGAATCCCCTTTGAATCATCTTATGCCAATAACAAGCGCAAAGCGCATGGGGCAGAGATGGCAAAAAAGAACACGACAAAGGGGCAGCCCAAGCTGCCGCTGAACCAGATTCTTTCCGGCGATTGCGTCGAGGTGATGAACAGCCTGCCGGCTGAATCCATCGACCTGATCTTCGCCGATCCACCCTATAACCTGCAGCTGAAGGGCGAGCTTCACCGGCCCGACAATTCCAAGGTCGATGCAGTCGATGACGACTGGGACCAGTTTGCCTCGTTCCAGGTATATGACAAGTTCACGCGCGCTTGGCTCAAGGCCGCCAAGCGCCTGCTGAAACCCGATGGCGCGATCTGGGTGATCGGCAGCTATCACAACATTTTCCGCGTCGGCGCGGCGTTGCAGGACACCGGGCTGTGGATCCTCAATGACGTGATCTGGCGCAAATCCAACCCGATGCCCAATTTCCGCGGCATGCGCCTGACAAACGCGCATGAAACCATGATCTGGGCGGCCAAGTCGGAAAAATCGAAATACACCTTCAACTACGAGGCGCTGAAGGCGCTGAATGACGGCATCCAGATGCGCAGCGACTGGGTTCTGCCGATCTGCAACGGGCACGAACGGCTGAAAGACGAAAACGGCGTCAAGGCCCACCCGACACAAAAGCCCGAGGCCCTGTTGCACCGTGTGCTTGTCGGCTCGACCAACCCCGGTGATGTGGTGCTGGACCCGTTCTTTGGCACCGGCACGACGGGGGCGGTTGCCAAAAAGCTGGGGCGCGATTTCATCGGCATCGAGCGCGAAGAGGCCTATCGCAAGGTCGCCCAAAAGCGCATCGACAACGCCCGGCGCTTTGACAAGGCCTCGCTTGAAGTGTCCACCTCGAAACGGGCCGAACCGCGCGTGCCCTTTGGCCAGCTGGTCGAACGCGGCCTGCTGAATCCCGGCGAGGTGCTGGTTTCGCTGAACGGCCGCCACAAGGCCAAGGTGCGCGCCGATGGCACCTTGATCGCCCATGACGCAAAGGGCTCGATCCATCAGGTCGGGGCGGCGCTGGAAGGCGCGCCATCATGCAATGGCTGGACATTCTGGGGCTTCAAGCGCGACGGAAAGATGATTCCGATCGACATCTTGCGTCAGCAGATCCGCGCCGAGATGCAATCGAAAACAAACTGATAACAGATACCGCCGGTGCCTGCGGCCCACATTCGTGGACCGACCTGACACCACGAACTGACCCCGCCCTTGTGGCGGGGCTTTTTTTCATGGCAGGCGGCTGCAAAATCTGGAACAACTGCCCTGACATGGGAGGGTGGCCAGAATGAGCGATATTTCCGAACTCATGCGCCGGCGCGAACGCCTGTTGGGGCCGAATGTGCCGACATTCTATGAAACGCCCCTGCATATCGTGCGGGGCAAGGGCATCTGGCTGTGGGATGCCGACGGAAGGCGTTATCTGGACTGCTATAACAACGTGCCCCATGTGGGCCATTGCCACCCCAAGGTCGTCGAGGCCATCGCGCGGCAATCCGCACAGCTGAACACCCACACCCGATACCTGCATGAAGGCATCCTTGACTATATCGAGGCCCTGACCGCGCATTTCGGCCCGAATATCACCTCGGCCATCATGACCTGCACCGGATCCGAGGCCAATGATGTTGCGCTGCGCATGGCGCAGGCGGCCACCGGCAAGACCGGCGTTATCGCAACCGACCGCACCTATCACGGCAACACTGCGGCAGTCAGCCAGCTTTCGACGCGACGCCCCCCCGTGGGCGGCCGTCAGGATCATGTGCGCCTCGTGCCTGCCCCGGATTCGCTGCGCACCCCCGACCCCCAGGGCCGCGCATTCGCCGCCGCTGTCGAACAGGCGATTGCCGAGCTTCAGCGCAGCGGTCACGGCCTGTCGGCGCTGGTCATCTGCCCGTTTTTTGCCAATGAGGGCTTCCCCGATCTGCCGGCGGGTTTTCTTGACCGGGCGGCGGATGCAGTCCGCAAGGCAGGCGGCGTCATCATCGCCGACGAGGTACAGCCCGGTTTTGGCCGGCTGGGCAGCCACTGGTGGGGGCACGAGAGGCTGGGCTTTACCCCCGACATCGTGACCATCGGCAAGCCGATGGCCAATGGCTATCCGGCCGCGGCAGTGCTGGCGTCGCTCGACCTGCTGTCAGAATTCCGCAACGCCTTTGGCTATTTCAACACCTTCGGCGGCAACCCCGTGGCCTGTGCGGCGTCATCGGCGGTGCTTGAGGTTATCGAGCGGGAAAACCTGATCGAGGCGGCGCATGACACCGGCAAATACGCGCTGGAACGCCTGAACGGACTGGCAGAAAAATATCCGGTGATCGCGGATGTCCGCGGCGAGGGGCTGTTCTTTGGCGTCGAATTCACGACCGACGGCAGCACCCCTGCAACCGCCTTTACCGCGCGCGTCGTGGAAGAAATGAAATCACGCGGCATTCTGCTGAACAGCATCGGCGTGGGCAACGCGACCCTCAAGATCCGCCCGCCGATGGTGTTTGGCAAGGAACATGCCGATCTGCTGATCGACGCGCTGGACGATATCCTTGCCACAACCGCGGTGCAGGAATGAGGCAACGCGCGCGCAAGGCGGCCGGGTACTGGGCGATCGCCGAATCCGATCTCCGTCTGATTGCCCATCGCGAAAATGCCGTTTTCGCCGCCAACCTGCCCAATGGCCGCAAGGCCGCCCTCAGAATTCACAGGCGGGGCTATAATTCGGAAAGCGAAATCCGATCCGAACTCTGGTGGGCCGCGGCCCTGGCTGCGCAGGGGTTTCCGACACCTCGCCCCATCCCGTCGGCGAATGGCAGCCTGACCGCATCACTGCCGGATGGTCATGTCGCCAGCCTTGTCGAGTGGATCGACGCAACAGCAATCGGCAACGCAGACGCCCCCCTGCCCCAGACCCTGCCCGGGCAGATCAACCTGTATCG
The DNA here is from genome assembly GCA_015487165.1 of Paracoccaceae bacterium. Taxonomy (GTDB): domain Bacteria; phylum Pseudomonadota; class Alphaproteobacteria; order Rhodobacterales; family Rhodobacteraceae; genus UBA5972. The sequence continues at coordinate 2,910 of WFQE01000170.1, read as the reverse complement.
GCAGATCGGCGCGCTGTTGGCAAATCTGCACAAGCTCAGCGACAGCATGGCCCTGCCCGGCGATTTCGCGCGCCGCAAATGGGATCTGGATGGCTTGCTGGGGGACAACCCGCATTGGGGGCGGTTCTGGGAAAACCCGCTGCTGGATGACGCCCAGCGCCGGGAACTGGAATATGCGAGACAGGATGCCACGGAAATTCTTGCCGCATATAGGGGCGATTTCGGCCTGATACATGCCGATGCGCTGCGTGAAAACATCATGCAGGATGCACAGGGTCTGACATTAATCGACCTCGATGACAGCGGCTTTGGCTGGCGCCTTTACGATCTGGCGGTCGCCCTGTCCCAGGGGATCGAGGAAGACAGCTATCCCGCCCTGCGCGACGCCATATTGCAGGGATATGCCGACATCCGCCCCCTGCCCGACCGCGCGGAAGAACTGTTTGCGCTGTTTGCTGCGCTGCGGGCCTGTGCCTCGCTTGGCTGGTGCGCAACGCGGGTGCCGCCTGGCTCGGCCGCGATGCACCGCTATCTGCGTCGCGCACTGTTGGCTGTCAGGCGGTGGCGAAGCTGAAAAAATGGCCCGACAACATGCCGGGCCAGTCCATCAGGGAGGGAAAAACTGTAATATGCCTCAGGCGACCAGACGGTAGCCGCCCGACTCGGTCACCAGCAGGCGCGCGTTGCTGGGGTCAGGCTCGATCTTTTGCCGCAGCCGGTAGATATGGGTTTCCAGCGTGTGAGTGGTGACGCCGGCGTTATAGCCCCAGACCTCGTGCAGCAGCACATCGCGGGCAACCACGCCGTCTGTTGCGCGGTAAAGGAATTTGAGGATGTTGGTTTCCTTTTCCGTCAGCCGGATCTTGCGGTCGTCCTCGGTAATCAGCATCTTCATCGACGGCTTGAACGTATAGGGCCCAAGCTGGAAAACCGCGTCTTCCGATTGTTCATGCTGGCGCAGCTGCGCGCGGATACGGGCCAGCAGGACCGGAAACTTGAACGGTTTGCTGACATAGTCATTCGCACCCGCATCAAGGCCCAGAATGGTATCGGCATCCGAATCATGGCCCGTCAGCATGATGATCGGGCATTTGACGCCCTGCTTGCGCATCAGACGGCACAATTCGCGCCCGTCCATATCCGGCAGACCCACGTCAAGGATCACAAGGTCGTAGATGGCCTCTTTGGCCTTTTCCAGCCCGCTGGCGCCATCCTCGGCCTCGAACACATCGAATTCTTCGGTCAGAACCAGCTGGTCGGCCAGCGCTTCGCGCAGGTCTTCGTCGTCATCGACCATCAGGATCTTTTTGACATTGCCCATTGGAAACTCCCTTGTTCATGTCTCGGATATAGAAATGTGTGTAATGGCGCGTCGAAACAAGTTTTTCGGCGTTCTCTCACAGGGTCGTGTCAAAAACACGGGTATTGTTTCAACTTTCCCCGTCGGGGGCTATATGTTGGACGCGAATTGTTACAAAGGACGGCCCTCATGTCTCTAGGCCCCGGAATTGTCGAGAAAATCGCACAAGCTCGTGCCGATCTGCGCATGGGCGTCCCCGTGGTGCTGAGCGATGGGCAGGGCCGCGCCGCACTTGTTCTTGCGGCCGAGACATTGACCGCCCCACGCCTGCGGGACGCGCAGCAAGCAGGCCATGACGCGAGCCTGGCAATCACCGCGCGGCGTGCCGAAACCCTGCACGCGCGGGCCTATGACGGCGATCTTGCCCGCATCGATATTCCTGACGGCGCCGATGTCGCCTGGCTGCAGGCGCTGGCCGATCCCTCGGGCGACCTCATGACGCCGCTCAAGGGGCCCTGCATCACGCTGCGCGACGGCCCCGCCGATCTGCACCGTGCCGCGCTGACCCTGTGCAAGCAGGCGCGCCTGCTGCCTGCGGCGGTCGTGGTGTTGGTGGATAACGCCGAAAAGAAAGCGCAAGAACACGGGCTGAACCTGCTGGATATTGCACAGGCCGCACCGCATCTGGCCGAAACCAGCCCACTGCACGAGGTTTCCGCCGCCCGGTTGCCGATGGCGGTTTCCGAGGCCGGGCGTGTGCATGTGTTTCGCCCCGAAGATGGCGGCGAAGAACATTACGCGGTCGAGATCGGCCGCCCCGACCGCAGCCGGCCGGTGCTGGCACGGCTGCATTCGGCCTGTTTCACCGGCGACCTGCTGGGCAGCCTGAAATGCGACTGCGGCGCACAGCTGCGTGCCGCGCTTGACCAGATCGGGGCCGAGGGCGCCGGTGTGCTGCTTTACATGAATCAGGAAGGCCGCGGGATCGGGCTGGCCAACAAGATGCGCGCCTATTCATTACAGGATCAGGGGTTCGACACGGTCGAGGCCAACCACCGGCTGGGCTTTGAGGATGACGAGCGCGATTTCCGCCTTGGGGCCGAAATCCTGCGCCGCCTGGGGTTCAAGGCGGTGCGACTGATGACCAACAACCCGAAAAAGGTTGCCATGATGGAACAGGCCGGCCTTGATGTGGTCGAGCGCGTGCCGCTGAAGGTCGGCCGCAATGCCCACAACACCGCCTATCTGGACACCAAGGCAAAGAAAAGCGGGCATCTGCTGTGACCCCCCGCGCCTTCGATCTGGTCATCGGGCGAGGGCACGCACGGTATCGCGGGCTGTCATTTCCCTGCGCGGTGGGCCGTGGCGGGATCGGGCATAAAAGGGGCGAGGGCGATGGCATCACCCCCATCGGGTGCTGGCGGATTGCCGAGGTCTGGTATCGCCCCGACCGTATCGCACGCCCCCGTTTCAACGGCACGGTTCGCATGATCGGCCCGCGGGATATCTGGTCAGACGACCCGCGGGACCCGGCCTATAACAGGGCGGCACGGGGGCGCGAATATGGGTTCAGCCATGAAAACCTGCGCCGCGCTGATGCGTTGTATGAC